>PLZC01000255.1 GCA_003151985.1 Acidobacteriaceae bacterium
TCGCTCTTCAGCATGTTTTCCAGCGACCTGGCTATCGATCTAGGCACGGCCAACACCCTGGTCTACGCGGCCGGTAAGGGTATCGTTGTCAACGAGCCCTCCATTGTGGCCATCAACAAGAACACTGGCGAAGTGGAAGCCGTGGGCAAGGAAGCCAAGGAAATGCTGGGCCGGACACCCGGCAACATCGTGGCCATCAAGCCCATGAAAGACGGCGTCATCGCGGACTTCAAAGTCACCGAAAAGATGCTCAATTACTTCATCCAGAAGGCGCACAATCGCAAGATGCTGGTCCATCCGCGCATCGTGATCGGCGTGCCCTCAGAGATAACGCAGGTAGAAAAGCGCGCCGTTGAAGACTCGGCATACCGGGCCAAGGCGAGCGAAGTCTATCTCGTGGAACAGGCCATGGTGGCGGCAATTGGCGCCGGCCTGCCTATTACCGAACCTTCGGGAAACATGGTGGTCGACATCGGCGGCGGGACAACCGATATTGCGGTGATTTCTCTGTCGGGCATTGTCTACTCACGGTCAGTGCGCATGGCCGGAAACCAGATGGACGAGGCCATTACCAACTATCTGAAGCGAAAGTACAACCTGCTGATCGGCGAACGGACCGCCGAGCACATCAAGATCGAGATTGGATCGGCATTTCCGCTGGATAAGCCGATGAGCATGGAGATCAAGGGGCGCAACCTGATTGAGGGCGTGCCCAAGACCATCACTATCGACGACAGTGAAGTGCGCGAGGCGCTGGGTGAGTGCATCGCCGTGATCATGAACGCGATTCGCGTGGCGCTGGAGCGTACGCCTCCCGAGCTGTCGGCGGACATCAGCGACCGAGGAATTGTGCTGACGGGCGGAGGCGCATTGATCAAGAACCTGGACAAGCGGATTAGAGAAGAGACAGGACTGCCGGTTTCAGTCGCCGACGACCCGCTGGCTTCCGTGGTACTGGGAACGGGCAAGATGCTCTCCGACTTCAAGCTGCTACGTAAGATAAAGATTGATTAAGACAGAGATCAGAGATCAGAGATCAGGGGTCAGAGATCAGAAGGCCCCAGACCTCAATTTGGGCCTGCTGAAGGAATTCGAAAATATCTGGTCCCAAATTGGCGGTACAGGTATGGCCGTTCTTCTAGAAGGCGATGAACTCGAAACGCGGGCGCGGCTTAGTCAAGAAATAGTGCGGATTGCGGGCTCCTTTTCCCTGATCCCTGAACCCTGATCTCTGATCTCTGAATCGCCATGGAACCTTTTCTTGTCCGCTATCGAAACCTGCTGGTGCTGCTGGCGATGCTGGTAGCGCAACTGGTTGGCCTTGCCGTTCAAGTGCGGCGGACCGATGGCGGGCGCAGCTCGCTTGATGCGCGCGATCCTTCGGGCGTACGGCTTATCCGGATGTGGGCCAATGCGATTGTTACGCCGCCGGAGTTGCTGATCCACTCATCGAAGACCGGTAGCCTGGGTTTGTGGCAAAGTTATCTTGACCTGCGCCACGTGCATGAAGAGAACCAGGAACTTGAAAAGACAATTGGGCGGTTGCGGTTGGAGCAGGCCTCTCTGCTTGAGGACGCGCGCCAAGGACAGCGCCTGCAGGCGCTTCTGGATTTCCAGCAAAAGTACATTTACACCACAAAGGCAGCGCAGGCAATCGGCTCGAGCGGCAGCGAGCAATCCCGTGTCTTCTATCTCGACAAGGGCTCGGCTGACGGGCTGGAGCGAGACATGGCGGTGATTACTGCGGATGGGATTGTGGGCAAGGTTCGCGAGGTGTTCAGGAACTCAGCCCAGGTGCTGGCAATTAACGACCAGACGAGCGGCGCGGGCGTGATTCTGGAGACGACGCGGATTCGAGGGGTACTTCGCGGCAATGCGGCGGGGCAGCCGCAGATTGTGGGCCTGCTGGCGGACCAGCGGATCAAGCCAGGCGAAAAGGTGCTTACGGCCGGAGGCGACCAGATTTTCCCGCGTGGATTGCCGGTGGGCGTAGTGGACAAAGTGGTGCGGGACCCGGATCGCGACTCGTTCATCTTTGTGATTGTGACCCCTGCAGCGCACATGGCGCAGTTGGACGAAGTGCTTGTGATTACGTCGACACAGCCTCGCTTCTCTCCCAAACAACAGCAGGACCTGGCGACCAGCGAGGCGCTCATGGGCGCAGAGGCGGCGGCAATCAAGGAGCAGAAGAAGGCTTCGGAGATCATGGGCGAGCGGCTCCCTGGGCTTACGGATCCCAATGCTCCCCCAGCCCCGCCGGTGGCGCCGGGCAGCCCCGCGGCGGTGAGCCCGCCGGTGAAGACTGCTCCGCCGCTGCACCCGGACCGGTATACACCGGGTGGAGCGGCGGTTCCGGAGGACACGAAGCAAGCTGCGGCGCCCAGTGCGAACGCGTCCGCAAAGCCGGACGTGAAGGCCAAACCGAAGACAGACAAGACTACGGCCAGGCCGGGCAGTTCGCCGGCCAAGCCGGCGCCAAAGACTGATTCAAAGCCAGGGCAAGGCACCGCGCCGCGGAGGAATCCATAATCATGGCTGTCCTGGGCGCGTCCATGCACCGCGATATTGAGGCTCAGCGCTATCCCCTGCTGATGTATGCGCTGGTGCCGCTGGTGGCCCTGGTGTTGCAAGCCTGGCTGCCGCGCCTGCTGAGGGGGCATGTCTGGTTCGACCTGCCGCTGCTGGTGACCATCTACTTCGCGCTCGGGCGGCGGAGCCCGATCCAGGGAATGATGACAGGCGCAGTGCTGGGTTTGTTTGAAGACGCGCTTGGCCACCACGCCATCGGCATCAACGGCATTACGAAGACAGTGGCCGGTTTTCTGGCGGCATCGCTGAGAATTTACATCGAGGTGGATAACCTCCCCATCCGGGTGATTTTGAGCTTCCTTCTTTCGTTGCTTACGAGCGTGATGTTTATCTTTATTAACCGCGTCCTGTTGGGATTCGATCTGGAATGGAACCTGCTTTCCGAGTTCCTGAAGGCGGTGGGGAACACGGCGATTGCGTTCATGCTGTTTCCGCTGCTGGACCGGGCGCGGGTGAGGGACTAGAGGCCATGGAACGAGGGAACGAGAAAGACGCTGAATTAGCGAAATTAGCGGTATTCTAAGGGCGTAGTGGCTATGTTTTCTGAGGATTTTTCCAACCGGGCTAACCGCGCCGAGAAGCTGCCCACCTTGATGTTCACGGTGGCGCAATACGGCATTCTGTTGCTGATGCTGGGTTTGACGGCGGGATTGTGGCGGCTGCAAGTGCTGGGCGCGGAGAATTTCCGCATGCTGGCCGAGCAGAACCGCATTCGCAAAGTCCCGGTGATGGCCGCGCGAGGCAAGCTTTTTGATCGTGAAGAGCGGCTTGTGGTGGACAACTACCCCTCTGTCTCCTGTTTTCTGGTCCGTGAACAGAACCACAACGTGGACGCCGACCTGCCGCTGATTGCGCGCGGGCTCAATCTCGACCTGGAAGACCTGCGTGCGACGCTGCGGCATTATCGGGCCGCGCCAGGGTATCAGCCCATCCCCATCAAGCAGGACATTACGGCGGACGAGGTTGCCTTTATCGAGGCGCACCGGAACGAACTGCCGGAACTGGAGACCATCGACGAGGAGCGGAGGCTGTATCCTCGCGATGGGTTTGCGGCGCACTTGATTGGTTATGTGGGCGAGGTGAGCGAGGAAGATTTGAATAACTCGCGCTATGCCGCCTACGAGCCAGGGGCGATGGTGGGCAAGGCGGGCGTGGAAGAGACCTACGACGAGTTGCTAAGGGGGCAGGACGGGTCGCGCGACGTGATTGTGGACAGCCGCGGGCGCGAAGTGGGCTATCTGCGGACGCAGCACGCGATTCCCGGTCAGGACCTGAAACTCACCATCGACATCGACCTGCAGAGGACCGCGGAGTTGGCCCTGGGCGAAGCGAATGGCGCGGTTGTGGCAATGGACCCTAGGAACGGCGAGATTCTGGCCATGGTGTCGCACCCCAGTTTCGACCCAAATGCGTTCGCGGTACGTATCCATCGCGCCGACTGGAACAAGCTGATCACGGACCCCGGGCACCCGCTGATGAACAAGGCGATTCAGGATCAGCTTGCGCCCGGGTCCACGTTCAAAATCATCATGTCGGCGGCTGGACTGCAAGAAGGCGTAGCGCAGAACATGCGCGTGAATTGCGTGGGCGGAGGCACGTTCTACGGGCGTTTCTTCCACTGCGACAAGCACCATGGCGTGCTGAGCATTGAGCAGGCGATTCCGCTGTCGTGCGATACGTTCTTCTACACCCTGGCGCAAAGGCTGGGCATCGATACGATTGCCAAATACGCTACAGCGCTGGGACTGGGCTCGAAGACGGGTATCGACCTGCCTGCCGAGATGGCCGGCATCATGCCTTCCACCAAGTGGGAGATGAAGAACTTCCACCAGAAGTATTATGCCGGCAGCACGATTTCTGTGGGCATCGGGCAGGGCGAGACTCAGGTTACGCCACTGCAACTGGCGCGCGCGCTGGCGGGGATCGCTTCCAATGGTCATTTGGTGCGTCCCCATGTGGTGGTGCCAGATCAAGTTCCGGCCCAATTCCGGCAGGCGGTACTGGACTCATTCCCAGGGGCGGGAGAATCGGATCTTCCGCTGAACCCGGACACCTGGATGACGATCACGGACGGCATGGCTGCAGCCACGACAACCGGTACGGCCGCCGCCGCGCACATCGATGGCGTGGACTTTGCCGGCAAGACGGGGACAGCGCAGGTGGTTGGAAGCGGCGACACCCACGTGAAAGGTGGAGCGAAAACGCCGAATTCCTGGTTCGTGGGCATGGTTCCCCGTCGCAATCCCGAATTGGTGGTTGCAGTTCTCCAGGAACATGGCGACTGGGGTTCGAACTCGGCCAAGATCGCGGCCAAGCTTGTGGCGCTCTATGTGGAGAAGAAGAGAAGGCAGGAACACAACCTTATGGAGAAGGCCGGTGAAAACAAACCGGTCGAGGTGGGGGCGGTTTGGTCCGACCCTAAGCCGGCTGCGCGGGGAAAGGGAGCCGGGGCTGAGGAGGATTCCGAGCTTCACGGGGGACATTTCTTCGTCGATCCGGAAAAGGCCTTGGGGATGGCGACGGAAATTGACCCAAAGAGCATCCCGCAGGGGCTAAAGCCCGATCATTTTGTAGGCGCTATCGGCACGACTGAAGTCGTGCCCTGTTACAAAGCACCAAATATCGGCAAGGATGAGGTCGTGCCCAGTTACAGAGCCTTCATGCGAGAAGGTTTTTGCGCAGCCGGTGGGCCCAGGGCAATCGGGAGTGCAGCACTTCCGTTGGCTGCGAGGTTCACGGCCTGGATGCCGCTGCGGTTCCGTGAAAGGCAGCGGTGATGCGGCGGTTTCTCGGCTTCCGGGACTTCGATTGGCCACTGCTGGGCATGGTGATGCTGCTGTGTACGATCTCGGTTCTTGAGATCTACTCGGCAACGATGCATACCAAGTATTCCGGCTTCCACACCAAGCAGATGCTCTGGATCTGCGGCGGCGTGGTGGCCATGTTCATCTTTGCCAAGATCGACTACCACAAGCTGATCGACCTGGTTCCGTGGGCGTATGGCGTGTGCCTTATCGCGCTGGTGGCGGTAAAGCTGGTGGGAACCAAGGTGCTGGGCGCGCGGCGATGGATCAAGGTTGGCCCCATGCACTTCCAGCCGTCGGAGTGGGTGAAGCTGATACTGATTCTGGCTGTGGCCCGCTACTTTGCAAACCTGGGCGGGCGTCGGCTGTCGTGGAGGGACATCTTCAAGGCATTCGTCATGGTGGGGATTCCCATGGTGCTGGTGCTGATCCAGCCGGACATGGGCACTACCCTGACCTACGTGCCGATTCTTGTGGCTGGGCTATTTCTGGGCGGTATCAACCTGCGTCAGGCGTTGATTCTAATGACTTGCTGCGTGGTGCTTGTTGCCGGCGCGTGGACCAGCGGAAAGGTACTGAAGCCTTACCAGAAAGCCAGGTTGACCAGCTTTGTGAATCCCGATAACGACCCGAAAGGCGCCGGGTACCAGATACGGCAGTCGCTCATCGCGGTGGGTTCCGGCGGAGTATGGGGGAAAGGCGCGGAGAAGGGCACGCAAACGCAAGGGGACTTTTTGCCGATTCCCCATGCGGACTTTATTTTTGCCGCATTTGGGGAGGAGCACGGGTTTGTGGGCTCGCTATTCGTGCTGCTGTTATACTTTTTCATATTGATGCGTTTGATTCAGAACGCTCAAACAGCCGCAGACCTGTCCGGCTCACTGATTATCATGGGAGTCGTGGCTGTGTTGACCTTTCAGATCGCGGTCAACGTGGGCATGGTCATCGGGTTCATGCCAGTCACCGGAATCCCCTTGCCACTAATGAGTTACGGCGGATCTTCGGTGTTGTTCACGTTCCTGGCGCTGGGCGCGGCGATGAATGTGCGCATGCGCCGGTTTGTGAACTGAGGCAATGGGGTTGGCTCTTGTGTTCCCGGAACTGTCCGGACCGCAAGAGGATTATTTTCAAAGCATTTAGGGCAATTCCAGAAAAGAAGTGGACCTTTGGTCTACGCCATTTCTGAAAAAGCTGAAGCCGGCCAGGTCTGGATGGATCTCGAGCCCGGCAGGACAAGGGTTCATGAGCACGCAGAGACGGGCAGACCGGTCCACCCCAGCGACGAAGACCTGTCACTGGGGACCCCGGCGTTGGCAGCGTACGAGTTGCACGGATCGCACGAAGGATTTGGGGCGGATTAGCGCCAGCCTGACCGTGCGGAAGCACTGTGCTCACGCCAACCGTGGAACGGCACCGCCTGGAGTACTGGCCAAAGGCGAAGAGGCTTCGCCGATGGCTGCGGTGGCCACAAACTCTCTGCAATCGGATTACCGTATAGCAAGGCTTGTTTGGCTGGTTCCTTTCGACATCCGCCAAAGCTTGCGCAGTTCGCCGCCCACCCCGGGCGCCAACCGCGCGGCCACAGGCAGGCTGGCAATGCACGGGTCATCCCTTCAGCACATTCCCATTCCTCCCGGTTTTGAGCCTCTCCATCCGCCCTTGCCCTAGGCTCCGGCAGGCAAACACCGCCGGGCGGAAAGGTAAGATGGCAAAAGAGATTTGTATCTCCAGCACGCCGCACGAAACGCGGCTTGCGATTCTTGAAGACGATCAACTCGCGGAAATCTACTACGAGCGAGAAAACGAATACACCCTTGCGGGGTCGATTTACAACGGGCGCGTCACCCGCGTCCTGCCCGGCATGCAGTCCGCCTTTGTGGACCTGGGCCTGGAACGCGACGCCTTCCTTTATGTAACCGACTTTCTCGAACTCGAGGACTCGGAAGAGACCGACGAGTTGGAGAAAGCAGCGGCGATGGGCGGCAATCAGGCCCCGCGCGAGGTGCGGCACACAACTGGCCCGGACAAGAATGGCGGACGCCAAGAGGATCGTGGTGGCGCGCGACCGGCCCAAAAGCCGGAACCCAGACAGGAACGGGCTCCGGATCGGACGCCTGACCGTGTTCAGGACCGGCCTCAGGACCGTTCTGGCCGAATAAACCGGCCCGTAGTGATCGAGGCCATTCCCGAGGCTTCCGACTCTTACGCGGCTCCTCAGGAATCAACCGGGGTTTCTGAACGCACTGCTTCATCGCAGGAAGAATCCAACGAACCGGGAGCGAAAAGGTGGCGTGGACGGCGTCGCCGCCGCGGAGGCCGGGGCTCGTCCGGTGCGGGCGACGGGCAAGGTGAAAGTCAGGAATCAAGACCAACCTACAGCGAAACCGCCACGGAAGCGGACGCGCCTGAGATTCAAGCCTCAGCAGGGGTCTCGAGCGAAAAGCCCTGGGCGGGTGCCGCCGCCACGGAGAGAACTCCCCAGGAAGCTGAAGCTACTCCCTCGGGTGGCCGGCAGGCACAGGCCGGTGCGGCGCCTTTGTCCGCGCCTGCGCCCCGCATTGACAGGGCTCCGGTCCCGTTCGTTTTGCCGGGTGAGTCGCTCTCAAAGTACGGCGGAACACCGGCGGCAGCGGATGCGCCGGCGCGTGAAACCGCCCCTCCGGTTCGGCCATCGAGCACTTTCAAGCCTTCAACGTTGATCGAGAAGCCCATTCAGTGGGATGGCAGCGGCTTGCTGCCGGGCGAGTCACTGTCGAAACATCGCAGCCACGAGGCCGAGCCTTCAAGGGAGGCCGAGCCGCAGGAGAGCTATGCGGCAGCCGATGAGATCGAAGAGGAAGCCTTCGTGGAAGAAATGACCACGGCGGAATTGGAATCGGCGGCTGTGCAAGATGAAGAGGTAGAAGGGCTCACCGAGGAAGATCTTGCTCCCGAACCGGAAGATGACGAGTTCGAGGAGACGGCGGAAGATGCCCCTGAGCCGTACGAAGTCGAAGTTGCAGCGGAAAAGCCGGTCCCATCAAAAACAGAGGACTACACCATAGAGCCTGAGATTGAGCAGCCCTCGGCGGATGAGCCGGTAGCATCTCCCGTGACAAGGCAAGATGAGGCTGACGGGGAGCCCGCGCCAACTGAACCTGTACCGAATACGCCTCACAAGCACGAATCCGCCGGGAAGGAATCGGCTGAATCTGAGCCGCCTGCCGAGCCGAAGACCGACGCATCTGCCTCGCACAATGTGGACACAGCGCCGCCCAGCGGTTTCCGTATCTTCGGGCTGGACCTGGGCAAGAAGAAGAAGGAAGAAGAAGCGGCCGCCATGGCGAAACCCGCTTCCGTGCTTTCTGTCTCGGCCTATGCCCCGGGCAAAGGCGTGATTGAAGAAGAACTGATTGAGGGAGAAGAGTTCGAGGCTCCGCATCCTCACCGTCACGGAAAAGCCGAAGACCACGACCTTGACGACTTTGAAGAGGAGACGCTGCCGGTTCAACTTCGCTCCGGCGACTTGGGCGAGATGCTCCAGGAGGCCCACCTCGACCACCGCATTCAGTTGAACTTCGACGAGAAGGGCGGCGAAGACGGATTCGACGACGAAGACGAGGATGAGGACGCCGTGGCAGAGGGCCAGCCTGCCCCAGGCGGGGCTCAGCAGCGGCCCGACCGGGGTGGCCGCGGACGCCGCGGAGGGCGGGGCGGACAAGGAGGCCAGGGTGGCCAGGGTGGCTTTGGCGGTCCCGGGAAGGGACGGGGACCGGCGCGGCGCTCGATGCAGACCTCCGACCTGCCGATTATCAGCGACCTGCTGAAGCCCGGCCAGGAGATCCTGGTGCAGATTGCCAAGGAGCCGATCGCCAAGAAGGGCGCGCGGATCACGAGCCACATCGCATTGCCGGGGCGCTTCCTGGTTTTCATGCCGACGGTGAGCCACATCGGCGTAAGCCGCAAAATCTCATCCGAAGAGGAGAGGCAGCGGCTGAAGAGGGTTTTGGTAAGCGAGCGCGCCGACGCCGCAGGCGGTTTTATTGTGCGCACCGCCGCCGAGGGCGCGTCCGAGGAAGATTTGCGGGCCGACCTGCGCTTCCTCCTGCACTTGTGGGACGAGATCAAGATGCGCTCCGACACGTCCAAGTCGCCGGCGCTCATCTATCACGATCTGTCGCTCATCGAGCGGATTCTGCGCGACCAGGTGAGCTCGAATTTCTCGAATATCTGGGTGGATTCGGAAGAGAACTACGAGCGCATCGTGCGCTTCCTCAATCGCTTTTCTCCGTCGCTGGTGCGCCGCGTCAAGCTCTACACCAAGGAGACTCCGCTCT
>PLZC01000351.1:0-2173 GCA_003151985.1 Acidobacteriaceae bacterium
GACCTGCTCATTCTTCGTGTCGTCGCGCTCGGGCCGATTCACGGTTATGCGATTGCGCAGCACATTCAAATGATTTCGAAAGAAGTGCTGCAGATCCAACAGGGCTCACTGTATCCCGCTCTCCACCGCCTGGAAAACAAGAATTTTCTCGCCGCCGAATGGGGTCCGACCGAGACGGGCCGCGAGGCAAAGTTTTATCGGCTGACGGCAAAGGGCCGCACTCAACTCAAGACCGAAACTGAGAGCTGGGAGCGCCTGACTGAAGTCGTGGCCATGATCCTGCAACACCCACTTGGAGAACCCTCATGAACTGGTTTCAGCGGCTTTCAAAAACAGGTCGGATGGAGAAAGAGCTCGACGCCGAGCTTCGCTTTCATTTCGAAACGCAGGTAGCGGACAAGATTCAAGCGGGCTTAACCGAAGCCGAAGCGCGCCGGGCAACCCGGCTTGAATTCGGAGGTCTCGAGCAGATCAAGGAAGACTGCCGCGAAAGCCGCGGTACGCTCTGGCTTGCGTCCATCTTGCAGGACCTGCGCTTCGGTGCGCGCATCCTGGCCAGATCGCCCGGATTTTCAATCACTGCTATCCTGGTGCTCGCGCTCGGCATCGGAGTGAGCACCATGGCGTTCAGCCTTTACAACCTCATCGCCCTGCAATCGATCCCAGTGCGCGATCCGGCGACATTGGTCGGCATTCAGCGGCGGTCACCTGAGAACACTACACCTGGCGTGCCTTATGCATCGATCGCCTACTACCGTGACAACGCAAGATCGCTCTCTGCCGTGATGGCAACCATGAGTGGCGCTCCCATGGTTTTGGACCAGGATGAGCAACGCATCCACCCCAGCTTTGTCACCTCAAACTACTTCACCGAGATTGGTGGATCCGCCGCGATTGGACGCCTGTTCTCACCCGCACGCGAGGATCCTTCCGGCTCCCCTCCAGTCGCTGTTCTGAGCTTCCGCTTTTGGCAACGAAAGTTCGACAGCGATCCATCGATCGTCGGCAAGACGATTCATCTCGCTGGTAAGCAAGTTACGGTGATCGGTGTAACCTCGGAGTCTTACGCAAACCTTGGTACGGAGAATCCAGATGTTTGGCTTCCTCTTTTGCAGCATTCTTATTTTGTGGAAGGCAGCAAATCTCTGACCGATCCGAAATTCGATGGACTGATCATCATGTGGGGACGCCTCGCACGGGGCGTCAGCCCGTCGAAGGCCGAACAAGAGCTGCTTTCACTGACCGACCAACTGCGCAAGCTTTACCCGGCCGTGATCTGGGACCACGAGCACATTATCGTCACCCCCGGCGCTCATTTCCTCTCGCTTGAGGATGGGGCGCCAGTCCTCGCTCTCGTCGCGCTTCTAGTGTTCCTCATCCTCGCAATTGCCTGCGCCAATCTCGGCGGGTTATTGATGGCGCGCGGAGCCGGCAGGCAACGGGAAATCCAGCTCCGGTTTGACCTTGGCGCTCGCAAGTTGCGCGTCTTCCGTCAACTGCTTACTGAAAACCTGCTGCTGGGCTTGCTTGGCTCGATTGCCGCATTGCCACTAAGCTACGGCGTCCTACGCCTCGTGCTGGTGTATTCAAATGCCCCGTCATGGATGAGTGCGCTGCCCGACTGGCGAGTTTTCTTATTCACCACCGCCATGGGCTTTGTCGCAGCGCTCGTTTTTGGATTGCTGCCCACGCTGCAGATGATCCGCCTGAAAAAGAATCGCTCAGTCTGGCACCAGTTCGTCGTCTGTGCGCAGGTGGGTGCTAGTTGTGTACTGCTCATCCTGGCTGGATTGTTGGTACGCGCGACCCTGCACACACTGTATTCCGACCCTGGATTTGGTTATGAGCAGGTGTTGTCAATCGATCCAGGAATGAGTGAGCATGGGTTCGTGTCTGCCCAGGCGCAGGCCTACCTCGATCAGTTGCAGAACAGACTGCGGACAGTTCCCGGCGTGACTTTCGTCTCGATAGCGAGGGTTCCTCCCCTGGTGAACACGGAAGTTATGATGACCGGCATCGACGTTGACGGCCGCCGCATCATGATCTACCCCAACTGGGTTGGCCCGGAGTTCTTCCAGACGATGCGAATTCCATTGCTGCGTGGCCGCTATTTCCGCGCCGGCGAGAAAGATGTGGTTATCCTGGGCGAATCGCTGGCCCGCAAGCGGTGGCC
>PLZC01000351.1:2204-3319 GCA_003151985.1 Acidobacteriaceae bacterium
CCGTCAAGGCGATTGCAGGCGGCATCGGCACTGGACTCTATCCAACCATTACCCCGCTCACAGCCGGCTTCCGCAAGAGTGTCTCCCAGGTGGAACAGATCGCGACGATCATCAGCCTGCTCGGCAGCATCGCAATCTTCCTCGCGGTCGTTGGCCTTCTAGGTCTTGTCACCTACGCCGTATCACAACAATCCAAAGAGATCGCGATCCGTCTCGCGCTCGGAGCCAATCGCACAGAGATTTTCTCCGCTGTGTTGCGCAGATTTGCGTGGCCCGTCCTGATCGGACTGGTTACTGGAGTGGCCATAACCGCCGGCCTCTCGCAAGTACTGCGTCGTGGACTCTACGGTATCAGCGGACTGGATCCAATCAGCTACTTGGGTGCGATTGCCTTCCTAATTGCGATCCTGGCCACGGCTGCGTTGCTGCCAATCCGTCGAGCCTTTCAGCTTGACGTAGCAAGAATTCTGCATTCCGAATAATCAGTTCGTCTTTGCATCAGTACCGAAAAACGCCCCAGGGTCCCGGAGGTAAGGAACCGGTGCGACCCTGAGAATCGATGCCCACAGTCCGCCCATGCACGAGACGAAATGAAGGCATCTTTGGGGTACTGACGCTGTGCTACAGATCTGAAGTGTCAGCAGACGCGCCCAGCGCGCCACGGCGGCCGGGCGGCGAATAGAAGGATCTATGTTTGACAAGAAGGATCCGCGGCGCTGGAACAAACTCGCAAAGGTTCAATTTGCGTCGCCCACTCGATTCAATCATCCGGCTGGCGTCAAGAAGTCGTCCACTCTACCCGGCATGAATATCTCATTGAGGACCACACTGATTGATTTCAAACCGGGCGAGAAGAGAGAACCAATCAATCCCTCCAATTATCCCGACGCCCCATAGAACATTCATCCGATCTCCATGACCGGCCCATGAGAAGATCACCAGATCATTGACTGAATGCCGCCGGGGGAAACCTCATCGACGGTGCCTGAAATCTCATCGACCGGCTCTGTGAAGTGCCGGTCGTTCATCTTAATGACGGACTCCCGTGAATACTTCACCCGGTTCAGGATCTTCTCGTACTCGAACACCAGTTCGGTATTTCCATGCGCCTGCTG
>PLZC01000446.1 GCA_003151985.1 Acidobacteriaceae bacterium
TTCATCTCCGCGGCCAGCTTCCAGGAGACGACTCGTGTGTTGACGGAAGCCAGCATCAACGGCGCCATCGACAACCTTCGCGGCCTGAAGGAGAACGTGATTGTGGGTCGCCTCATTCCTGCCGGCACGGGTCTCGAGTACTACCGCAACGTCCAGCTCTCACCCGAGCTCGAGGAAGCAGCGGCTCGTGTACAGCAGGAAGTCAGCGCGGAAATCGAAGCGGCCGAGCGCGAACTGGAGCTTATGCGCCAGGAAGGCGAAGCCGAAGAGATGGCGGCGGAATAACCATCCGGCTGCTCTGAACTTCCTCGCTTCTCAAATCGAAGTGCAACCAGGCAGGCCCGGCTCCAAGCCGGGCCTGCTTTCTTAGACTTGAAGACAACGCTTGGCGCAACCTGGTTCTTATTCAGCTCCTGTTGATATATTCGACAAATGCAGCCGATAAGCCATAGCAGGGGCCGGATTTTGTTCGCCCCTTACGGATAGGTTTCAATGAAGAAAGCGATTGCCGCCGGCTTGATGGTTCTGGGATGGGCCGCGGCTGCTTGGGCGGCGAACCCCGCCCCGCTCACTACCATTCCTGCCATCCGCGCCCTCGGCAAAGCCGACGCCAGCCGGGCTGTCCCGGTCGCCTTTGAAGGCACCGTTACCTACTTCCACCCGGATTTCCGCTATCTATTCGTCCAGGATGGCGACCAGGCGATCTTTGTTTATACTCCCGTTGGCGCCCAACTTCTGGCTGGCGACCGCATCCTGATCAAGGGAGTTACGCACGCTGAATTCAGCCCCGATGTGATCAGCGACAGCATCACCCTGCTCCACCATGGCATCCTGCCCAAAGCCCTTGCAGCCGGCTTCGATGAGTTAATGAGCGGAAAGCTCGACTGCATCCTGGTCACCGTCCGGGGCCGGGTTAGCGCCGCCAACCTGGTCTTGCGCCCCGATGTGCGCACCAGTCCCTCCTTCACGCCTCGCGTTTCCTACCTGGAGTTGATCACCGACGGCGGTTACGTTGATGTTATCGTGAACAGCTTGGACGAGAACGCCCTCAAGGACCTGCTGGACGACGACGTGGAGGTCACGGGCGCGGCAGGCGGAAGCTACGACGGCAAGTGGCATCAAACCGGCGTTTTGCTTCGTACATTCACATTTTCCAGTGTCAAGGTTCTCAAGCGCGCCGGCGCCAGTCCATGGACCCTCCCCATCACGCCGATGGACAAGGTCCTCGCAGGTCATCACGTTCGCGACCTCACTCCGCGAGTCCGCGTACAAGGCACCATCACCTACTATCAGCCTGGTTACTATCGGCCGGGCTCGGCCATCGTGCTGCAGAGCGGTGCTGAAAGCCTGTGGATCGAAAGCCTTACCGACGCGCCATTGCGGATCGGTGACCTGGCGGACGCAACGGGCATCCCCGATGTCGCAAGCGGTTCTCCCACCCTCACCCATGCGGAGGTCTGGGACAGCAAAACGCCGGCGCCCGTCGCTCCGCTGAATGTGACCTGGCAGCAACTGGCCGACGCCGACGTGGCCGGAATGCATCATTACGATCTGGTTTCCGTCGAGGGTCAGGTGGTGATGGAGACCCGGGGAGCTTCGCAGGATGAATATGTCCTGGCTCACAACACACAACTGTTCTCCGCCATCTTTCACCATCCGGACTCAACCAGCCAGGTATCAATTCCGCCGATGAGGGAAATCCCCCTCGGAACCACGGTCCGCGTCACCGGTATCTGCATCCTCCAGGACACCGCGCTCTTCTCCGGGAAGGCGCCCTTCAACGTCCTGCTGCGGACGTTCGACGACATCACCGTAATTGCCCCGGCTCCTTGGCTCAATATCCGCAATTTGATGATTCTCATCACATTCCTGGTCCTCGCGGTGTTCGCCGCGGGCGCAAGAAGCTGGACCTTGGAACGCAAGATACGGCGGCAAACGGTAGCGTTGGCCGCTCGCATCGAGGCTGAAGCTGCTTTGGAACGGAGGCGCAGCCGCATTCTCGAAGACATCAACGGATCGAGGCCGCTGGCCGAGGTCCTTGAAGAAGTCACGGAGATGGCCTCCTTCATGCTCGATGGCGCCCCCTGCTGGTGCGAGGTGACCGATGGAGCACGCCTGGGAAATCGTCCCGCGGATCTCGAGAGCCGCCGTGTGGTCCGCGAGCCTATCCTCGCCCGTTCCGGGCCGCCGCTGGGCGCATTGTTTGCCGTCCTAGATCCGCCGTCATTGCCCGTTGCCAGGGAGTCTGATGCCTTTTCCCTGGGAACGCGCCTGGCAGCGCTGGCCATCGAAAGCAGAAAACTCTACTCAGACCTGCTGCATCGCTCAGAGTTCGATCTGCTGACCGACATTCACAATCGGTTCTCCCTCGACAAACAACTGGAAGTTCAAATTGCCGATGCGCGCTTGAAGGCCGGCATCTTCGGGCTCATTTACATCGACCTCGACAAATTCAAAGAAGTCAATGATCGTTACGGACATCAGAACGGCGACCTCTATCTCCAGGAAATCGCGCGCCGAATGAAGCGACAGCTGCGCTCAGCCGACATGCTGGCCAGGCTCGGTGGCGATGAATTTGCCGTTCTGGTCCCTGTCGTGCGCAACCGCGCGGAGGTCGAGGAAATCGCTCAGCGCCTGGAGCACAGCTTCGACGAATCTTTTTCTACTAACGGCTTCGTCATGCACGGCTCCGCCAGTGTTGGCATTGCTCTCTACCCTGAGAACGGCGCATCCAAAGACAGCCTGCTCAACGCCGCCGACGCCGCCATGTATAAGGCAAAAAACGCCAAACAAGTGGTCGCATAAGTCCCCTGCTTGACCACGGTTTGGGAACACGATGGCGGGCACAGATTTATGAAAGGGCGGGCGGCGGCCTGGCGATGGGGCGCATGGCGGAATACATGTCTAGCTAGGGCGTTGCGTTCTTCCGCCCCTTTTCCGAGTTACGAAGGGCCTCGTGAATGATCATTTTCAGATAAGTCTGGTAGCGTAGACCTCGTTCGGCCGCCTGCACACGCGCCTTGGCGATGTCTTCGGGGTCGAGGCGGATGGTGGTTGAAGCCAAGGCTGCTCGCTTGGCGACTGTGCCGATACCGACTCGCCCTTCAGCGGTGGCCTTCTCAAACTCGTCGGCAAGTTCGTCCTCGTGCGACTCCCACCACGCGGCCTCTTCTGCCTCATTCGCGAAGGTCTTGTTCTTCAATTCTTCCAACATTGCCATTCCTCTTCTGTGTTTGGAAGTAGCGCCGCAGTCTTTCTTTCGCAGGCCAAGCCGTGACGACGCGAATCTTCTTGCCCCGCATCGTTGAAACTACGATCAGAATCCTGCCCGCATCGGTCTCGCCCACCTGAGGAGCCCGTTCTTCGCCTTCGCGAAACTCTACCTCAAGATCAACGGGCCTGTTCAGGATTACTTGTTCGGCCTCAGACGGACTGATCTGGTGTTTTGCGAAATGCCCAATGTTCTCTGCGTCCCAATCAAATTGAATCTCAGCCATTGGCTCCTAAACCTCGTCGGATATTTACTTAGCATCCGCAAGAGACCTAGAGTGCCCAAGGGCGAGGGCACAGCGAGAGGAACCAGCGAGCCTTGTCTTAACTCCCGCCGGTAACTCTCACAAAACTCCGAAGCAGATATTCCCTTTCAGAAGGGCGGTCCTTGCAAGAGAAACCCCTTCCGTTACCTCGGAGTCCGATACAACAAGAATTGTAGCTACGTTGTAGCTATTTTGCAACTACTGCCGCAACTCGACCAGCGTGGCACCCTGACCGCCTTCGTTTTGCGGGGCTTCGGCTAGCGTGGCTACGTGGGGATGGCCCTTCAGGAATTCGCGAACGCCGCGGCGAAGGATGCCGGCGCCGTGGCCGTGGATGACACGGATGCGCGGCAGCCCGGCGAGAAAAGCGCGGTCAAGATATTTCTCCAGTTCCTCGGTCGCTTCATCGACGGTGCGGCCGATGAGGTTGATCTCCATGCGCATGTCGTCCGTGTTGGCGCTGGTTACGGTCACGTGTACATTCTTTTGCTTGCGCGCGGCGGCCAGCGGATCCGCCCGCTCCATTGTGCGGACGTCGCCGGGGGTCAGCACCTCGGCGATGTCGTCGCGCTTGACACGCATCTTGATGGGGCCGAGCGCAACTTCGAAGATGTCCTTCTCCACCTCGCGCTGCACCGTAGCCACCTTGTTCATGGACTTGAGCCGCACCTGGTCGCCGGC
>PLZC01000272.1 GCA_003151985.1 Acidobacteriaceae bacterium
GGGTGAGGGTTGCATCCGGGCATCACGCTTCGGACAAGATCGAGACGCCGATTTCAGAGCCGAATGCCGGAGTCAGGATCGCATCGGGACGCCACGCCTCGGACAAGCTCGAAACCTCGCCAACAGAGCCGGCCGCCGGAGTCAGGGTCGCACCGGGACACTACGCGCCAGATAAGATAGGCGCCTCACCGTCGGATCCGGCCGATTTTCGCGCCTTGAAAACTACATCCGATGAGGAAGTCTCAACTGTTCCAGAGCCATCGCGCGTTTCTGCGGAAAGCATGTACACGACTCCAAATCAGATCCAGATTCCCAAGCTGGACCCGAAAACGGAGACGCCTGTGCCCACGGCTGGAAGCAGCGAGTTGGCTCCTTCTGCGGCGGTTGTCACTGCGGCGGACTCGTCCTTCGTTCAAAGCACAGCGATTCCAGCGACTCAGGGGAAAGCAGCGCCAAGCGGCGGGATGCGGAAGGCGACGGAGCCCGTAAAGCAAACGGCGGACGCAGCCGGACCTGCGGGGTGGGCGCAGCATGGGAATCCTGTGGCCGAAAGTGTACCCGTTGCGGCGGCCCTGAACGCAGTAAATGCGGTCGAATCGGCCAACCCGGCAGTATTGCGCGGAAGCCTCAACCCGGCGACGGGAACGGATATCCCGGGATCTGCAGCCAGCGACCGTGACTCCCGCGAGGCCTTTGCCACATTGGACGGAGGGCCTGTTCCGTTGGGGACAACCTGGGCTCACGCCGGCGCTCGGCATGCCGAAGCCGGTTACCAGGATCCTGCACTCGGCTGGGTAGGCGTCCGGGCGGATGCAGGCGGAGCGGGAATTCATGCCACCGTGGTGCCCGGGTCAGCCGATGCGGCCCAAGCGCTTGGGGGGCACATTGCAGGCTTGAACGCCTACATGGCGGAGCATCACACAGCGGTGGGGAGCGTTACATTGGCTGCTCCCGAGGGCCGCGGGGCCGATGCGGGCCTCGGGCAAAACTCCAACCAGAGCTTCAACCAGGGCGCGCATCAAGGGGCTCAACAGGACCCTGGACAGCGAGGACAATCTGCACGCCAATCGAAGATGGAACTGAATTCACCGACCGCATCGTTATCCGCCGACGGCACAGGAATTCGGGCGCAATCAATCACACAGGATTCAAGCGGGCAAATGGACTGGCCTAAGGGAACTCATATTTCTCTCATGGCCTGAGCCCCAGCTAAAGCGGGAAGGCTGCCAGGCCGTTCAGCGAGCTGGCGGCAGAAAGCAGGGAAGCGAAATGGCAGCAGCATTGGGAATGTGGAATCAATCCCTGTCCTCAGGACAGGCCCAGGGGGGCGCTAAGGCGAGCCCGATGTCGGGCGCGACGAATGCGGCAAGCGGGGCCAACAGTAGTGCCGCAAGCAGCACTTCGGCCAACATAGGGGCCAATGACTTTCTCACGCTGTTGGTAACCGAGATGAAGAACCAGGACCCAACCGCGAATAACGACCCCAACCAGTACATCAACCAGCTTGTGCAGGTCAACAGCCTGGAGCAATTGATCTCGATCAATCAGAATTTGTCCACGGCGCTGGGGATCTCACCTGCCGCTTCAGATAAGAGCTCAGCATCGGGCCAGGCCGCCAAGGCGACAAGCAGACTGGCGGAAAACCCGGGTGTCAGGCCCATCGCGCAGAATCCAGCGGGGGCAATCAAGGGGGGCACAACTTCGTCGGCGCAGACCACTGCGGCGGGAACAAAGATCGCTCCAGGCAATCTCAGCATTCCCGAGGCCAAGCCCGCGGCTCAGCGCGTTGCCCAAGCCCTGGGAGGACGGACTCACACAGGATAGACGCCCTTGAGGGGCGACATTCAACTAGTCAAGCTGGTCCACCAGCCGGCCGCGAAGGCCTGCGCCAACCTTTGATGACAAGAGGAGATAAGTAATGCCCAGTTTCTTTATCCCGCTTTCCGGATTAAATGCCGACTCGACGGCCTTGAACACCATCGCCAACAACCTCTCGAACATGAACACCACGGGATTCAAATCTCAATCCGTCAACTTCTCCGATCTCTTCTATCAGCAGATTGGTTCGACCGGGTCGGGCAACGCAATCCAGTTGGGCTCGGGCACGCAGGTAAGCTCGATTGAGACCAACTTTTCCAACGGCTCACCCAATGCGACCGGCGTCGACACCGATGTGGCCTTGCAGGGAAAGGGCTTCTTCGTAATCAGCGATAGGAGCAGCAACCTGCTGACTCGAGCCGGCAACTTCTAGATGGACTCGAAGGGAAATCTGATTACCTCGAATGGGTTGAACGTGATGGGCTTCCCGACCTTGAACGGTGTAGTGAAAACGAACGGGTCACTGGCGCCGATCAACATTCCTGAAAACCAGGTGGAACCGCCCAAGGCTACAACAAGCTTTGGCATGAACGCGATTCTCAATTCCCAAAGTCCAGTCGGCGCGAGCGCCTCCGGCGCGGTTCCTGTCTACGACTCGCTGGGCAATAGCTACCAGGCCACGATCACCTATACAAAGGTAGGCACGAATGCGTGGTCCTATAGCATATCGTTGCCCGACAACCTGCAAGCCGCTCCGGCAACCGCCGCGGCGGGGGCGACCCTGCCGGTGAATGCGGCGCCGCTGGCGACGAACGTTACCACAGGGGCGACTGTTTTTGCGCCGACGCCGGCAACGATTCTAAGTACGCTGACTGCGGCGACACCGGCAGCCACTGCAAGTGCCTCCACGTTGAATTCGGCCGCAGCCATCCCGGTAACGCTTACCAGCACACTGGCGCAGAGTTCGAACGCTCTTGCAGGGACAACTACATTGACTTACGGCTTCGGCGCATCGGGCACGGTCGGCTCGGGAACCACCTTGACGATTACAGGGCCGGCAACCGCAGGCGGAACGGCGACCATCGTTGCGCCCGCAGTAGTCCCCGGAGAATCGCTGGCCACGTACATCACGGCCTTGCAGGGGGCATTGGCAACGGCGGGTATCGCAACCGGCGCGGGGGGTGTGAACATCACCGCCAGCGGGACTCAGCTTCAAATTTCCGGGCCGACAGCCACCCTGGCGGCGGCCGGCATTGTGCAACAGGACGTTGCCGGGAACACAATGAATTACAACTTTGTCACCAGCAGCGGCTCGCTGGCGACAGTGGACCCGGCGTCGACGCTGGCGATTACCGAAGGAGCCATTGGCCCGGTGACCGCGCCGCCATTCGCCGCGGGAGAGACGGTTGCCAACTATGCAACTGCGCTACAGGGCGCGCTGACCACGGCCGGCATCACCGACGTGACGGTTATGAACAACAACGGCCGGCTATCGATTACGGGACCCGCCGCCGCGTCGATCACCGGCAACTTGAATCAGGATTTCAGCGGCACGCAAACCAGCTACACGTTCGGTTCGTATACCGACCCGACTACGCAACTAACCGCCCAGGCAACGATTGATCCGGCGACCAATTTGACGATCACAGGACCAACAGTGGGCGGAGGCACGGCGACCATCGTCGCCCCGACGATTACCCCGCCTGTCACAGTGGCGCAATACGCCACGGCGCTGACGAATGCGCTGGGCGTAGCAGGCATCACGGGCGTCACGGTCTCCTCGAACGGTGGGCAGTTGTCGATTGTCGGACCGACAACGATGGTGACGTCCGGCAGCGTGCAGCAAGACATGAAGGGGACAACGAATGTTTACGGCTTCAACTCGAACGGCACGGTCGATCCGGCAACGAACCTGACGATCACCGGGGCCACGGCGGCAGGCGGCAGGGCGACCATTGTTGCCCCCACGATTACGGCCGGGGAAACGGTGACAAAATATGCGGCGGACCTGACCGCTGCGCTGACGGCAGCAGGCATCACGAATACGACGGTTTCCGCTTCCAATAATCAGTTGTCGATTGTCGGCGCGAGTATCTCGCTGAGCGGCGGTGTGAGTCAGAATTTGGCGGACACCGCGATCAACTACGACTTCGGGGCGACCGCGACGGTGAACCCGGCTACAAATCTGACGATAACCGGGCCGGCCATCGCCGGAGGCATGGCCACCATCACCGCGCCGCCGATAACGGCCGGCGAAACGGTGACCAAATATGCTGCGGACCTGACGGCCGCATTGGGTGCAGCGGGCATTGTGACCGGACCCAAAGGGGTAACGGTGACGGCCAACGGCGGGCAGTTGTCGATCGTTGGGCCGGCGACCACGCTATCGACGGCCAGTACCGCGAGTCAGGATCTGACCGCAAATACGATCAGTTACAACTTCGGCGCGAGCGGCGGCCAGTTTGCCACGGTCGATCCGGCGACAAACCTGACGATCACCGGACTTACATCGAACGGAAGCACTGCAACGATCGGCGCGCCCACGGTGGTGGCCGGTGAAACCGTGGCCACCTACGCTACGGCGCTGCAGGCAGCGGTATTGGCGGCGGGAATTGCGGGAGTGAATGTCACCAGTACGAACGGCACTCTCAGCATTACCGGCGCCGGAATGTCGACTACCGGAAAAGTGATCCAGGAGCCGGTGGCATCGGCTGGAGCGAGCGGCACGCTGACCTTCGACTCCAAGGGCAACCTGGTGAGTCCGGCCACGGACGTGAGCAGCGTCTCCTTTACCGGGCTCTCCGATGGCGCGGCGCCAATGAACTTGACATGGGACCTGTTTGGCACGAACGGCACAGCAAACATCAGCCAGGTTGCTCAGAACTCGGTAACCTCGAATTACATTCAGGACGGCTACGCCACCGGTGAATATTCCGGCTTCAGCATTGGCTCCGACGGCACCGTTACCGCGAACTTCTCCAATGGCCAGACGCAGGCGGTTGGTCAATTGGCGTTGGCCGATGTAGCCAATCTTCAAGGGCTCAAGGACCTGGGCAACGGGGACTATGCGAGCACATTGGCCAGCGGTACGCCGTCGATCGGCACCTCTGGGAACAACGGCCTGGGTACGATGGAAAATCGAGCGCTGGAGGGGTCCAACGTGAACATCTCTGCCGAGTTTGCCAACCTGATCATTGCTCAGCGCGCATTCGAGGCGAACTCCAAGGCCGTGACGACCTTTGACACGGTCACACAGGAAACGATCAACATGATCCACTAAAACTGGGCCAGGGCAGTTGGGGCTGCCCTGGCGCATTTTTACCTTGGGCGCAGTTCGATGTAGAGTCCTTTGCCGTGGGCCAATTCGGCTCCCTTGGAGTTGAGAATTTTTGCTTCCGTCCAATGCTTGCGGCCTTCGCTGCGGACAACGCGGCCCTCGAGTCGAATGGGCGATTGAGAAGGGACAGGCCGGCGGTAGTTGATTTCCATCTGTCCCGTCATGGCGGTGAGACCGCGCGCGCGGACGGCCTTGCTCATGGTCTCGTCGATCAGCGTGGCGATGACGCCGCCATGCAGGTATCCGGGATGACCCTCGAAGGCTGCGGAAACTGTGGCCAGCGAAACCACACTGTTGTCCTCGGCAAGAAGGAATTCGAGGCGCAGGCCGGTGGGGTTGGCCGGGCCGCATCCGAAACAGCGGTTCTGGGCGGCGTGCGCGAATGGCGTGAGGTGCGAGTGGGGCTCTGTCATCCGTCTCCTCGTTATATCTTTCCGGCCAACACGTCCCGGAAGAGGTCCCGATCAACATTACTTCCGGCCAGTACAATACCTACCCTTTCGTAACTATAATTACGCCCTTCCTTAAGCGCTCCTGCAAGGGCTGCGGCTCCGGCGCCTTCGGCAAGGTTGTGCGTATCCTCATAGCAGGCGCGCATGGCATCCGCGATTTCTGCGTCGGAGACTTCAACGATGCGGGCCGCATTCTGCCAGATGACATCCATTGCCTGAGGATTCGGGGCGCGGCAGGCCAGGCCATCGGCAATCACGGTTCGCGATGGAGCCTGCACCACTTGACGGGCTTGGAAGCTGAGCGAGTAGGAAGGGGACTGGGCTGCCACGACTCCGATGATCTCTGTTTTGAGCTGAAGCGCATTGCGAGCGGCTGCGACACCGCAAATGGATGAGCCAAGACCGATGGGTACATAGACGGCGTCGAGCGGCGGTGCCGCTTTGAAGAGCTCCAATGCGTAGGTGGCCGTGCCCATGACCAGGCGCTCGTGGAACGAGTCAACCAGATGGAATCCCCGCTCTGCCGCAAGCGTGTGTGCGAACTCCAGCGATTCTTGAAAGTCGTGGCCGTGCTCCACCAGTTCGACGCCCTGAGCCAGCATGGCTCGATTCTTTTCCTTGCTATTGCAGTGAGGGACAACAATTACCGCCTTGAGACCGAAGAGCCGGGCGGCCATGCCTACGCCCTGGCCGTGATTGCCGCGGGTCGCCGCCACCACTCCGGTCAACTCCGGATTGGTCTTTTTCACCCAACTGAGATACACCAGTGCGCCACGGAGCTTGAAGGCGCCGACCGGAGAGTGGTTTTCGTGCTTGATCCAGGCCTCGGTACCCAGGCGGTCATTGATCAACGGCCAACTGTACTGCGGCGTGGGCGGCATGTGGCGATAGACCACGGCCTGCGCGTCGAGGATTTGGGGAAGGGAAGGAAGCAGCATGAGACCAGCATATCGAAGCCGGTTCACACAGCCTCTGGAGAAATCTATCTGATGTCGGTCAGATAACTCACCTTGACGGTTTGCGGCCAATACGAAGAGACTCTTTTTACTGTGCTGCGTTGGATGACCAGACCAAACCCCACTTAGAAACCAGGAGGTTACTTAGTATGATGGACCGGCGAACTGCAATCAAGCATCTTGGCGGCGTGGCAAGCGCGCTGCTGTTGACCGAAACGCTCGGCGCCGAGGGAGTTCTTCCGAGCCAGGCGGCTGCGCAAATTGCTCCCTCTCCCGCAACTCAGCCCGCAGCACCCCCAAGCGGGCCTTTCACGCTTCCGCCGCTGCCTTATGCCTACGATGCGCTGGAACCGAGCTTTGACGCGGCAACCATGCATCTGCATCACGACAAGCATCACCAGGCTTACGTGAACAACTTGAATGTGGCCGTGGCGGCGCATTCCGAGCTGGCAGGGAAGACCGTGGAGGAGCTGGTGTCCGGTTTGAGCAGCCTGCCTGAGTCTGCGCGTACGGCCGTCCGTAACCAGGGCGGAGGGCACGCCAACCACTCGTTTTGGTGGCCGACGCTGGGCAAGGGAGGCGCCGCACCTGCGGGCGAATTAGCCAAAGCAATTGACGCGAAATTCGGATCCCTTTCCGGCTTTCAGGAAAAACTGACCGCCGCGGCAATTGGCGTGTTTGGCAGCGGCTGGGCGTGGCTGGTGAAGATGCCGGATGGTTCGGTGGCGATTGAAACCACACCCAACCAGGACAGCCCGTTAACGCTGGGGCATAAGCCAGTTTTGGGCGTGGATGTTTGGGAGCACGCTTACTATCTGAAGTATCAGAACCGCCGGCCGGAGTATGTGAAGGCGTTCTTCCAGGTGCTGAACTGGGATTATGTCAGCGGGCAGTTTGCTCAGAAGGGGTAAACGAACGGAGTGCAAGCAATCCGGCAAATTTTTGGCTGGGCGATAGTGTGGGTTTGCATGGCTGCCAGCCTGATCCTGACTGGCTGCTATCAGACGCCGTCGCTCACTCCACAAGAGGCGGCAGGGAAGCATCTCTACCAGGTTCGTTGCGCGCATTGCCACGAGGAGAACGATCTGGCACTCAAGAAGGTTCCTCCGGACCTGCACGCTGTTTTTATACACAAGACACTTCCCAGCGGCGCTGCGGCAACCGATGCAGCCGTGCGGCAGAATGTTCTGGCAGGCAGAGGATTGATGCCCGGATTCGCGGGGCGCTTTACCGACGCACAGATGGGCGACTTGCTGGCCTATCTGCACACCGGACTTCGTTGAGTTGGAGAAATTCGTTTTTCTCAGGCCCCAAAATCGGGATCTGGGGCACCCAAAAACTTACTCGTAGCGGATGGCCTTCATGGGATCGACGGCGGCGGCGCGACGGGCAGGAAGGGAACAGGCAACGGTTGCAACCAAGGCGAGGGTCAGCGTGGATGCGGCCAGCAGAAGGGGATCGCGGGAGCTTTCTTCGGCCCAGAGCGCCATGACTTTGTGCAAAGCCAGGCTCAGCGCGAGACCGGCAACAATGCCGGCGCCTACACTCGTCACGGTCGAAGCGAAGACGATGCGGAGCAAATGGCCGCGCGGCGCTCCCAGGGCCATGCATATGCCGAATTCGTTGGTTCGCTGCACTACGGTATAGGAGACAACGCTGTAAAGGCCAACCGCCGCCAGCGCCAATGCCAGCGCGGCGAAGGCGCCAAAGAGCCACGCCACCAGGCGGCCCCTGGCCCACTCGGGCTGCTCCATGATCCAATGCTCGAGATCCTTCACATTGCCGTTGGTTTGCTGGTCGTGATCGATGGAATTGACTTTGGCCCGGACAGCATGGAGAAGCGTAAGAGGCGGAACCTCTGAGCGAACCAGAATCTGCGTGTACATTCCCATCGCCATGGTGTAAGGGACGAACCCTTCGGGCAGGATCGGCTTGGAGAGGCCGTCGTCACGCTTGTCGGCAGTTACACCTGTAATCAGCAACCAGCCGTCACTGCCTGGGGCGGTTAGTAAATAAGGCGGCCTTGCGGTAAGTTCCGGCACTTTGATCGAGTGGCCGACGGCATCGCCATTGGGAAAATAGCGCCGGGCAAGTGTCTGGTTAATCACGACCAGCGGGGCTCCGCGATGGTTTTCCGTTTGATCCCAGATACGGCCCTGAAGAATAGGAATGCGCAAGGCGGGAAAGTACTCAGGGCTCACCAGGTTGACGCGCAGTTCCTGGTCCTGCGCGGCGGGCTTGCCGAGAATCTCGAACTTTGTGCTAAATCCGTTGGAGGGCGGTGTGGCGTTGCTCGAGACGGCTGCAACCGTCACGCCCGGAACTTCCGCCACCTTGTCGTGAAGTTGCTCAAAGTAAGGTGCGCGCTCTGCCCAGGTTTTGTAAGTTCCGTCGTGTATAGGAATGCCTACGGACATGGTGTTATGCGGATCGTAACCGAGGTCGGTGTGGACCAGGCGCATAAAGCCCTCGATTGCCGCGCCGGCTCCGGCAAGCATGAGCAGAGTGAGGGCGATCTGTCCGGCGATCAAGGCGCCATGGGTTCTGCGTCCGCTCACGCCTTTGGTGGTCTTGCGGGTGTTCGACTGCATCACCTGGCTCACTTCAGGCCGGGAGAGTTGCAGAGCGGGCCAGAGGCCGAAGAGGATTCCGGTGCCCACGGCAACAAAAACGCTGAAAAAAAGCACCGGCAGGTTGATCTGGATGGCAGCTTCGTGGGGGAAGGAGTACTCGGGAAGATTGGCGACGATTGTGCCCAGCGCCTTGTAGGCCGCGAGAATGCCGAGCGCGGCGCCGGTGAGCGAGAGCAGAAGCGACTCGGTCAACAACTGCCGGATAATGCGATTGCGGCTGGCTCCGATGGCTGACCGGACGGCGAATTCGTGGCTCCGCCCAGTTGCGCGCGCCAACTGCAGAATGGAGACGTTGCCGCAACCGATCATGAGAAGCAGGGCCACCGCGCCAAAAAGCAGGTAGAGCGTTCCGCCCAGTTGCTTCACAAAATCCTCGTTGAGCCCAACCACATGAAGGCGCAGGTGGTCGGGCGGAAAGTGCTTGGGCGTCTCTTTGGCAAACTGATAGATCAGAGGCTGCAGGGCAGCGTCCGCAGCCGCGTGGCTCACACCCGGCTTGAGCCGGACGCCGGCGTAGAACGAGCGGACCGGGTCCACGGTGATTTTCAACGGCAGGTAAACATCGCCATCGCCCCAGGTGAAACGCGAACCGGCCACGCCCACCACGGTGTAGTTCTTGCGAACCAATTGGATGGTTTTACCAAGCACGGCAGGGTCGGCGTTAAAGTGCCGCTGCCAGAATTTGTAGCCGAGCACAACCACCGGCTGAGGGTCCTGGCCATCGATAGCGTCGGAAGGCTGGAGTCCGCGGCCTATTGCGGCAGGCACTCCCATAAAATTGAAACCGTTCGATGAGAGGTAGACCCCCTGCACATCCTCCGGCAGATCGCTGCCAGTGACGGTGAGGTTCCAGTCGTCCTCAAGAAAGGAATCTTCGACTACTGGAGATTTGCGCAGTTGCTGCCACTGTGCGCCGGTAACGCCAAATCCTCGCAAGTCGTCTGTGGGCGTGGCCAGTCGCATGTGGATCATCCGGTCTGGGGCCTGGTATGGATACGGGTCCATCAGAATCGCATAGACCACGCTGAATACCGCTGTTGTGGCCCCGATGCCGAGAGCCAAGGAAATGACGGCTGTGAAGGTGAACCCCGGCATCTTGATCAACTGCCGAAAACCGTAGCGGATGTCCTGAAGCAGACTCTGCATTTTCAGTCTCTTTTCTTCTGGCATTTACGTGCGGACGGGCAGGGAAGTTCGTGCGGGCAACTGCTGTGTCATCGAAATGCACGTTACTTGCCAATGGCGACTTGGCCCAAGTTATTGAATCCAATTGATCCGGCTTGGTCCGAGAGGGCCGAAGCTGTCCGCTTTCAGCGCCGCAGTGTCCACAAATGGACGATGGATGGGGCGCAAGGCTGATCGTCGCCGAATGTGAGCCGAATCACGTTATACTTGGGATTGCTATGGCGACCGAAAAAACCTTCTATCTAGAAACCTTCGGCTGCCAGATGAATGCCCATGCCTCCGAAAAGGTGATTGGCACACTCCAGCGTGAGGGCTATCGCCAGGTCGAATCGGAAGAGGAAGCCGGGCTGATTCTGTACAACACCTGTTCCATCCGGGACAAGGCAGAGCAAA
>PLZC01000396.1 GCA_003151985.1 Acidobacteriaceae bacterium
ATGCGCGTCAAAAGCCGGGTGAATTCCTGCTCAAGCTGAACCAATTTTTCGCGTGCATTTGCCAGAGTTCGAGGTGTTCTACGCATAGATTTCCTCTCGCAGGAGGAGACTAAGGAACACGACGAAGAGAGGGAAGCGACCGGTCAGCTTGGAGCGCTCGGCAGTATAGTTTATTGATATGGGCAGAGGTCTACAGGGCAGAGGTCGCGGGTCCATTAGGGGTCCAATAAGGGTTGCCAAGGGTTCCTCAGGGCGCTGAAAGTGGCCATTCGCTACGCCTAGTTACTTAGAGTTACGCGCTTACGATTTGCTGTCACGGCAGAGGTTGCGGGTTCGGGCCCCGTTTGGTGGCCGTGCAAGGTCCATCAAGTGTAGCCACCGTTCGACCGCGACTGTCTTAACCTCAGGGAGCTTGTGCCGGCTCGATCAATTTCAAAGGCTGGCACAGCCCGGGTGAGTTGTTCCGCACGTTGCCAACGCCACTGCTCACCTTCTTTGCATTCATCTCTTCGGCCGGGTACGGTCTGAGCAAATCGACGGGCAGATGCGACGAATCGCCAGGTTGCAGCCAACGTTCGTAGTCCTTCGGCGCCAGGATTACCGTCATTCGGTTGTGTATCGGCTCCATCAGTTCGTTCGGGTCTGTGGGTGATGACCGTGTAAGTCTCCAACACCTGACCGGACGTCTTGTCCTTCCATCGTTCCCAGAGATGCGAACGCAAAGATCGAGTCATCAATAAATCCGATGGCGTAGGGCTGCTTCGTTTTCGCGTCGAGCTTCTGCCACTCAAAGACTCAAAGAACCAGTCCGCTGGCACCAGGCAGCGGCAACCCTTAATTGCCTCTCTGTATGTCGGGCTTGTGGTGATGGTCCGACCTTGGCGTTGATCGTGCTGAATGCCACCATGGCAACTTTCGCCCAATAGGAGACCAGACCCCAGCGCATGACAGTCAGCTCACGCTGGCCTGTGTCGCAGTCCAGTCTGACCACGGGCTGCATACTTTGCGGAGCGACGTTATAGGATGGCGCAAGGTACGAATCATTGAACACATCCGTGTTGCGTGTTTGCAACCACTCCGCTGTGCGCTGCTTGTCAGCGCGTTTGCCGTATCGTCCGAACATCTTGCCTCTCAGGCTACCGCACCGTTCTGCAGGACGGCCCTAACTGCTTGGCACCATTTGCGTCTCAGGAGGAAGCCGCCTCGGCCTTGATCACGCGCCGAGGTTGAACCCATCACAGTAAGGTGCCCCATCACGCTCAAGGTACGCCAGCGTCATGAGGTTCAGCGAACCCCAAAGGCGGCGGGTAGACCTCACCCAGGCTCTCAACGTACGCCTTTTGGACCGGGTCAACGACTGCCGCGGCGACCTGAGCGGCCAAGGCCCATCCCGTAATCCGGCCCGCAATGTTTGCGGATTTCGCAATCATCGGTAGCCCGTTGTCGGCCAACCGTGAAAACAAAGTGGCCGTAGCAGTCGCGCCGGTCAGGTAGGTTGTTGTGCTAACCGTTGCGTCTGCGAACTTCCCAGATTCGATGTCGCTATGAACCTGCCACAGGGCGAGGCCAGCACCTATGGGCTTCAATATATCCAAGGCACGGCCAAGCCACCCCGCCAAACCAGCCTCCACTCGGACTCCAAGTCCGGCATGCGTGGTTCCCTCAAGCGCCGAGGTTGCCGCTGCGGCCCGAGCCGCGCCGGTGCCGGGGGGGACCAACACCAGGATTTCGCTTTCGATCGCGGCAAACTCAGCAGCTGACTTCGTTGTAATCTGGTTCGCTGCTCTTCGAACAACAGCTTGCATGTCCTTGGTCGTTGTGTTGACAGTCTTGAGTTCCGTTTTCAAAGTCCGCAACCACGACAGGTGGTCGAAACCTGGATTGTAGCTCGGCATGTTCTCGTAGAGTCGATGAAACGCCTTCCCTCTGGTAAAGACGTTCCTGATTGACCACAAAGCATCCTCGATCGCTGATGGGGCAGCCGAAAAGACCTTACCCGTGCCTCGCGCGACTTCACCAGTTCCCAGCTTCTTCTCGGTCGTCCCCATCGGATCGACATAGTTCAATGGACTCGAGGAGAAGGCCTCGTACGAAGATCGCGCACGCTGCGCCGATACGGGATCCCGTTGAAGGAAACGGCCATGGAAAGGATCGTAGTGCCGGGCCCGGAAGTGATAGAGGCCCAATATCGCGTCCCATTCCCGCCCCATGAATCCCTGACGCAAAAGGGGAAGCAACAATGTACCCGGCAGCATGACGCCGTACGGATCGTACTCGCCTCGAGCGGTCACCATTCCGGCCGACGTAGTCACAAGCCTGATCGACCCAACTGGGTCGCGGAACAAGACAAACTCCTCGTTTGCCGCGGCTAACTGGATGCGGCCGTCCGGAGGCTCGCTCAGCACTGATTCGGAAATCAGGTTGCCGGCCTGGTATTCCGCCACCTCCGAAACGCCATCGAAGGCAAACCGGCTCCGGGTGCCATTGTCGATCACCAGAACCCGTCGCCCGCGACCATCATAGGTCGCCGCAAACGCGGCACCGTTCCCCACCGCGCTGACCAGGCGTTCATGCGAATCGAAGCCGAAGTTCCTGCCGCCGTCGACAAAAGGATTTCCGTTGTCGTCATAGGTGGGTACCGCAAGTCGGTCCAGGAAATCTACCGCCGTCAGAGATCCTGCGATCGTCTCCGCGACGCGATTGCTTCCGGCGTCGTAGATATAATCACGGTCCATCCCGACCTGACCTCCAATCACTGCGTCAATCGCATTCTGACCGCCGAGGACCACGGCCGGCACGGCGGGGGGCGCGAATGGTGCTAGCACCGGCGCCGCGATCGCCGAATCGCCCCAGTTCTTCAAACGATGGACGCCGTCATATCTATGGGTCCTCGCCGGCGTGACTGCCGTCGTCCCCAACTGCCAAGTTTGACGGTTGTTGCCGGCCCCGTCGAACAGGTAGACCAAACCGAGTAGGGGGTTGTTCCCCGCACCACGGTGATCGAGGCCGATCCGGCGACCGACAGCATCATAGCCGTGCCGAGTACTGGTCCCGTTGGCGAAGCTTTCCATTCGCTTGCGCAAACCCACGTACTCAAGCTGCGTAATTGTCCGTATCCCGGCACCGGGCAGCCCCACATTCGGCGCGCCGCGCGCCACGTCGTCCAGCGATCGCAAGCGCGAGGCTCTATCGTGAGTAAACTGCAGCCGCCGCCCCGAAGGATAATCCAACCTAGTGCGATTGCCCAGAGGATCGAAGGTCCGCAGGAGCGTGAGCGGTGGCTGGCCTAACAGGGACTGAATCTCCGCCGTCGCGCGGCCGAGGGAATCGTAGGTCATGTCGACGGCGGTGAGCCCGTGATCAGTGCTGGCATGCACCAGGCGCCCGAGCCCATCATATTCAAATTGTTCGAGGCTCGCCCCCAGCACCGGTGGGTTGGGCACCGCGACCAGCATCGTGTCCACATCGATTTGCAGCAGCCGGTTCTGCGCATCGTAGCCCATGACCAGGCGTGACAAGTTCGGCAGGGTACGAATGGCAACATTGCCGGCCGCATCGTAGGACCAGCGGGTGATTCGCGGGGTAACGCCGGCCGCGAGAATCTCGGTCACCTTCTTGTGAATGGCATTGAACTCATACTGATGAGTCACAATGGCCGGATTCGCCTGGTCGCCCCGGGTTACGGCGACGGCTTGGCCATCGGCGTCAAAGGTGAAGCCGGTTTTGATGATGGAGGCCGCGTCAGGCCGCTCTTGGACGAGCGCCTTCCTACCGTAGAGATCGTAATCGAAGGACACCGTATTCCCCAGCGGATCGATCTGCTCAGTCAACAGGTCCCGACTGTCATAGTGGAACTCTATGCGGTTCCCGAGCCCATCGATCGAAGCTATGCGCCGGTTGAGCGAGTCAAACTCTTGGGCCTGGGAAATGACTTCGGTATTTAAGAGCATTCCTGCAGGAGAGTATTCGTGGTCATAGCGGTCGATCCGCACGGGGTTTCCGTTGCCGTCATAGCTGGTTTCGGTACGGGTAATCTCAATGTTGGCCTCGTCTGGCAGCCGGATACTCGACCGCATCTCCCGCCCTGCGTGGTCATACCCAATGAGGCGGGCACTGCCCGGGCTAGCATTGGGGCCGGCCACCACGACTCCCTGCCGTTCCTCGATGATCCGCCCATTCCGACCCCGGAACAACCATGTCTCAATCGGGGTGGATCCGACGGGCGGGGCGTTGGCAAAGGCGTCGAGCCCTGCGGGACCGGCTGGGGCAAGACCATCAAACCAGTCGCGCACTTCCTTGATCTTCTGATTGCGTTCATCAAATTCGTAGCGGGTGCGTGAGAGCAGCACATACGTGTCACCCGGTTCCCATTGGAAGAAGCGCTCGAGCACCACGTTGTCGAGCTTGTCGTATTGCAGCACCGTGGTATGGCCGCGACGCTGGTCCAGCGGCCGCGGATCAGCGGCTCCCACTGGCCGGTCTACCACCTGAATGGTCTGAGCCAGGCGGCCGAATCCATCATAGACAAATCGCGTGACGTTCCCGCGGCCATCGCGGGTCGCGACCTTTCGCCCATCGGGATCGTAGAAAATCCGGGAAGTAATGGCTTCCGGCGTGCCCCAGCCCTCCTCGGTTGTCATGGGGAGGTGCCGACGATCATAGCGGATTTGAGTGATGGAACCCCCGGGGGTGAAGTGCCGCGATGGGAGGCCGTCGGTGTTGTAGGTGTGCCGGGTCGTTAGCCAGGTGCGGGCATTAAGGTCGCCGATACGGTGCCGAAGCGGTTGCTCGGTGTCGCTGTAGCTAAAGGACTCTACCTCGGGCCCGAGGGGCACTCCGTTGAATAGAACGGGCGTGCCCATTTCGGTCTCGAGGGCGCGGGTCCGGCGTCGAATCCTGCCCTGTCCCGTATAGTTGAATTCGGTCGTGTACTGGACACCAGGCACGAGAGTGCGAACCACTTCGATAGGCTGATCGGTTGAGTCGAGCTTCATGATTGTCGTGTTGAGCCGCGGGTCGGTGGTCTGGGTGCGACCGCCCCGCCGGTTGATCACGAAGTCGGTTCTGGCCTGGTCGGGCTCGCCGCTGCCAAGGGTGATCGATCGGACCAACCCTTCCAGCAAGAGCGGCATCGGCTGTACCACAAGCGCCGGGCCGAACGTGGGATCGGGCCCGGCGTGATCGGCGTTCTGGAAGTAGTCGGTGTGGGTGACGTGACCCTCGGGGTCGGTGAGGTCCGCCACTCGGCCGTTCAGATCACAATTGATTAACTGCTGAGCCGGTCCCTGGAGCAACCCATCGGGTCGGGTGGTCACGGGATAGGTGACCGAAAGCGGAAACCGATGCGAGTCGTTGGAGTATTGGTACGTCGTGAGCCGGCCCGCCAGAGCATTGTCCAGGTCAGTCGTCGCCCGGGGGTCCGAGACGGTCGCCGGAAGCTGGGCCTCATCGTACGTAAAGCGCTGGACGATGTCGTCGGCCCCGACCAGGCCGATATTGTTGGCGATCGCTTTCGACGGCCAATCGAGCAGTGGAAACGGCGCCTGCTTCCGACGGATGGTTCCTAGCAGGTTCCCAAAGGTCAAGCGAACGTCCGCCGGCGGAATCGGTACCTGATCGAGAGATTCATAGACCTGGGCGCCGTTCTGCAGCATGTACTCGTCACGTCCGTAGTAGTGCTGGACAAAGACGCCTTCCGGAGACAGGGATGCGATGGCCTGCCCATCCGGATTGACCTGGAAACGCCACAGTGCCCGTTGCCGGACCCCCTCGCCATCCTGGTAAACATCAGCCTTGAACAAAATTGCACCGGCAGCATTGAACCAGTACTCCACCTGGTGACCGTTGGGTTGAGTGACCACGGTATAGGCGGTAGGCTCATCGGGGTCTGGGGGCAATGCGGTGTCAGGTGCCGGCAGCAGATCGGCATATCTGAGCAGCCACACCCCCTCGTCGTCTCGCTGCCGGACCACCCGCTCGTGATCCGCGAACCCTTCGGCCGTACCGTACTCAACCTCCAAGTAGCGGCGCCCGTCGGCGTCGATCACGCTCGCGAGCAGGTGCGGCGACGGCCCGGTTTCGGAAGTGTATTCATAAAATGTGGTCCGCCCCAGTCGGCGGTCGTTGGTAGCGGGCAGTGTTACTGCCACTAGGTCGTCGTTGTCATCGAAGGTGTAGCCGACCTGCCGTCCGCTGTAGTCGGTAAGCAGAATGATGCGGCCCTGATCATCGTACTCCAACATCACCTGGCGCGAGGGATGATTGACCTCGATCGAGCGTAACAGGTGAGTCTCGTTCACGTCGTAGTGGAAATGGAGGTAGTTCCCCGGCGGTTGCGGTTCGCCGCTGATCAGATTGCGTTCCTGGAAGCGGTCGAAGATCCTCTCCAGCCGATGCAGCCCGGCATCGGCCGGGTCGAACTGACCCAAGTCGGTAAACTGCCAGACGACTCCAGTCGGGGAGTGCAGCTCGAATTTCAGGGTCTGCTGATTCAACAGAATGACGGAGTGCTGACCGACATCCGGCGCGTAGTAATCGACGTCGGGAGCACCGGGGCTCGCCTGGTGATAGCGATCTTCTCGAAGCGCCCCGGACCCTACAGCGATGACTGTGGGGCTTATCTCTCGTAGCCAGACGTTGTAGTTGTGGTCCCAGCAGACTCCCAGAGGGCCGTTGGGATAGCGCGCCCGGCTCCGATAGGTCCGGACGAACTTGAACTCAATGCCCCCGCCATCGAGAACCAGGTCGGTATGCTGGTAGACCAGTTGGCCGCTCGCCAGCTCAATCGGGTCCGCTCCCGTGGCCTGCGGTGTTGGCTCCTGGTTGCCGGGGGTATTTCCAATGGCTTTGGCCTTCGGAACCGAGGCCACGAGTGCCTGTCTCGCATCGCGGATGGTGGCGGCAACGGACCCTCCGAAGAAAGGAAGGTTCTCCTGGACTGCCGCGGCCGCCGCGTCGATACTTTGCCATGCGCCACGGGCCACCGGGGCGAGCTGCGCCGCAAAGTAAGCGTCGATGGCGCAGCGGAGCTCATCACCTTTCAGCGTCATGAGGTTCTGCTGGAACCGGATGTCAGCAGGATCCGCTGCGGTGGTGCCGTTAACCGGAGGTTGATCGTTTGCCATCGCGTTGCCGGTCGATACCTAATCCATGCTCTCGCTTTTGTTCCGTCCGGAGGTGGAGGTACGCGCCGGAAAGCCGAGGAGACGGAGCCGCAACGCTCGGATCTCGTCGACTCTGAGACCGGTTTGCCGGGCCACCCTGTCCGCCGATATCCCGACCAAGTCGAGACCGGAGAAGATTCCGGCTTTCGTGAGCCTCTTCCGAACCACCTCCGGTACCAGCGATGAATGCAGCGTCAGGAGTGGGAACAGCTTCGATGGCTTGACCTCGATCTTAGTCGACTCGAACACCAGCTTCTCAACCTTGGGTTGTTTCTGGGCCTCCGCAGGTGGCGGCGGGCTATCGTCCTTTTCATACCTCCTGCGCGCTGCTGGACGCGGAGGTTCCGGTGTGGCAAAGACACTTTGGAGCTTGTTCAGAACGGGGCTTTCCTGGCCCAGAATCTCGGGGGTCATCCAGCTGCGTAACACGAACTTGTTGAGTCCGGGAATCGCTTCTTTCATATCGGCAAGCCGGGCGAGCTCCGCGTTGAGATGGGCCCGCAGCAAGTTGTCAGAGTAGAGATCGGACTCGATGAATGAATACCGCCTGACCTTCCTACGACGTGGCAAACAGCGCAACGAGGCAACCAGTTGCTCCCGCACCAGCGACGCGGTCGCATTGGCCATCTTGGCCCTCGCGGCACCGATCGACGGATGGTAGAGCCCCGACGGATTAGAAGCGAGCAGCGGGCTCGGAGAGGTCAGTAGTTTCGACTGATCGCCCCCGTTCGAAGTAGAGGGCTGGGTCGCCAGTACCGCAGAATCACGGCTGGATGGAGGAGTCCAGGGGGCAATGTTCGGTGGATGAAGTACAGCATCCGCCACAAGCTCCGCCGATTGCCCTGCCAGAATCACCACTGCATTGTTCGGCTCGAGATCGGCGAATGGACTCTCAGCACAGTTGCTCACGCCACGAGCCGTGACAAACATCTTCACGTTCCGTTGCTGGGTAGGCAGGTCGTTCCTGATGAAGTACGCCTTGACCCGGCAGTGGTAGGTCGCCTGGCCATCATCAGACGCCCAAGGATACGCCATCGCCCGGACATGGAGAGCATAATCCGGGATGTAGTGTTGGAGGTCATCCGGCGTGCCGCACGGGACGATATCAACATAAGCCTGGGCTTTAGGCGTCTTGTTTTCGTCAAACTTCCCTCGAAAATCGGCGGACCGGTTGTTGGGGTCCTCCCACAAATCGTATCCTCCCAAACCCCGCGTCCGGTCAATTCGCCAACCATTGTCGCCGGCCGCTACCGCTGGAAGAGTCTTGTAGATCGTCGCGGCGTTGGGGTCATTCGGATTGTTGAGCACCACAGGCGGGATGTAGACGTCGAGGATGGCCGGTTGCCTGATGGTAACCCCTTCAGGCAATTCACCTGCGGTCGTGACTCCCATCATCTCGCCTAGCGAGTTGAGCGTATCTTGGGCTACTTTCACCGCTTCACCCAAAAGTTTCCCCGGGTCCCACCACGGACGGTCATCATGCGGCAGCGGAGGCAGGGAGGTCCACAGATCGATCCATGGGGTCTCCGCCGTCTTCGGCTCGTTGATCGCATCGCGCATCGCGATGATGTCGAGGTGCCCGGTATAGAGGAGGGCGTCGACGCAGTAGTCCTCGATGTTCTTGTCCTTAGGGCGGCTTACTACCAGAAAGAACTCCTGGATGCCCTCGATCTCCTGTGGTCCATTTATGAAGGTGAACTGGTCTTTCTGCTGCAGTGTGTGCGGGCGAGGCTGCAGGAAGAAGATGGCGCGGTTGGTTCCCAAGTGGTAGGAACTCAATAGGTGATACAGCTGAGACAGTGTGGCGGTGTGAGAAGCGCCTTCGCGAAGCTCGCGAGATGAATCCGTGTTTGTGATGTCCTCCTGCTGGGTGCCGCTCTTCTTGATCGTCCCCCACTGACCGCTGAATCCTACACCCACACTTGCCCCACCAGCTCCAACGCTCAGGTTAGCCCCAGTGAAGACATCGAGATCCTCGGTTGACTGAGTCGACGTCAGGCCCTTCTTGACATTCAAATCTGACTTGGACTGTGTGACGGATTCGCCCGACTCAGTTGCGACCTCTATCAGTTCGCGTTTCTTGGGCTCGAATGCCGCGAAGTAGGCCAGTTGATTGACGTCGGTGGTATCGCCCTCCTTGGGGTATACCGCCACCTGCACGAGAGCTCCAGCACACGGGTAGGACTGATGCAGCAGCTGGTGGCAGAGCTCGTCGGCTTTCTTCCAGGCGTCATCTTCAGCCTGATAGTCCCCATAGTCCTCGAGAAAAATCTTTCGCTTCGGCTGGGGCGGACAGCCATCACACGGCGGCGTGTAACTGGTGATGGAGGCTACGACCTTGAGGAATGTCAACTGTCGATTCTTGAATTCCTCAGCGTCCTCAGGGTAATCGGCGGGATCCGGATCGAACGCGAACACGGCCAGAGAGGAACGCCACATTGCGTGAGGGAACTGATCTGCGTGGGTGGCGAGCATGTCGTCGCTAGTTGAAAGCAACGTCCACACCATACTCGATGGATAAGACATGTCGACGAGTGCCATATTCGCCCCTTTTGAGGTGCTGATTGAACAGACCTGCCGCGACACCAAGCGTGGAGTCGCGATCAATAAGCGTGCAAAGGTTTAAGAGACCCGTAAGCCCGTGGAAGGTCGTGGCCACCTAACGGCTCTAGGCTAAGCTGCCCGACTTCCCACTGCCGTGGGTCGGAGAGATCTCTGGAAAATCTCCCCGCGGTTTCCGAAAAGAACGCGAAGGCCAAGTCAGGTCGAGCCGTTGATTATCTAGCCCAGCATAATTCATACGCGAATTGTTTTCTTTGAGCAAGCTTAATCTTTAGAGCAATAAGATCTCGTTTTATTGAGCTATGCTCGCTCGCCATAAGGGTAGACGCGGCGGAAGTTTTCGAGAGCCAGCACATCAGCGGAGGAGGCCGGAGACTCTCTTGGGTTATTAGTTGCTTCGGTCGAATGCTGATTCCCATTACGCGGGCCATGGGTGCGTCTGGCCAGCGTAGCTGATGACAAGTAGGATGTCCTCGATAAGGTCCTGGTCAAACCAGTCTTTCAATTCCTGAACGCGCGGCGTTCGAATTGCGAAGGCTGAGTTCCCAGATACCGAAGGGCGTTGCCTCCCATGTACCCGCCGCGGCGCCAAGAAGTGGCAGCCACGCCGTGCCGTTTCCACGACGCGCGCTGTCGGTTCCATCGATTGATTTAGCTGGTCCACCAACAAAAGCGCCGCCAGGTGACCGGATCAACTTCAAGTGCTCCACCTCCACCTCATTAAAGCAGTTTCGGAATTGGTGTAGACCGAAAACAACGTGCAAGTGTCGTTTTCATCAAGAAAGCGACACCTTTCAAATGCCCTCAAAAGTCTACGTGTATTCCGAAACTGCTCTAGTCAGACCGGACGCACGAGAGAAATAGAGCATTACGTGCTGCATTTCGATGCGCTCAAAGTTCGCTGGAAAATCATCGCGTCCGATCCGAACGTGGACCATCATGCGCTGTGGTTCGGCAAGGAGTTGCAAGTTGTGTAGGTCGTACCACGCGTCGGCGAACCGATCGCGGAAACTGAACGCGCGATCCGCTTGCAGGGTGGGCTTCAGCTGCTGGATCACCTGCTGGCCGTAGTCGAAATTGTGGAGGGCTACGCGTCTGCTCACATCTTGGCGGATTGGGTCGCCATTACCTGGCGTCGGCAGAGGCGTAAATGCGTGGGCTCGAATCTATATGACCTGTGGTAGTCGATAGGCGGTCCAAGCATCGGGTTCCTTACGAACTGCGGAATCCATTTCGTATGGGGCACATTCCGCCAGTAGAACATAGCTTACCGTGTCATGGTTTGGCCGCCGGTTGCACAACTGGAACAGTTCTCTGAACTTGAAAGACGACTACTATGATCGCGTGACCACCACCCGATGGCCAAGGTGATGGACCTCTTGGGCCGAAAGTATAGTAGAACTTTGACGGTCGAAGAAGCATTTTCTTCCAAATATTGAAACGCTCACCTCATGGCGGATTAGGCCAAATTGCGGACCACATGAATCCCGCTCGAGGAATGATTTTTTATCTGTCCGAGGAAGACGATGAAACCGCGCATCGTGGAGCATTATCGGCTCGGCAGCATTTCCGGAAAATGGATTTCTTGCAAACAGACGTCCAGACGCTTGTTTGCGGTTACTTCAGCCAGACTTCGCTGCAATTTGTCTGGGCTTCTCGCGAGATCCTACTGATGTAGGGATTTGTTGCGTTTGGTGTGAAGAAGGAACGAAAGTGATGCCTCACTGCAGGAGATGCTTACTGCAAATGCAGTCTCGCTACGATGCTAAAGTGCAATGTTGTCGGGTACACAATCGGGTACAGACTTCAATTCGCCCCAAATTTCGCAATGTGCTAGGGCGGGAATTGTTAGGCCGATACAAGCGTCAAGCCGGAAGTCCTCTTTGCCTCCGCCTTCTCTTGCTCCTTTCGGTATTCCGCAAGCCGGTCTACGGCAGCGAGTTTGTGCGCCGGAGCGAGGTGGGCATACCGGGTGGTCATCTTGACGTCCTTGTGGCCGGCTAGTTCCTGTACCGTTCGGAGATCGACGCCAGCCATCACCAAGCGAGAGATGTAGGTGTGTCGAAAAATGTGCCAAGTCACGTCCTTCAGCGATTCGTTCTTCTTAATGGCTTGCTCCATGACGAGTTCGAACCAAGCGCGCGGGGAAATCATGGGTTCACCATATCTGGTTAGGCAGACTTTGGGAGAGTCTGGATTTCTCCCGTTCCAAAGCTGCTCCAAGGCGCTCACTGCGGCGGCGGTAAGAATCACCACCCGCGCCGTCCCGTTTTTTGTCTTGAGCAAAAGCAGTTGCCTGCGTTCGAAATCGACGCGGTCCCATTCAAGCCCATACAACTCTCCCCGTCGCATTCCTGTTTCGAGCGCCAGAGTGAACTCTGGTTCATGAATGGGGCACCGCTGGCGGATCATCTCCCGGATGATTGCTTCTTCGGCATAGGTGATAAAGCGAACCCGGCTGTTGTCTTCTCGGTAGAGCCGTACGAGTCGTGCAGGGTTGGCCCTTGCCTTGCCGTTCCGGATGGCCTCTTGAAAGATCATCGAGAGTGTTCCCCGGTAGCGGTTGATTGTCGTCTTGGTCAGATCGTCTCGCTTGTCAAGATAGGCTTTGATCATCTGTGGAGTGATGTCGTCGATGGCTGTTGTGCCAAAGACCGAGAGGAGCTTGCCGACGGTCGAACGGTCCCCCGGATACGAGGCTTTGTGCTCCTTCGAATAGGCGAGGGCGTCTTCGGCGATCTCCGAGAAGGGCACCGCACGGCGAGGTCGAACCTCCGGCATCTTGATACCCATGCGGGCGTCCGTCTTGCGGCGCTGATACAGGGCGATGGCGTCCGATCGGCGCCCCACTTTTTCGCGATGTCGAGTGCCCTCGACGTAATAATTGATCCACCAGATGCCACTGCCGGAGGGGTGTTCGAAGACCCCTCTTATGGATTTCGGCTTCTTCCCAGACCCGTTTGCCATCGGCCCCAACTCCTCGGTTTTCTGGAAATAATTATGACACCAAAGGTGGGTAGTGGTGGCTGTTTTGGTGGCTGTTCGGATTGAGAANNAGTGGTGGCTGTTTTGGTGGCTGTTAGAATTGAGATCTTATGCATTTCTGTGCGACCCGCTGCGAGCGACCATCAAATAACTCTATTGTAATCAGCATACGTGCAACGCCCTGCAGCGGCCTGCAAGCCAGAAAATCCCCCTGTTAACCGAAGGGTTGTAGGNNGAGCCAAAGAATCAATAACTTACAGACACTTCCTCTTCCAACTTCGCCGAACTTCGCCGAATTGGTTTCGAACCCCGCGGCTTTCTTCCTTGCAGACCCATCTCTTTTACAGGCGCTGACCAGCCATCGAGCACAGCATCTGTGCGCGAATTCACGGCATCGAGAACGCTCTTCTCAATGGTCTGCATGTACACATCTCCGGTCGTCTGGATGCTAGCGTGCCGCAACATGCTCTGCGTATCCTTCAACGTGCCGTGCTTCTGCATGTCGGTCCCCAGAGTTCGCCTCATCACCTGAAAAGTAATGAGGCGATCCGGGATGCCCAGTTTCTGAGCAATTGGGCTGATCCTCCATTTGAGGAAGTTCTTGCCCCAACGCGGAACTGCCTGACCCTTCCGTTTCCCTCGTCCGAAAGTGGGGAACATGAGGGCGTCTGGCGAGACGTCGATACAGACCGAACGCCAGGCTTCGATGACTGGCCTTACCTGATCAGGCACTGGAATCGGCGCTTTGCTTTGCCGGGTCTTCATCCTGCCCGCAAAGAACTGCCCGTCGTATGCTGTCCCATGCGGCATGAGCGCTTCTCCTGTCCAGGACTTCCACTGAAGGCCCATGATCTCGCTTGCACGGAGCCCGCAGAAGATCCCCACGTGAATGAGGCAAAGATCGTGTACGTCCTCGATTGCCCCGATCAGCGCCAGCATCTGTTCCCGCGTCATCACGGGTCTCACCACCGGCTTGGTCTGAGGAATCGTCACGTCTTCTCCAGGGTCTTCAGTTAGGAACTTCTGCTTCTTGGCCATGCAGGTGATCGCGCGGATATTGGTAAAGCAATGACGCACGATAGCAAGCGAGTAGCCAATATTCGCCAAACGGTTGAGCCAGACCTGAATCGCGAATGTGTCCAACTGCCGTAGCGGCCAATCCCCAAACTGCGAGATCAAGTAGTGTTCAATGTGATATGTGTTCGTCTTGCGGTAAGCGGGACTCCACTTTCCTTGCCGCATCGGTATGTATCGTTCGTTGACAAACCAACGAAAGGTGACTGAATCGTCAGCAATATGCGCCCGGGGCGACTCCGGGGTGTCAACCTCTTTAAGGATGATTTCCCGGAGCAACTGCTCGGCCTTCCATTTCGGAGTGTTGGCCTTGGGACAGATGCTGAAATTGCGGTGCCTCCTGATCTCCTTTCCGTCCCGATCTTTCTCGTAGATCAGGTACTTTCCGTACCACATCTTCACCTTCTCCCCGCAAAGGTAGACGGTGCCCTTCTGATACTTCATTGCCATGTTCGTTCTCCGTTTCTGCTTCTGTCCCTGGTCGTGGAGAACAGTTCATTCATACACGAAATCGCGAGGGCCGGGAAGAGCGCTGTGTATCCAGTTCAGCCAAAAAGGCTTCCACATCGGCCCATCGATATCGCACGAGGGAACCGAGTTTCAGCCCGCGGATTCTGGGCGACCGGCGCGTGGTGTGGTCGCGGACCCAGCGTTCGGATACGCCGAGTTTTGCCGCTACCTGGCGCGCGTTCATCAGCCGATCACTTCCGGGCACTGCGATCGACTGTGAAGGGGCTGTAGATTCGATTGGGTGCAAGGTGCGTTCCGTTGTTGGACCATACGCTTTGAAGGCCGTTGGATAAGTGGGATAGATTGACTGTTCGGAATTACCGGCGACACGATTCTCGTGCAGTTGGTCTTCTCTGCTGAAGACATTCTCTTTGGCCCGCATCGCCAGAGTGGAAGCAGGAACGTCGAACTGATTCATAATGCGATTGGACATATTGGACCTCCCGTGCTCGACTTTGGATACATCGTCGAACGAAACGGGCTGCCCGTCCATTCCTTTGTATCTAACATCTATTCGATGGAAGTTATCACTAACTTCATCTACTAACTAAGAGATCGTCTGTCACTGAGCACCGATGAGGCTTACAGTGTTGATTGAATTCCGCGTTTGGATAAAGAAGGGAAAGTAGATATCAGGATGCCCGCCGGGAATTCGCTTAAAGGTTGTACACAATGGAATACTGCCAGGCAATGTAACGTTATGCAGCCCCCTGGATTCGTTCCGTTACACTCTTAACCTGCCACCTCGACTCTGGTTACTGCAGAGTAAGGGACGGCTTGGCGACGATCTAGGTGCAGCCTCGATCGCGGACCCTGCGGCGTTTGCCGTGACCGATCCTACCTAAGGAGCTTCCTGCGGCGCTGGAAACGTGCTTCGGCGATTTAGCTTCAAGTGACCATGCCAAAGCATCGCCGGAACCTACCAGATTCGGCTACTTCAAGTCGCCCCTCAAGGCCCGTTCCAAAAGGCTATTCAACACTATCGCCCTGATTAGCCCTTTGAAACACGGCGTGTGCTTTGGATCCGAGGTTTCTGTCCCGGAAGGCTTGCCAAAGTGTGAGATGCATCCCGATGAAAACAATAGGACGAAAAAGCTCAAAAGCACTGTCGCAAAAGCTGTGGGTTGAGAAACAAGCCGGCAGAGCAACAGCTCAGAGGCTTGCATTTGGTAATTGCGTCCACAGCTATCGCGCCTTTACTGGTGAGCCTCCCTCATGCGGCCTCGATCGCCATCTTGCTGGAAGTAGGTCTTCAGCACATGCCGTGCGACCGTTCTACCCATCATGTTGCCTTGCAACACCGAGTGGCGAAAGTGCATTCCACCAAAAATGCGCGCCGCATCCACCTCGATGACAACGTCGCTGAATCGCTGAAAATCGTGCGCTGTTCCGGTCACACTACTTGACACGCGATACTGAATCTCATTGCTGTGGAAGAAGGCTCGAAGAGCGACTGTAAGTGCTTCAGTTGCGCAACCGTGTGCTGCCGGATATTCGGGGTGTCCGGGAGTGATATCTAGCGGCAGCCAATTCACGTCGGCCTCTGTGCCAGGATTTCCGTCGGTGTCGGCGCCATGGATTGCGGTGTATGGTCGCCAGAACGCATAGTGATACTTAGCATTGAAGCATGCAACTAGCGCATCCGCGATTGTGACATTTGCCATGGCCGCTAGCCGCGCGGACTGAGCGGTGTTGAGCTTCCTGCTCACGATCAAATATTGCAATCCACTGCTGAAAAGCGCCTGAGGAGGGGCGCTCCAGAACAGACCTGATTCTGTTTGCGCCGGAGTGCGAAGGCTGCCGTTCAACGCACCATAGGACTTGGTCAGGTTGAAGTCCTCGGCCCATTCTCTACTGCTCAATGGCAACGGCGGTCGGATACTGTTCAAAAAGTCAGACGCAGACTGAAAGGTGAACGGCTGGAAGTCTGCCATCCAAACGTTAACGGGCGGAGGGAACGGCGGCACTGGTTCCCATATGCCCGGACCATGCCCCCACACATCTGTGACCGGTGCTTCGAATCCGTCGTAGGCTCGGAGAGCAATCCATTCAGCTGCCACGGAACTCCCGACCGAGATACCATCCATCTTCGATTGAGAATCTCCTATCCTGCCGAGCGATGCCGATTCCGCGCCATCCAGGGCAGCTTGCTGTGAAGGAAGGTAGTGAACGAGAACATCGTGTGCTGCGGCTACAACGGCCGCATCGACTGAGGCTCCTCTGGGAGCGTCGACCCGAACTGCAAACGGCGGGTACTGATGATTGATCGAGTTCACGGCGTCATACATCGCCACGTCGACGTAAGCGAAAAGTACGGCGGCTGAGGCCTTTTTGGCTTGAAAGACAATTGAGTTGAGGGAGATGGCATCCCACTCAGAGACGACATTCTGACAGATTCCTGCCACAGGGCTAAGAAGCAGCAAGGGCGCCATCCAACGTGCGCATACGAGCCCTGTATTCATAATCGACCTCTCCTAGCGGAACGGTTCCGCACGGAGAACAATGCAGTGAATCGCCCACAAGCGCAATCATTAGCTTGTATCAAAATCCTCACAAATTTGTATCCGCCTAAGTGTCGTAATATGAGCAACCTCGGAACCTCGTGATCAAGCACCGAATGTACGTGCAAGGCCAATTCCTCGGTGATAGTCTTGTTGACCTAGGCGAGGACGATTGTGAAACTCGACGCTCAATCCGCGCGGAAGACTTCATTCGGCCAGTTTGAAGTGGATATGCAGACGGGAGAACTCTTCAAAAATGGCAAGAGGGTTCGGCTCTCGGGACAATCGGCTCGATTACTGGTAATTCTTGTTCAGCGAGCGGGTCAACTCGTAAGCCGCGAGGACTTACGTCTCAACTTGTGGCCCCAAGATACCTACGTCGATTTCGACCGTGGCTTGAACAACTGCATCAGCCGAATTCGCGAAGCGCTTGCCGATCCTGTCGAATCACCCAGATGCATCGAGACACTTCCCAAGCAAGGATATCGCTTTATATCCGAGGTTCATGCTTCGGGACAGGCACAGACGATCAAGAATGCCGTTCTCGAATTACCGGAGAAGCAGGATTCGGGTTCATCCGCTTCAGGATTGTCTCCCCATTCCCCGCAAGGTAAGCGACATTGGGCTGCCGTTGTATCCGCAGGCTTAGTCGTGCTGGTGTGTCTAGGTGCGGTATGGCGCCTGTGGCAGAGGGACTACTTCTGGCACAATCCGCTGGACAGCGCCAAGGTCGAGCGGCTAACCGACTTTGATGGCGACGAGTTTGACGCGGCGATTTCACCGGACGGGAAGTTCGCGATATTTTCCTCAGACCGCTCCGGGCAGCCCGACGTATGGCTCACCCAGATCGGCAGTGGTGAATTTGCGAACATTACAAAGGGCAGTGTTCCTGGACTGATCTTCAATAACGGCACTCTGCGCGCTTTGGGATTCTCTGGGGATGGTTCGCAGGTTTGGTCTTCAAAATGGGTGCGCGAGCTGCCAGGAAAGGGGAGGACTTGGATCGGACCTTCGATAGGTGGCGTTTTCCGTGTTCTCCTTGAGGTGGGGATGGAACCTGTGTGGTCGCCTGACGGGGAAAGGATGGTCTTTCACACTCCTGAGGCGGGAGATCCAATCTACCTCGCCGATCGAAGTGGGAACAACCCCAAGCGCCTATTCGTGGATAAGCCAGGAGTCCACTGCCACTTTCTGACTTGGTCACCCGACGGACGTTTTGTCTACTTTGTCAAGGGCACCCCTACAACAGAAGAAACAGACGTCTGGCGGATTCCAGCCTTAAACACGAGTATTGCTTCCGTACCTGAGCGGATTACCTATCACAATGCGCGAGTTGCTTATCTCAGTTGGCTGGACTCTCGCACATTGGTTTATTCCGCTACGGCCGCAGAAGGTTCCGGACAGTGGCTGTACTCGATGGATGTGGAGCATCGCATCCCTCATCGCATTAGCTCCGGACTGGAGGATCAATATCTAACGGTCTCGGTCAGTGACAAGAACCCTCGTAGGCTCGTCGCCAGTGTCGGGCGCCCAAGCGCAACCCTTTGGACAATTCCCATATCTGATCAAGTTCAAGGGGAAGCGTCTGCCGCCCGCTTTCCGGTCCCCAACGCTCGCGCTCTTGGGCCACGCCTCGGATCTGGTTATGTGCTTTTTCTTTCAGGCCGCGGAGGCGGTGACGGGCTTTGGCGACTCGATAGCGGCACTGCTCGCGAACTCTGGAAGGGCAGCGACGGGGGATTAGTTGCGCCAGCAGCCATAGCCCCCGATGATGGACAGATTTGTTTCACCTATAAAAACGAAGGTCGCGCCAGCCTTCACATCATGAGCGCCAATGGCACCAACGTGCGTGCCTTAGCCCCATCGCTCGATGTTCGAGGCGGAGCCTCATGGTCTCCTGATGGGAAATGGCTTGCAGTTGCAGCCGATCGCGGCGACGGAACGCACTTGTTCAAGGTCCCCGTGGATGGCGGCGAGCCAGTTCAACTGTTGGACACCCTGTCCTACAATCCCGTCTGGTCGCCTGATGGAAAGGTGATCATCTATTCCGGACAGCAGGCTGGAGGGGAATTCGTGGTAAAGGCCATTACTCCGGATAAGTCGGCTGTACCACTTCCAGTTGTTCCAGTTATCTCGGTCATTTATGTCAAAGGGACTCCCTACCGATTTCTGCCCGGCGAGAATGCGTTGATTGTCCTGGAAGGAGACTTTCGCAAGCAAGACTTCTTCCGGGTGGATCTAAGCACGAGGGAGCAGCGTAAGCTCACCGATATGCTACCTGGCTTCCGAGTTGAGAGTTTCGATGTCACGCCCGACGGCAAGCAGATCGTGTTCGACCGCTTGCGGGATAACGCCGATATCGTTGTGATGGATCTACCCAAGTGACTAGACTGCCGGCAACATTGTGGAGGCAAGTAGCTACTGTAACTGTCAGATTACTGTGACGAGTGACTGTTGATCGTGATTGGGGCGATGGCGGTAAACCGGCAGTCTCTAATTCCAACTTGTTTCTCAACCCACATCTTTTGAAAACAACTCCGCACTATACGTTTGCCTCCTGTTTTCAGTAGCTTGCAGGAGCCACGCCAGTCGGCCTTTTGGAATGGTCTTGCGCCTATCCGGAACGCGACGTCGGAAGCGGGGTGTCAATTTACGAGAACAGGCCGAAGCGCAGTTCCAGACTTGCGGAGCGTGCGCAAGGTGATCTGCATCACTTCGGTTCTTTACCTGTTGGATGGGCGTCTATCGGGATTGATCCTTTGATTTAAGATTGGGAACCATGATTAATCGATCATTTGTGGATCTGGATGAGTTGGTCCTCCGTTGCAACGACAAGAACGCGCGTCAGTACATCGGCGAAGCGGTGGCTTCCTATCGAGCAGGCGCTCTGCGTGCGGCGATTATTTCGGCCTGGATCGCCGTCGCATTCGATTTCATCGACAAGGTGCGCCAGCTGGAACTGCAAGGGGATGCGATTGCTGCGCGGATTGGAGCTGAGTTGACCGCGATCCAGGCGACGCAGGATATTGTCAGATCCTTGGCATTCGAACGGGCCATCCTGAGCCGTGCATTCAACGAGCTCGGATTCATTTCGGCGTTTGAACACCGAGATCTAACAAGACTCTATGAAGACCGACATCGATGTTCCCACCCTTCCATGAATGAGCGAGAGGAGATATTCCAGCCAACTGCTGAACAGGTGAGATATCACATTCGGACGTCAGTAGATGCGATGTTGTCGCAGCCGGCGACGAGTGGGAAGGCCGCACTTGCGTCCCTGACGTCCCAGGTCGAGGGAGCATTTTTCCCTACCGATGCTGCAAGGGCAAAAACAGTTCTCGAGGGCGGGCCGCTATCCAAACCTCGGCCGTCGCTAGTCAGGAATTTCGCTATCGTTCTGCTTAAGAGAATGCTGACTCCCAAGGTCGGGCGGCCTGAACGGCTGCGCGCTGTGGCCGCACTCAATGCCTTAAGAACTCTGCAACCCAACATCTGCGGGGAGGTTCTGAACGAAAAAATGAATCCACTGCTTCGCTCGGTTTCCGACGCTGACTATGGCCTATCAATCGCCCTCGTTGCTCGGGTCGATGATGCAGCATCGCATTTGGACACTGATATCAAGACCCGAATGGAGCAGTTTATCGCCCACTCCGCGCTCGATTCGCTCAAGAGCGTCGCAGGCGTTGCGTCGATGATCCCCTTTCTCTCCGAATCATTGAAAACAAGACTGAGTAACCTGACTTTGATCGAAGTGGCAGCCGTGGCCAGTCCCGCACCAGTCTTACTTGATATTCCGGAGGTCAGGAGCCGCGCAATTGAAGCATATTTGACAGCCCGTTCATTTGAAATGGCTAATACACTGGCAAGCAGGCTCATTGTCCCCAATGCAGCCGTACTATCAAAAAGCGAAGTTGAGCACATTGTGACGGAAGCCTTCAAAAACGGTCAGATTCTCGGGAGTCACGAATTCATCGGCGCCATGCAGGCGTTGCGATCTAATTCCTCAGTAGAAGAGCACTGGTGGGATGCTCTTCTACTGAAGGCAGGAGCCGCGGACGGGTATCCGGAGCTGTTCTTCCGTGCAAGTCCTCCCCCGCAAGTCGAAGATGAAAGTTGGTTGGATTCATTGGAACCGGAGGAGAAGCGTGAAATTCCGGTAGATATTCCATGGCCGAACCCTGAATAGGATGACGTATTAGTATGCATCGCTCGGTCGCGACCTACGTGCGATCGGGAGTCTCACTGCGGACGCCAGCTCCCCAAAGACCCAATTCACGTGGTCGTTCAGCTACGGATCCTAGTCGCTTTCTGCGTTCCTGATTCATCTTATCGACCGTCCAGTAACGGCAAGTCGAAAAGTGTCCGGGATTTCTGCTATTCAGCATAAGTGGCAACCGTGATCGATCGTCCCCCGCGAACATGGCTTTCCATTCGTGTTTGGCGCACGCGCTTTCGCCTGCTTCGCAACAGTGCCGTTGCGAAGTTTCAAGGAACTGTAATCGGTCGATTGGACCGACCCTGTCTTCAGAGTCGAAGCGATGCCTGCATGGCCAGGGCAGACCAGTACGGAGGCGGAACTTCGTTCGGAGCCGAATACTGTTAATTGAGAGCACTCCATAGGAGCGCTTTAATGCGCGCTTTCTGATGTTCCGAAAGTACTGTAAAAAAATTGAAGCGGTGTGGAAAAGCATCTCGAATCTTGCTACACTGCAATTCCCTTGGGGGCTTTTGGCGTTCTGATTAGACGCCTTCATTTTGTTTCTTTGATTGCCTTGGGCAAGGGTTAGATGCAGCTGAAGTATAGGGCAGATGTAGTGCCCCTCGTTGGTTCCCCTCAGGATGAGCGTTTCACGGAGGGCTTCCGCATGAACGACTTCGCTGAGTTCCGTCATTTTCGATATCTGCTTGAGATTCTGTTGCTAGAGAGTCTCCGCTCTGACTGGAGGGAGCGAGCCTGAGCAGCGTGAGCTTTCGTTATGCAGGACTTTCCGCCAATGTCGTTAACTAAAAGTGAATAGCTGTTAACTACAAACTAATGGACAGCGGAAAGGAATCGTCATACGCTCGCGGCAAATCGCGGCTTTTCGTGGCCGCTGGAGGTGCCGATGAACGTCCTGCTTACACCCGTCATTCGGCGCGTGATTGCTCACGGGCAACACCTGCGTTGGATGCGCTCCACCATGTGCCTTGTCACCCTGCTAATTGTCCTTCCGGCACTCGCTGAGGCGCAGTTTATCAACT
>PLZC01000071.1 GCA_003151985.1 Acidobacteriaceae bacterium
TCCCCGGCTGGACAACAAAGCCTTCCACGTCGGTGTTTTTTCCGCGGCCTGTAAAGCCGGCCGATTGAAATCAAGCGGCCTTCACCGCGCCCAACCGCATGGGGTCGAGCCGTTCGGGGTCCAGCATCACCATCAGGCTGTCCTTCAGTTTGTACGCGCCGGCGAACAAGGCTCTCCGGCGCTCGTCAAGAATCGAGGGGTTGGGCTCGTAATCGGCGGAAGAGACAGTGAGGACCTCGCCTACCGAATCCACCAGCAGCCCGAAGCATCCGCCGGAGCTTTCCAGCACCAGGATGTCCTGGGCGCCCACTTTGGGAGGCAGGCCGAGCAACTGGCGCAGGCTCACGGTGGTGAGCACGTCGCCCCGGTAGTGAACCAGCCCGCCAACGAAGCTGGGCGCCAGCGGGACTGGTTGCGGCCGGGCCGAGCCCACAATCTCCAGAATGTGGCTGATGGGCACGCCAAAGAGCGTCTGACCCAGGCGCACGGAGCACATCTCCACCAGCGCCGTTGCGGTCTTTTCCTTGCGATGCAATGCTGTTTCTGCGTTGCTCATGCCACTGTCTCACTTTCGATTACCGGTAGCGGGGGCACTCCGACCAGATCCACAACGCCAGTCACGCGATTCTTCAAGAGCGTTACCCCGCTGGTCTGGTGGCTTGTGCCGGCTTCAAAAAGGTCGCCGCCCGCAGCTACATCCAGCACGTGCGATACCGCAATCCCCACCTGTCGATTCCCTTCCCTGCACACCACAACGATGATCTGGGCCTGGGGATTGTCCTGGACCGCAGCCAGCACGCCGCCTGAATCCTCGACCGGCAGCAGTTGACCCTCGAAGTTGAGCACCGGGCGGTAACCGATGTACTCGATACGCGAGACCGGAAGCTGCTCGATGCGCAGTACCTCGGCGAGAGGGATCGCGGCCTGGCGTCCGGCGGCTTCGACCAGCAGGTACTCGAGGCTCTTTCCGGCATCGGCCTCTCCGTCCCCTTCCGAGGAAAGCGCGCCCTCGTCCTTGGCGCTCATGGCGACCCCGGCTTTAATGGCGATCGATCCGGGGTCAAGAATCAGCGCCAGATCGGCATTGCCCAATACGGTTGCGCCGGAGTAAAGTCCAATATCTTTCAGCACCGCACTGAGCGGCTTGACCACAATCTCTTCCGGATCGGCCAGACCATCCACCACCAGGCCGAAGCGGCGCCCGTCGGCGTCGAGAACGGCGATGAAATTGTCGCGGTCCGTGGCGGCTTTGTGTTCGCCTCCGGGCATCAGCAGGCGATCGAGAAAAACCAGGGGCAGCAGCTTCCCACGCAGCCGGTAGAGGGGCGCATCCTCAATCCACTCGATAGCCTATGCGGCCATTTCGGGGGGAACATGAACCAGTTCGGACAGTGCGCCCTGGGGCAAGGCAAAGCTCTGGTTGACACTGCGCACAATCAGCGCTGGAATGATGGCCAGGGTAAGCGGAATGCGCAGCCGGAGCGTGGTTCCCTTGCCGGCGCGAGAGTCGATCTCGACTTTGCCGCCGATTTTTCCACGTTTGTGCGGACGACGTCCATTCCGACGCCGCGGCCACTCACGTTGGTGACGGCTGCGGCTGTCGAAAAGCCGGGCAGGAAGATGAGCTGCAGCAGTTCGCGCTCAGCCATGTGCGCGGCACGTTCGGCGGTAGTGAGTCCGCGCTCGAGGGCTTTCTCGCGGACTTTTTCAACCGCAATGCCGGCGCCGTCGTCGGAAATCTCGATAATGACGTGGCTGCCTTCCTGGGCAGCCCGCAGCTTGAGGGTTCCTTCCGGGTCCTTGCCCGCAGCCAGGCGAACGGCGGGAGATTCGATCCCGTGGTCCAGCGAATTCCTTACGGCATGAGTGAGTGGGTCCTTGATGGCTTCGAGCAGACTCTTGTCCAGTTCGGTGTCCTGGCCCTCGACCTGGAGCCGCACTTTGCGGCCGAGCGACTGCGATAAATCACGAACGATGCGAGGAATCTTGGAGAAGATATTGGACACAGGCTGCATCCGAGCCTTCATCACGGACTCGCGCAGGTCCGCCGTAACCATGTCAAGGCGGCGTGAGAGCAAGGTGAGATTGGGGTCGGCAGCGGTAGCCTGCAGCACCTGATTGCGGGTGAGCACCAACTCGCCTACCAGGTTCATCATCCGGTTCAGCAGGGTGACATCCACACGCAGCGTGCTTTCGGCAGCGGTTCCGGCCTGCGCGCGCGGCTTGGCGGCATCGGTCCCCGGCTCAGTGGGCTCCTTTGCAATCGAGGTGACGGATTCCAGCGGCTCGACAGATTGGGGCGTTATTACATCGCTTGGAAGTGGAGCGGGGGGAGGGGGAGGGGAAGTAGGCTCAACGGGGACTCGGGCGCGGGCTGGCGGTGCAGAAGCACTAGCCTTCATGCGAACCGGTTGTTTGGACTGCTGGTGGGCCGGGGCCTGTAACTCCTCCAGTTTTTCAATCAACAGAGTGTCTTCGCCGTCCCCCTCGCTGGCCTCCGTCTCAATGGTTTTGAGGATGGAACGAAGACCGTCGAGCAGTTGCAGCAGCCCGGTGATCGTGAGACGGTCGGCAACCAGCTTGCCTTCGCGCAGCAGGCCAAGGAGATTCTCGCCGGCATGGGCCAGCTTCTCCAGCCGCTTGAAGCCGAGAAATCCGGTGGTTCCTTTGATCGTGTGCACCGAACGGAAGATCTCCGCCAGCAGACCCGTATCGTTGGGGCGCTCCTCCAGGTCGGTGAGGCACCGCTCCATGCGATCCAGGCCCTCCTGGCTCTCGATCAGGAATTCTCTCGTAAGCTCGTCCATCGTTTTCACTCATCCGCCCGGCCAGGATGACCATCCCCGGCGCGGGAAGCACACTAACTCTATATCGGTGAAAATGGGCACGACTTGAGAATGCAGCCAATTGCCGGAATACGGTCAGTGCATGTACATCGCCCGAGAGGATGCTTTAGGCTCAGATTTCACTCTGTTCGAGGACAGGAATTACGATGACCGAAAAAAATCTGACGGAGAAGGCTCCGGGAGAATTGACTGGCGAGGCGCTGAAAGATTTGATGGACCAGGCGCGACAGGCTGCCCTCCACTCCTATTCTCCTTATTCCCACTTCAAAGTGGGCGCGGCTGTGCGGTTGACCACCGGCGAAATCGTAACCGGAACCAACGTGGAAAACACGAGCCTCGGGTTGACAATCTGCGCCGAGCGTTCCGCAGTGGTTCGAGCCGTTTCCCAATGTGGACCTGAAATTCGCATCGATGCGGTCGCAGTTGCAAATCTGAACGATGCCGCCAGCCCGCCGTGCGGGGCTTGCCGCCAGGTGCTGGCCGAGTTCATTCTGCCCCAGGCGCCGGTGGTGTTTCCAGCGCCGGACGGTGTGCGGACCGTGGCCTTTTCTGCCCTGCTGCCGATGGCCTTCAAGACGTACATGAAATAGGATGACCCTGATGAGACAACCTGACTCGCCGCCGGAAAACTCATTGAACTCATTACCTCTGCACACAATCGATCTGATTCGCAAGAAGCGCGACGGCAGGGCGTTGGACGCGCGGGAGATCGGCTTCCTCGTGGCTGGCGCGACCAATGGCTCGATCCCGCTGGAGCAGCTCTCGGCCTGGCTGATGGCGGCGTGGATTCGCGGGCTTTCACGGGAAGAGACGCAGGCGCTCACTTTGGCCATGCGCGACTCTGGAGAGATTTTCTCGGTGGGCCGTTCAGGCAAGACGGCGGTCGATAAGCATTCGACCGGCGGCGTGGGCGACAAAACCAGCCTCATTGTGGCGCCGATTGCAGCGGCGTGCGGGCTGGCCGTGCCCATGATCAGCGGGCGGGCTCTGGGCCACACCGGCGGGACACTGGACAAGCTCGAATCCATTCCTGGCTATCGGACTGCGCTGACACTGTCCGAATTTGAGACAGTTCTCAGCCGGTGCGGAGCGTCGATCGTGAGCCAGACGCCGGAACTTGCCCCTGCCGACCACGTGCTTTATGCCTTGCGGGACTGCACCGGCACGGTTGAAAGCCCGGGGCTGCTTTGCTCTTCGATATTGAGCAAGAAGCTCGCGGCTGGACTGGACGCGCTGGTGCTGGACGTGAAGACCGGATCGGGCGCCTTCCTTCGCAAGCAGGAGGATGCCGAATACCTGGCCGCCTTGATGGTGGCCACTGCCGAGGCGGCCGGGACCAGGACCGTGGCGCTGCTCACCGATATGGGCCAGCCGTTGGGCCGCATGGCTGGAAACTGGATCGAAGTGGCCGAATGCGTGGAGTTGCTTCGCGGGCTCCGGCCGGTGGGGAGCGAGGATCTGCGCGAGCTTTCGCTGATTCTCGCTGGCTGGATGATTCATTTGGGCGGCAAGGCAGAGACTCCGGGAGAAGGCTATGCGCAGGGCAACGCGGCGCTTGAAGACGGATCTGCGCTTCGCGTTTTCCTGGAAATGGTGGCGGCGCAGGGCGGCGATGTTACCGTCTTCGACGACATGAAGAGATTTCACAAGCCGGGCGCCACGCTGGTGCTGGAAGCGTGGGAAGGCGGCTACATTGCGGCGATGGATACGACGGCTTTGGGTTGGGCCGTGCAGCGACTGGGGGCGGGGCGAGAGAAGGCAGGTGAGCCGGTCGATCCGCATGCAGGCATTGAGTTCCACGCCCGTCGCGGAGCGCGAGTCGAGCGCGGGCAACCACTGGCCACTCTGTACGCGAGCAACTACGAACTGCTCGCCGAGCCGGTTGAGCTGCTCAAACAAGCGATTCACTTCTCCAGCCGCCCGCCCCAAAGTGTGCTGCTGATGGGCCGCGTTTTTACCCGCGCCGAGGCTGAGACGCACCTGCAAGATGCTATAAGGTAAACCAGGATTCACCCGACAACTGACCACTGTCCGCTGTTCACTGTCCACTGTCCACTGTCTTTCAAGGAGCACCAAGTTGCATCGATTCACCGGTGTGCTGGGAATTCTCGCCGTGCTTATTGCGGCATGGCTGGGTTCGACGGATCGCCGCCGAATCCGCTGGCGTACCGTGGGCTGGGGCCTGGGGCTGCAACTGCTCTTTGCGTTCTTCGTGCTGCGCTTCAGTTATGGTGAAGCTGCACTGCAGTGGGCAGGGGATATGGTCAAGTCGATGCTGGCCTCGACCTACGCCGGCACCAAAGTGCTGTTTGGCCCGCTGGGCATTCCCGACGGCTCTTCGCTGGGCTCGATCTTCGCTTTTCAGGTGTTGCCCACCATCATCTTTATCTCCGCCTTTTTCGCGGTGCTTTATCACATCGGACTTATGCAGATCGTCATCCGCGCGCTGGCCTGGGTGATGCTCAAGACCATGCGCATTTCGGGGGCGGAAAGCATGAACGTGGCTGCCTCCATTTTCATGGGTCAGACCGAGGCTCCGCTCACCATCAGGCCCTTCCTTGCCGGCGCCACCCGCAGTGAGCTGATGACCATCATGACCAGCGGCATGGCGCATGTTTCTGGCGGCATCATGGCAATGTACATTGCGCAAGGCGTCGAGCCCCGCCACCTGCTGGCCGCGGTCATCATGACTTCGCCGGGGACAATTCTGATGGCCAAGATGCTGGTCCCGGAGACTGAAGTTCCGGCAACCGAGGGCAAGGTCAACATTCCCAAAGACGAGCAGCACAAGGACGAAAACCTGATCGGCGCTATCGCTCGCGGGACCATCGACGGCGGCAAGCTGGCCTTCAACGTGGCCATCATGCTGGTCAGCTTTCTGGCGCTCGTCGCGCTGCTCGACGGCCTGCTGGGCTGGACGCACTCGCTCAACTACATGCACTGGGTCCCGGCAAGCCTGGGCCAGATTCTGGGCTTCGTCTTTGCGCCGGTGGCGTGGCTCATCGGCGTTCCCTGGCACGACTGCGGCGCTATCGGCAACCTTCTCGGCACGCGCATGGCGCTTAACGAAGTCATCGCCTACATCGCGCTGGGTGCGCAAAGAATGACCCTTGCACCTCGGTCCTTCACGATTGCCACCTTTGCCCTGTGCGGATTCGCCAACCTTGGGTCCATCGGCATGCAGATCGGCGGCATCGGCGCGCTGGTTCCCGAGCGGCGCAACGACCTGGCCAAACTCGGTGTACGAGCGATGCTGGCCGGCACCATGGCCAACCTGATTTCGGCTTCGATCGCGGGTATGTTTCTGGGCTAGGATTTATGTTGGAGGGCCGCCCGATGAGTGATTCCCACTTGAACAGGATGTTGCGCGAGCTTGCAGAGGGACGCACGGAGCGGGTCTTCGACCTTCTCCCTGCGGGCCTACCCGCTGACCACAAGGATGAAGACGGTGTCTCCCTGATTCGGCTTTGCGCTTACTACGGAGATGTCAGCGCCATCCGCTTTCTTCTCTCGCAGGGGGAATCGCTCGACTCGCTCGGCGACAACTTCGATCTCAATGGCGCATCGTTCCACGGCCATTGGCGGCTAGCAAAGTTCCTTCTCGAACAGGGTGCAAACGTCAACCATCGATTGCCCGACACCGGGGAGACAGCACTCCATGCCGCTTTGTGCAAGACAGATCGAATGGTCTATGACCGGGTACTTATGGTTCTGCTGGCCCACGGAGCGAATCCGAACGTTGCTACAGCCGCCGGAGTGGAGACTGGCTGCTTCATGCGAGACTGCAGAACCAAAGGTGAGACTCCACTCCACCGCGCTGCCGCATTCGGCGGAGTGGAAACTATCCGACTTCTGAAAGATGCGGGCGCAATCGTCGATGCAAAGGATGCCAACGGCGACACGCCGCTGTCGTGGGCCAGTTGGTACGGGCGTCCAACCCCCATCCTGAGAGAACTGCTCTACGGAAACATACGCATCCATCCACAAAACCAGCCCATGCGCGCCAACCTTCCGGGCAAACCGCTTGCCTGACTTCCCTGGGCATGGACTCCCCTTCAGCCCGCTCGCAACCGCCTCACCCGATAGAAAATCGTCAGCAGAGTCACGGTCCCGCAACTCAGCAAGCTCGCCGCCATGCCCAGAATCAGGGAGAGGTCGTGCTGGTAGACCCCATGCACGATGCCGATGGCTTGCAGGACACTGAATCCGCCGAATGTAATCAGCGAGATGCCTTCGTCGGTTTTCTTGCGCCACAAGGCGAATGCCTGGGGAACGAACAGAAGGGCGTTGCAAACAAGGCCAAGTCCGAAGATTACGGCAACAATCTGCTTCATTCGCTCCGTCTCCCGTTACACAATCTCAAGCCTGAAATCTCACGGCGCTGCGCGCCTTTGCCTTTGCTGCCTCCTCCTCCCTGGATCTGGGCGGCGCAATTGTTTCCAACGAACTTAAAAAACGCCCCGAGGCCGCGGCGATTTCTTCCACTGCTTGCAGGAATGCCGCTTCATTGGCCTTGGAGGGCTTGTTGAACCCGCTGACTTTTCGCACGAACTGCAACGAGGCCGCGCGAATCTCCTCCTCGGTTACGGGTGGATCGAAGTTGAAAAGTATCTTGATGTTTCGGCACATTTGTCTCTTCCTCCAACGATGCGCAATCAGAAGAAAGTCTGGATAACATCGATAACATCGAATTGAGGGTTCAGCACCGGCAGTGTGCGCCATTTGTCGAAGGTCAGGCAAGGATGCGCGATGTCGAAACCGATCATGTCGCCGACGCGAAGATCGTCTTGCCGGGCAATGCGCATGTACGCGTGCTGGTCCATCATTTTAGTGACTACCCAATGCGCGGCAGCCGGCTTGGGGGCCGCATCGCCCGGCCTGAAGTGGAGCGCCGGGACAGGCATACCCGAGTCAAACGCCGCGTCGCGCTTGCCCATGCCAATAATGGCCTTCTCTGCTTCGGGCACGGATTGCACATACGCCCAGACGTGAAGGGCGGGTAAAAGTCCCGAGCTCATTCTGCGTGCAATGGGGTTGCTTGCAAGAATCCTCGACTGCGCTTCACGGTACGCACCGATGTCGTGCGTGAGATAACATCCAGGGCGCAATACGATTTCCACGGCATCTTTGAAGTTCGCGGCGGCAAAGATCTCAGCGACGACGTCGTACCAAGCCGAACCAGCGCCGGAAAGCAAGATGGGGGTACGTTGGAAGAAGCCGTCCGCAGCGAGCCTTTGCGTGACCGACACAGCATGCTGAAGGAAATGACGGATGGCGGTTTCGTTATCGAGGACGCCTTCATACATCTCGACGCCGCTCAGCACGATTGAACGGCCCGCACGGGCGAGCGCGGCCAGCACCGACTCCAACTGCGGCTCGTCGCGAACGCCGGCGCGCCCGCCCGCGACACCCAATTCGATCAGGACGCGCAGCCGCTGTCCGGATTCCGAGTAATAGGCGGCCAATTGGTCGATCTGCTCCGCCGAGTCGACAAGGCAGTAGAACTCGAAATCGAGATCGTGCAGCAAACGCGCCACGATCGCCATATTTCCCTTGCCAACAAGCTGATTGGCCATGAGAACGCGGCGCACTCCGTGTTCGTAGGCGACGCGGGTCTGGTGCGCGGTGGCGAGAGTTATGCCCCATGCGCCCGCCTGCAATTGCAGCTCAAACAAGCGGGGAGCCATGGTCGTTTTGCCATGGGGAGCAAGCCTGACTCCGTATTCGGCGATGAACTGCTGCATCCAGTAGAGGTTGTGCAACAGCCTGTCTTCATAGATCACAGCGGAAGGCAGGCTGAGATCTTCGCGCAACAGGTTCCAGCCGAATTGAGAAACGGCATCGCGGTCGGTTGCAGTCTCCAGAAAGCCCAAGCCCTTGTTCAGCGCAGCAATGGGTGGATGGATGTTCGCCGGCGCCGGTCTTCTTTCGTTCAATGGAATTGTCTCCAATCAGGCCGCAATACAAGAACGTTACAGTCTTGCATACGCAATGTACATAGCCTATATACTTGGGAAGCTATTATGCCCAGTTGCGACACATTGATCCGCAATGCGAGCGTTATCGACGGCAGTGGAGCCGGTTCCGAAGTAGTGGATGTGGCGTTGTGCGGTGATCGCATTCGCGCCATCGGACCTTCTCTCGGGTTCCGCACCCGCGTGGTGGTCGAGGCGGAAGGACTCGCGCTTGCGCCGGGCTTTATCGATGTGCATACCCACGACGATATCAGCGTGATTCGCGCCCCGGCGATGAAGCCAAAAATATCGCAGGGCATTACCACGGTGATCGTAGGCAATTGCGGCATCAGCGCCTCCCCGGTCAGGTTGCATGGCGAGCCACCCGACCCCATGAACCTGTTGGGCTCAGCGGCTGACTTCCGCTACCCAAGTTTCTCAGCTTATACCGCAGCCATCCCCTGCGCGCGCCCCGCGGTGAACGTCGCTGCGCTGGTTGGCCATACGGCTCTGCGCAACAATCATATGGACCGGCTGGACCGCACCGCGTCCAAAGCCGAAGTCGAAGCCATGCGCGCCGAATTGCAGGAGGCGCTTGACGGCGGAGCGCTGGGCCTGAGTTCCGGCCTTGCCTATATGTCCGCCAACTTCGCCTCCCCTGAGGAGGTCCTCGAACTCACCCGACCGCTGGCAGCCGCCGGTGCCGTATATTGCACGCACATGCGTTCCGAAACCGACTCTATCCTGGAAGCAATGCAAGAGGCATTCAACATCGGACGGCTAACCCATGTGCCGGTGGTCTTGTCTCACTTGAAGTGCGCCGGCATGGATAACTGGGGACGGAGCGGCGAGGTCTTGCAAGTTTTGGAGACGGCGCGCACCATGCAGGAAATCGGATGCGATTGTTATCCCTACGCGGCTGGATCCAGCACTCTTGACTTACGACAGGTTGATGAACGCGTCGAGATTACAATTACCTGGAGCACGCCGCATCCCGAGATGGCCGGGCGATCGCTGGCGCAGATTGCCGCAGCCTGGAGCGTAACGCAACCCCAGGCAGCGCAGCGCCTGCAGCCGGCAGGGGCGATTTATCACAGCATCTCAGAAGCGGATATGCGGCGCATTCTGTGCCATCCCGCCACCATGATCGGCTCGGATGGCTTGCCAAACGATCCCTTGCCGCACCCGCGCCTGTGGGGTACATTTCCCCGCGTGCTGGGTCGTTACTGCCGCAACGAAAATCTATTTTCACTTCCCGAGGCGATTCATAAGATGACGGGAATGCCCGCGCAGCGTTTTGGGCTCAACGAACGCGGACTGATCCGCGAGGGCTATTTCGCTGATCTGACGCTTTTCGATCCGCGGAAGATTATCGACCGGGCGACTTATTCCGATCCAATGCGCCCGGCGAAGGGAATCACCGGCGTATGGGTGAATGGTTTTCTTTCCTACACCAACAAGGGAGTTGCCCCGGAGCGCGCCGGGCGCTTTTTGTTTCGCGGCAAAACGCGCTGGATGCAGTAATTCAAATTAGCAAGGAGCATTATGAGTATCAAGCGGTATGGCGTGGAAGGCGGCAAAGGCGCAGGTGGACAGCACCTGCCCTTCGCGCGTGCAGTTGAGGCCGGTGGGTGGTTATATGTGTCCGGACAGGTCTCGATGCTCAACGGCGAGTTGGTCGGAGGAAGCATTGTCGCACAATCTCAACAGGCAATTCGCAACCTCATCAAGATTCTCAACGAAGCCGGGTACGGGCCGGAACACGTGGTGCGTTGCGGCGTGTGGCTCGATGACCCGCGTGATTTCTCATCGTTCAATGCGGTCTTCAAGGAGTACTTTGGCGAGCATCCGCCCGCCCGCTCTTGCGTTGTATCGAGCATGGTTGTCGATTGCAAGGTGGAGATCGATTGCGTGGCTTACAAGGAACCCCGAGCGTGATCCTGCCCGAAAATACTGACAAGTGTAACAACTCCGAAAGAGCAGCACCTGGCCTATGATCGATTCTCACAGCATCTTTCTGCTTGCCTCAGCCTTTATCTCGGTGATTGGCCTGATCCTGCTGATTACTGTGTTCAAGCTGAATCCATTCATAACTCTGTTTGTTACTTCTCTCGCTCTGGCCGTGGTCACGGGAATGCCGCTTTCAACCGTGGTCCATTCCTTTGAAGCGGGAGTCGGCGGGACGCTGGGACATATCGCGATCGTAGTGGCGCTGGGCACCATGCTTGGCAAAATGATGGCCGAGTCAGGCGGCGCAGAAAGAATAGCTCTTACGCTGATCCGGCTCTTCGGCGAGAAGAGGATTCACTGGGCCATGGTGGTAATTGGCATTGTGGTTGGGTTGCCCACCTTCTTTGTCGCCGGCTTTGTGATTTTGATTCCGATTGTGTTCACGGTGGCGCGACGCACCGGCACTTCGCTGGTGCTCGTGGGGCTGCCGATGGTGGCCGGACTCTCAATGGTGCATGGATTAGTGCCTCCACATCCAGCCGCGGTGCTGGCGGTTGCCGCGTTCCATGCAGATATGGGCCGTACGATTCTCTATGCACTTCTCATCGGGATTCCCTCTGCGGTGGTTGCGGGGCCCATTTACGCCAAGCTTATTGCGAAGCACATCAAGTTACCCGCGGATAATCCGATGGCAGCACAGTTTGTCGATCATGGGGCGGAGCGCAGTTTACCTGGTTTTGGGCTCACATTGATCACAATCCTCTTCCCTATCCTGCTTATGTTCGCCGGGAGTTGGGCCGACGCCGTGTCGAGCCCTGCCAGCACATTGAACGCGGGATTGCACCTGATTGGCAACGACGAGATAGCGCTGCTGACCGGCGTGCTGCTGAGCTTCGTTACGCTTGGCCGAATGAGAGGATTTTCCCGCGCAACTATTCTTCGTTTCAGCAATGAGTGCCTTGGGCCTACAGCGACAATCACGCTGCTGATCGGCGCGGGAGGTGGGTTTGGGAGAATCCTGCAAGACAGCGGCGTTTCCCAGGCAATTATCGCCGTTGCACTTGGGAGCCATATTCCGCTGCTGATGTTGGCATGGCTGCTTGCCGCATTGATGCGGCTTGCCACCGGCTCGTCAACCGTGGCTATGACGACCGTGGCTGGTATCGTGGGTCCCATCGCATTGCTAAGTACCGGCGTTCAACCCGAGCTGTTGGTGGTTGCCGCCGGTGCCGGGTCATTGATCTTCTCGCACGTCAGCGACGGAGGCTTCTGGCTGGTAAAGGAGTACTTCAATATGAGTATCGTGCAGACCTTGAAAACATGGTCGGTCTGCGAAACAATCATCTCCGTGACCGGTTTGATTCTTACCCTGGCTGTGTCGTATGTTATGTAGCCCTTGCCCAGGGGTCGCTGCATCCAAGTGAATCAGGGAAAGGGGAGCTTGACTTACTATGGACGATCCAGGCAAACATGCATCCGGAATGTCCAAGCTATGGCCGGACGCTCGCGCCGCTTTGGACGGCATCGTGAAAGATGGGATGCTGCTTGCAATCGGCGGTTTCGGCCTGTGCGGCATTCCCGAGGCGCTGATTGTGGCCTTGCGTGATACGGGTGTACGCAACCTGACCATTGCCAGCAACAATGCAGGGGTGGATGGGTGGGGTCTTGGCTTGCTTCTCGAAACTCACCAGGTGAAAAAAATGATTTCGAGTTATGTTGGCGAAAATATCGAGTTTGAGCGGCAATACCTTTCCGGGGAGTTAGATGTGGAGTTTTGTCCGCAAGGTACGCTGGCTGAACGCATGAGGGCTGGAGGCGCGGGTATACCTGGCTTTTATACGCGAACTGGCATCGGAACGCTGGTTGCCGAAGGGAAAGAGCATAAGGTGTTTGACGGCGTGACTTACATTCTCGAGCGAGGCATCCAGGCCGATGTGGCACTGGTGAAGGCATGGAAAGCCGATCTTCATGGGAATCTTATCTATCGCCGGACAGCGCGCAACTTCAATCCCAACGCGGCGACTTGCGCAAAGATCACTGTGGCGGAAGTTGAGATCGTGGTCCAACCGGGCGATCTTGATCCGGACGAGATTCATACTCCGGGAATTTACGTTCACCGGCTGGTACACAATCCGCAACCCGAAAAACGTATTGAGAAGCGGACTGTCAGGACGGAGTAAGTGGAGAGGAGCAAGCCAGTGGCATGGACTCGAAAACAAATGGCCGCTCGCGCTGCAAGGGAGTTACAGAACGGCTACTATGTCAACTTGGGAATCGGCATTCCTACCCTGGTTGCCAATTACATTCCGGCCGGCATGACAGTAACTTTGCAATCGGAGAATGGGCTGCTCGGGATGGGACCTTTCCCTCGCGAAACCGAAATTGACGCCGACTTGATCAATGCCGGAAAAGAGACTGTGACCTTTGTTCCAGGCGCCTCGACGTTTTCCAGCGCCGACTCCTTCGCCATGATTCGGGGCGGTCACATCGACCTCGCAATCCTCGGCGCCATGCAGGTTTCCGAACGCGGCGATCTGGCCAATTGGATGATTCCAGGCAAGCGGGTGAAGGGTATGGGCGGAGCCATGGACCTTGTTTCCGGTGTCAGGCGCATTGTGGTTCTGATGGAACATACGACACCGGATGGAGAAGCCAAGTTACTTCACATCTGCACGCTTCCACTTACCGGAACCGGGGTTGTCCATCGAGTAATTACCGATCTTTGCGTACTCGATGTTACTCCGTCGGGCTTCGAGGTAATTGAATTCGCAGACGGCATCACGAGGGAGCAGTTGGAGCAGCGAACAGAAGCTACCTTGCACTTTCGCTAATTCGCGCTTCGCGGTAATCCCTTCGCCCACACCGGTTTCCGCTTTTCAAGGAATGCCGATATCCCTTCGCGAAAGTCCGCTGTTTCACGAGCCTGCGCGTTCGCCTCCATCGCCTGGGCAATTGCAGCATCCAACCAAGCCCTATTTTGCGCGGCCATCAGGCGCTTTGTGGCTCCCAGGGACTGCGGGCTGTTGGAAACCAGAACCTCCGCGAGCGCTTGAACGCGTTGCGCCAAATCTTCCGGCGGCACAACCTCATTGACCAGTCCCAACCGATAAGCCTCTGCGGCGTCGAATAGACGGCCGGTCAAAAGCAAATCGCGGCTTCGTTTATCTCCAATCTGCAAGGCCAGAAAGGCTGATACCACCGCGGGAACAAAGCCGATCCGCACTTCGGTAAAGCCAAACTTCGCGGCCGGCGTCGCCAGGGTGAAGTCGCAAATTGTAGCTAATCCGGTTCCCCCTGCGATTGCCGCACCATGTACCGCGGCGATGGTCGGCATGGGTAGCTCATACAACGTTAGAAAGAGCCGGGTGATACGCTCCGCATCGACGCGATTGTCGGCTGCTGTTTTGCCTTTCATGTCTTGCAATGCCGACAAATCCAGACCCGAGCAAAAAGCTTCGCCAGCGCCGGCGAGAACGAGCACCCGGCAGTCGCTTGCGGCGGCCGCTTCCATGGCAGAAATCAGTTCCATCTGCATTTCGGGAGTCATGGCGTTGCGGCGCTCGGGCCGCTGCAGTGTTATGGTCCGGATTGGAGGGTTGTTAGTAACAAGAATTGTCGAGTAACTCAACTTTTCCTCCATTACGCAGGTTCACAGTGCAAACGGCACGCGAGGGTAGTTCACTATTTGACGAGCGCTCCGAAGTTCGCGGCAATCTCCGAGTTCGCTTGTATCAATTGGTCCAAGTGCCCTAACTTGGGAAGTTTAGCGTTACACTCAGTCAACGTCGCGATTAGTGTTTCAGTAGAGATATTTCCTACCAGAGCATCCTGCGCAAACGGGCACCCGCCGAGCCCGCCGATTGCCGAATCAAACCTTCTGCATCCCGCATTGAAAGCGGCAAGAATCCGGGCTGAAGCATCCGCCGGCCTGGCATGCAAATGCACGCCTATCTCTAAATCGTTATGCGCGTCAAGCACAGCCGCAACAGCATCCGCGATTTGCGCAGGCGTTGCCAGGCCGACCGTATCGGCAAGCGAAATTTGTCGCACTCCGGAGTCGATCAGGCGACGGCACGCGTCCAGTAAGTGGACTTCGCTCCATGGTTCGCCATAGGGATTCCCGAAGGCCATTGAGATGTACACAACCACATCTAAACCTTCATTGTGTGCCAGAGCCTGCACAGATTCCAAGATGTGGAGCGACTCCGCCGGCGTTTGATGTTGATTGCGCTCAAGAAACTTGGAAGAGATTGAAAATGGAAACCCGAGAGTGCGCACCCCTCCCGCCCGGATGGCGCGTTCCACCCCTTTTTCATTTACCACAATCCCAATGATCTCCACTTGTTCGGGAGGTATCAGGTACTCGAGCACTTTTTCCGAATTCGCCATTTGGGGAACCGCGGCGGGCGATACAAAACTGACTGCGTCGATGTGCGTGAAACCGGCATCAATCAATTTGCGCAGATAAGCGGCCTTCACCTCGGGCGCGATCTGCACCAGCAGCCCCTGCCATGCGTCTCGAGGACACTCCACAATCTTGACCAGGTCGTTCATCTATTCCTCAGTTAGCCGCGCGACGGGTGGACTTTGAGAATTTCCCTGGCAATGACCATGCGCTGAATCTCGCTGGTGCCTTCGCCAATCGTACACAGCTTGACGTCGCGATAAAATTTCTCTACGGGATAGTCCTTGATGAAGCCGTACCCGCCAAACAACTGCACCGCCTCATCGCAAATCCTCACCGCGGCTTCGCTGGCAAAGAGCTTGGCCATCGACGATTCGCGCGTCACGGTGCGCCCCGCGTTTTTCAGCACCGCGGCACGCTGCGTGAGCAGTCGCGCCGCATCCAGTTCCGTTGCCATGTCCGCAAGCTTCCACTGAATGCCCTGAAACTCGGCGATCGCCTTGCCGAATTGCCGGCGTTCCTTCACATACTTCAATGCAGCATCAAGCGCTCCGCGTGCGATACCGAGGGCCAGTGCCGCAATCGAAATTCTGCCGCCATCCAACACCCGCATGGCGTCGATGAATCCTTCGCCCTCGGCGCCGAGCAGGTTTTCCACGGGAATTTCGCAGTCCTCGAAGATGAGCTCGCTGGTATCGCTGGCTCGAAGCCCGAGTTTGTTTTCTTTCTTGCCGGGACGAAATCCCTTGGTTCCCTTCTCTACCACGAAGGCCGACAATCCATGGGTGCCTTTGCTCTTGTCGGTTATGGCAATCACCACAGCAACATCGGCATAGTGCCCATTGGTGATGAAGGTTTTGTTTCCGTTCAGCACGTAGCGGTCGCCCTTCTTTACTGCTGTGGTGCGCGCGCTTGCAGCATCCGAGCCCGACCCCGGCTCGGTGAGCGCCCAGGCCGCCAGCCATTCGCCTGTCGCGAGGCGCGGCACATACTTCTTCTTCTGCGCCTCATTGCCGGCGAGAAAGATATGATTTGTGCCCAGCGAGTTATGCGCCGCAACCGTGATACCAAGCGATCCATCAACGGCGGAGAGTTCCTCAATCGCCAGCACGTAATCCACATAACCAAGCCCTGCGCCGCCATACTCCGGGGGGAAGATCACGCCCAGCAATCCCAGCGCGCCCAGCTTCTTAACCACTGTCATGGGAAACTCGCATGCTTCATCCCAGGCCATAACATTAGGCGCAATCTCTCGCGCTGCAAACTCGCGAATCTCCCGCCTCAGATGCTCCTGCTCTTCAGTGAGCACAAACGGATAAAGGCTCTCGATCGTTTCCAGTTCAAGATTCATGTTCAGGCTCCCCGGCACTCAGTTTGGCCGCGTTGCTACAGTTATTGCCTGATAAGATGCCGTCTCCCCCGCGCAGGCATGAAAAATGCCGGGAGAGCCTGAAATCGGCGTGTCGCAAAATCAGGTTTGCAGGACGCCCGGATTGAATCGGGGCACATCGGGATTCAAGGCGCAAGCCTCCAGCGCAATCATCAGCACCTCTCTGGTTTTCGCTGGATCGATGATCGCGTCAATCCAAAGTCGCGCCGCACCATAGCGGGGGTCGGCCTGCGCATCGTAGGTCGCCCGAATCTCATCATGGAGGGCCGCTTTCTCCGCCTCCGAGAGAACCTTTCCGCCGCGCTCCATTTGCCGGGCGCGAACCTCGGCCAGCGTATTCGCCGCCGACGCTCCGCTCATCACGGCATAGCGCGCCGTTGGCCAGGCAAACAGAAAACGCGGATCATAGGCCTTGCCGCACATTGCGTAGTGCCCGGCGCCGAAGCTGCCGCCCACAATCACCGTAATCTTGGGAACGACACTGGTGCTCACAGCGGACACCATTTTTGCACCCGCGCGAATGATCCCCGACCACTCCGCATCCTTGCCCACCATAAATCCATTTACATCGTGGAGAAACACCAGGGGCACGAGGCTTTGATTACAGTCCATGATGAAGCGGGCCGCCTTTTGCGCGCTCTCTGTATATATGACGCCGCCCACCTCGATTCGCTTCATTCCCGCGGCCGGGCCCATGGCCACCGTCTGGGTCTGGTTCGTCTTTTGGTTGGCGACGATTCCCACCGCGCGCCCGCCTATCCGCGCATATCCGCAAAGCACAGTACGGCCGAAGTCAGCCTTGTACTCATCAAATTCGCTGCGGTCCACAATGCGCGCAATTACCTCGCGCATATCGTAGACGTTGCTGGCTCCCGGCGCGGGATCGAGCAGCCCGTAAACGTCTTCCGCCGGAAACTTCGGTGCATCTCGAACGGCGTCAAACTCCAGACGGCTGAAAGCTTCGGAGGCTCGCCCGTGCCGCTCGCCGATCTTTCCAACCAACGAGCGCAACCGAGCCAGGCACAGGTGATCGTTTGGCTCTTTGAAGTCGACGGTCCCCGAGATCTCGGCGTGCATTGACGCCCCGCCTAACTCTTCCGATTCAGTCTTCTGCCCAATGGCCGCCTGCACCAGGGATGGCCCGGCGAGAAACAGCCCCGACCCCTCGGTCATCAGCACCGTATCCGTCATAACCGGGAGATAAGCGCCACCGGCCACGCACATTCCCATGATTGCCGTGATCTGCGGAATTCCCAGCGAACTCATGACGGCATTGTTCCTGAAAACGCGCCCAAAGTCGTCGGTATCCGGGAAAACATCCTCCTGAAGAGGCAGAAACACTCCGGCCGAGTCCACCAGGTAGAGCGTCGGAATGCGGTTTTCGAGCGCGATGGTCTGGGCCCGCAGGACTTTCTTTGCCGTCATGGGGAAGAATGCGCCGGCTTTGACCGTCGCGTCGTTGGCGATGATCAAGCACAAGCGCCCGGAGACACGCCCGAGTCCTGTCACCACACCGGCGCCGGGGGCCCCGCCATATTCGGCATACATTCCATGGGCCGCCCACAGACCTAGCTCGACGAGCTCCGTACCCTCATCGAGGAGCAGGTTCAACCGTTCCCTCACCGTCAAGCGGCCCTTGTCATGCTGCGCCTCGGTTGCCTTGGCTCCCCCGCCGAGACGAATTGAATCTTCTTCCGCACGCAGCGCTGCCATTAACACCAGATGCGCTTGGCGATTCGCCGCTGCACGCGCAGACTGCGGATCAAATGACGAATACAGCCGATTTTTGAGTTTCCAATCGTCCACTATATCTCCACCAAAGAAACTCGCAAAATATAACACTCTGGCTCATGCCGTGTCTCTGAGCAGGGTCAAGTCAGGGCAATCGCATGAACGAGGTTTCGCGCCGGGACAAGGTTCATCGCTGCCCTACGGGGCGCGAAAACTTGGACCACGCTGCTGTCCCAAGATTGCGCTGCGCTTCATCCTGGGCTATTTTCGATCCCTCCCTACCGGGAGGGAAGTACTATTTGACCTGAGCGCGCGTCGAAAAGAGCTCAGTACGATAACAAGAAACGTTCATGCGATTGCCCTGAGGGTCAAGTGAAGGAGCAGGGCGCCGAGGGACACCTGTACTTATGATGCGTGGTTCCGGCCGGAACGAGTACCGTCCCTGCTGGTCTATACTTGCTTGATTGTTCCGATTTTTGCAGGGAGGCACTATGCAGACACTCACGCGCCGCGAAGTTATTGCTTTGTTGATGGCCGCACCCGCGGCAGCCTATGGACTCAGCGACAATTCCGACGGCTGGATTCCACTGTTTGACGGCAAGACTCTCGACGGTTGGAAAGCCAGTGAACATCAGGGTTCTTTCAAGGTCGTCGACGGGCAGATTTTAGTCCATGGCGAACGGTCGCACTTGTTCTATGTCGGCCCTGTACACAACGCCGACTTCAAGAACTTCGAACTGACTGCCGATGTGAAGACGCGGCCAGGGGCAAATTCCGGCATTTACTTCCACACTGCCTACCAGCCCTCGGGATGGCCGTCCGCCGGCTTCGAGGTGCAGGTGGCTAACACCCACGAAGGGGCCGACGGATACAAGGAGCGGAAGAAGACCGGTTCCCTTTATAGCGTGCGTAATGTTTATAAGCAACTAGTCAAGGACGACGAGTGGTTCAGGATGAACATCCTGGTGCGCGGCAAAGAAGTGCAGATTCGCGTAAACGACATGCTGGTGGTGGACTATGTTGAGCCCGAGCAGCCATTCCGGGCCGACCTCAATTTTGGGCGCGTTATCAATCACGGTACATTTGCCTTGCAAGGGCACGACATAGGCAGCACGACTTGCTTTAAGGATATTCGCGTCCGTCCACTACCCGACAACATCGCACAACTCTCAAATGAGAAACCGGAAGTGGACGAGCTATACCGCGACATCATTCGCCTGGGCACGGAAGATGTTCCTCTTGTGGACTATCACGTGCATTTGAAGGGCGGCCTGACCATCGAACAGGCTCTCGCGAATTCCCGTCGCCTCGGCATCTTCTACGGCGTCGCTATCAACTGCGGCCTGGGCTTTCCGGTGCATAGCGACGACAGTGTGCAAACTTACCTTGAAGGCATGAAAGGCCAGCCGTGCTTTGTAGCTCTACAGGGTGAAGGACGCGAATGGATGACGCTGACTTCTCCGGAGTCCATTGCGCGCTTCGACTATTGTTTTACCGACGCGATGACCTTTACCGACGACAACGGCAAGCGCATGCGCATCTGGCTGCCGGACGAGATTGGAGTTATCCCGGACAAGCAGGCATTCATGGAGATGTACGTCAAGCGTATCCTGGGCGTGATGAAAGAGCCCATCGACATCTATGTGAACGCTACATTCCTGCCCGACCAGATTGCCGGGGAATACGATGTTCTTTGGACGCCGGAGCGGATGCGCAAGGTAATCGACGCGGCCGTCGAAAACGACGTTGCAATCGAGATCAACAACCGCTACAAGATTCCGAATGCTGCTTTTATCAAAATGGCAAAGGCGGCGGGCGCGAAGTTTTCCTTCGGAACGAACAATGGCGCTGCGGACCTTGGACGGCTGGAATATCCGATCCAGATGGTGAAGCAGTGTGGACTTGTCTGGCAGGATATCTTCGTCCCCAAGCCTGACGGACAGAAGCCGATCCAGGCAAAGAAATGGCGGAAGACGTAAGTTATTTCAGGAACCTGAATTGCTAGGGAAGCTTTGAACAAGTTCGCTTTGAGCAGCCAACGTTCCCTCGGGGGCTAAAGCCCGGCTGATTCTGTGGCACCTATGTGCGGGCTAAAGCCCGTACCCTTCAAGGCAGTGACTTCATCAGAGATTCCCTAACATAGCAACTCAACGATTCACCAGCTTGGGCGGAACAAGCCAGACAAGGAGCGCACTGCCGGCCAAGATGACGGCCAACGCATCCATTCCGTATTGATTACTGTGCGTTGCATCCTTCAAATAGCCTATCAACGAAGGGCTGACGAAACCGGCGAGGTTTCCCACTGAGTTGATGAGGGCGATGCCCGCCGCAGCGGCTGTACCGGAGAGAAGCGCTGTCGGCAGCGACCAGAACAAAGGAGTACAGGTTAGTACACCGGCCGCGGCTACAGAAAGGCAAAGCAGAGAGACCGCGGTGTTCTGCGGATAGGATGCTGCAACCGCAAAGCCCGCGGCTCCGGCGAGCGCCGGCAGCATCAGGTGCCAACGGCGCTCCCGCATGGCATCCGAACTGCGCCCGCACAGATTCATGACAACGATGGCGCAAAGAAACGGGATCGCGCTCAACAGGCCGATGTTCAGGCTTGTCTTTATACCCGTTGTTTTTATCAGCGTGGGCATCCAGAACGTCAAACCATATTGAGCCATGACGATGGAAAAGTAGATGAGACACATGAGCCAGACTCGGGCATTCCTGATCAGTTCGGAGAATGAGTGAAGGCGTGTACGGTCTCCCTTCCCGTCCGCTTCGATCTCCGCTGCAAGAAAGCGCTTTTCCGGCTCGGTGATCCAGTTCGCAGCAGCTACACAGTTATCGAGGACAAAGAATGCTGTAACTCCGGCGATCACCGCCGGCAAAGCTTCGATAAGAAACATCCACTGCCAGCCACGCATATTTCCGGCGCTGTCGAATGCGCCCATGATCCAACCGGATAAAGGATTCCCGAAGATACCGGCGACCGGAATGGCCGACATGAACAGAGCTATGATTCTGGCGCGCCGATAGGCCGGGAACCAATAAGTCAAGTAGAGGATTGCACCGGGGTAGAAACCGGCTTCGGCCGCGCCCAGAAGGAAGCGCAGGATGTAATACGAGGCAGGAGATTTGACAAAGATAAACGATGCGGACAAAAATCCCCAAGTTACCATGATCCCTGCCAGCCAGTTACGCGCGCCAACCTTCTGCATTGCAAGGTTGCTGGGCAAACCGAAGAAGAAATACCCAATGAAGAAGACACCGGCGCCGAATCCGAATACCGTCTCGCTGAATCCCCGGTTCTGGCTCATTTCGAGCTTCGCGAAGGCAATATTGACGCGGTCAAGGTAGGAGACGATGTAGCAAAGAACTAGAAACGGCACAATGTGCCGGAAGACTTTGCTGTAGACCTGCCGCGAAAAGTCCTGTGCCGGAAGTGCGCTCGAAGCGAGAATGGGTGGGGCCATGAAGCGGTTTCCTCGGAGGCGCATGGGTGCGGGTTCAGGGTCGGCTTGGGAGTTCCAGCGCCTGATCTGCGAGGTACTGGCGAACGATGGAAATAAAATCCGTGTCAGGGTCCAAACCCAGGCGGCGTGCGCGGATGCTTTCAAAGGCAGCCGGCCAGCCACCGACGATGCGGGCGATCACTGGATCAGGTTCAAATCGCACGCGTCGGCGGACAGCCTCTCCGGCAACTTGTGCGAGCGCATCAAGCATGACTCCTACGCTGACGGTAAGGGCGGGCAAGTTAACAGCGGTGCGCCCGCAAAGGGAATCGCGCGACGCTTCGGCCACGGCAATAAGGCCTTCCATTGCACGTTCCGGCGAAGCGAGCGCCACCTTGGTTTCGGGCGAAACCGGACAAACCGTATCCTGACCATTGAGCGGCTCGCGCACCATGGCGGAGAGAAACCCGGAGGCGGCGCCGTTGGGCCGGCCGGGCCGGACAACCACCGTCATCAGGCGGGCGCTGCGGCCGTCGATAAATCCTTTCCGCGTGTAGTCCGATACCAGTTGCTCGCACATGAATTTCTGAATGCCGTAGGATGACTGCGGCGTTGGCAAGGTGTCATCGTGTACCACCGGAGGCAGGGGCAAGCAGGGATCGGAACCAAACACAGCCAGGGAACTCGCGAAAGTGAAGCGAGGCACGTTGCCTGCGGCACGCAGCGCGTCAAGCAGAGCCCGGGTAGAGTCCAGATTGGAGCGCAGACCAAGGTCGAAGTCGGCCTCACATTCGGCCGAAACAGCGGCGGCCAAGTGAAAGACGGCATCGAAAGATTCGTCGCGCAGAGCCGTGCACTGTTCGATCAAGGCGCCGGTGGAAGCACGTACGCGCGGGTCGGCAAGAAGGCTTGTTGGCGGCGGGAAAAGATCGGCCAATACGAGTTCATCGACTGATTCATCGGCAAGTTGCCTGCGCTTCAAGATTTCGCGTGCGAGGCGCGTGCCCAGAAACCCTGCGCCGCCGGTGATTAATACCTTCACTTAGCCTTTCCTCGATTCGAATAGGAGTACTTTACCACTTTGCTGAGCGGACCTGCTTATTGGATGGAATTTGATTTTCATTTATGTCAACGAACCGCGGGCGAAGTCTTTCCGCATGCCGTAAAGGCCGGGCCTAAAGGCCATCGAAATTGAGGCAGTATTCAGGGGCCTGAAGGCCCCTGCTCCCTCCATCCTTCCTACTCCGGTTTCGTCCATCGCGGGTCGGCAAAGCTGGTGGCGGACTGCTGCGTAATCGGTCAACGCTCTGGGCCGGTCTCGGGTTGCAGCAGAATCAGCAGCACCACACCCGTTAGAACAAACATGCGGAAGGCTTCTTCCTGTCCGTTCCACACGTGCGACTGCCACATGAGAAACCACTCTCCACCAACCGCCAGAAAAGCAACCAGCCATAGCAGCAAGGAGAGCGTGAGCCCGAGGATGGACGTTCTCTTAGCCACATTGAATGCAGACGCCGGAAGCCTCAGGGCGCGCAACAGATGCACTGCGCCCAGCCACAATAAGATCGCCGTGACAATTTCCCAGGCGATGATGGCCAGGTAGAAGACCAGGTGAAGGGACGGCGAAGTGAGAGCGCGCCAAAGGCCATGGTTACCGGGAAGGGTCGTGTCCATGGACATGACGTGGCGCACAAACTGGTAATTCACATTGAAATCGTTGACGTTGTTAAAGACCACCAGCGTGAAGAGAAGGGCCAAGCCTGAAAGCAGGGACAGCTTTGCAGCGCGGGTAATCATGGCCCATGCTAACCTGTAGCGCCGGCAGCATCAAAGAAGAAAGCTGCTTTCGCATGCTACATTCACAGGGAAATGACACCGCCCGCAACCTCCGGCCTGTGTGGCGCCTGTTGCCAGAAAAGTGGAAATACCGGTGGAAAAACCGGTACGCAATGCCATAAATCTTTAGATGATTCTTATGCCTCAGACCTTATCCTATAGATACATTGTAGGCTCAACCAACCCAACCAGATCAACAAACGAGTGACTCTCGTGCCGGCTCCACTTTCCTCCTTTTTTGGACGAACAAGAACGCCGGAATATTCATTGATCCCGTAGCTCTTTGAACGTTCCAACGGGCTCTCGGGAAATCCCTATTTTGAGGCCTTACCCTTTGAGGAATTCCATGCCGAACAAGATCATGCCGCTCTCCCGGCTACTGGCCTTTCTGGCAGTGGCGGTAATTTTCAGTTCATCCCTATTGGCACAGCAAACACTCGGGGGCATTACCGGCGAGGTTACCGACTCCTCCGGCGGCGTAATTCCCAATGTTGCGGTTGCGGTTGTAGGAGAACAGACCTCTCTGACCCGCACCACCAGGACCAACGACTCCGGCGTTTACCTGTTTGTGAACCTGCCCATCGAGTCCTACACCCTGACGTATACGGCAGAAGGGTACGACGTACAGAAGACGCAGCACATCACTGTACAGGCCAACCGCACGGCTACCGTGAGTGCCGTGCTGAAGGTGGGGCAAACCACAACCACCGTGGAAGTGGAAGCCTCGCCGCTGATGAATGCCACAGACACTACCAATGGCTACGTGATGGACAAAGCGCAGATTGAAGACGTGCCGCTGGCCACGGGGAGTTTTACCGGCCTGGCCATTCTTTCCCCCGGCGTGAATGCCGAGTTGTCCGGTGGAACCGGCTCGAACAGTGGTTTGGGCAATGCGCCGATCTGGGCCAATGGACAACGCGACACAAGCAACAGCTTTGCGCTGAACGGCGTGGATGCCAGCAATCTTTTTAACGGCAAGAGCACCAGCCAGGTGCCCTCTGCGCGCGTGATCAACTCAACCGGCGTATCAAGCACGATTGGCGCCGGCGGCGTCATTCCCTCCGCGGCTTCGATTTACCTTTCGATCGGCAACGCCATCCCCACGCCCGCGCCCGAGACTCTGGAAGAGGTTCGGGTGAATGCGTCGATGTACGATGCGCAGCAGGGATCGACCTCGGGCGCACACATCGACATGAGCACCAAGTCCGGCACAAATAATTTGCACGGCACAACTTACTTTCGGCGCGGTACCGACTGGCTGAATGCGGCTCCATTTTTCTTCAACCAGGATCCGAGCATTCCACAGAACCTGAAGGTGCCTCAATTGCACCGGTACACGGCCGGCGCAGCCGCAGGCGGCCCCATCATCAAGAACAAGCTTTTCGCCTTCGCCTCCTATCAGCACGTGCATGTGTCGGATCAGGAGGCCGGTGACGGGTTCCTCGACGTGCCATTTGGCTTGACCGACAACCGGAATGCCTCTGATCTTGCGGCGCTTGCCAACGACGCCTTTTCAGGCATCAACAGCAACACCATTACCGCTGCCCAGATTGACCCTACCGCTCTCGCCCTGTTCAACTCTCCTGCGCTTGCCGGCGAACCCGGCAAGTGGCTCATCCCCAACGCGATCCCCGGCGACGTCCCAAGTGCGGCGCACATCGACGACGCGTTTCTCCCAGGCACGGGACGGTTTATCGCGGATCTTGCGGTGGCCGATCTGGACTACAACGCCAGCACAAAAGACACCCTCTCGCTCAAGTACTTTTATCAGCACGATCCGACCCTGTCGCCGTACGCTTACTCCAGCGTCCCAGGCTTCACGGAGCATTTGGACTCCGGCGCACAGGTCTTCACCATCTCGAACAGCTATGTGATCAAGTCGAACCTGAGCACCACCCAAACCCTGGGAGTCCTGCGCGAGAAGAACTACGGAACCAACGAGCAGCCCTGGGGCCCGGACGCAATCCCCTTTGGCACGCCCGGCTCGGGATCTTCCGGCACGGTATCGATGAATACATTCGGATCGAAGAACTTCCCCGGCGTCTCGATTTACGACGTGCTGGGCAGGCATCAGCCGGTCGGGCAACCCTCGAAGGCAATATTGAACATCGGCCCCAATGCGGAGGGGCAGTCTGCGAATACCGGCGTCTTCCAGAACCGCCTCTCTCCGTCCGGCAACGCAATCTGGATGCTCGGCAAACACACCGTCAGCTTTGGCGCAAGCTACAGCTATACCCAGTTGAATACGATTGACAAGCGCACCGGCAGTGGTACGGTTGCCACCGACGACTTCAGCCAGATGGTGCAAGGCTTCGTCACCCCAGGCAGCTCAGCCTCGGGCTTCTACGTTACTTCGTTCCTGCGAGGCAACGCGAATCGCTACTACCGCGCCAATCAGCTCGGGACGTATGTGCAGGACAAGTTCCAGGTGACACCCACGCTCTCACTCACCGCCGGCGTTCGCTATGACTGGGATGGCGGCTTGAGCGAAAAATATGGGCGCATCTTCAACTTCGACTCCACCCGCTATAAATACGATGTCGGTGCCGACAGCATCGTAGATTCTGGTCTGATCATCGCCGGCAACAACAAGAACGGCACCACGGGTGTGAGCAACACGACCCTTACCGGACGTCAATGGGGCATTGGCCCGCGCATCGGCGCCGCATGGCAGCCGGGAATGTTTCAAAGCAAAGTGGTGGTCCGGGCGGGCGGCGGTCTCTACTACGACCGCGGCGAACTGTTCAGCTACTTCTCGCCGGGTTACGCCATCGGAACCGTGACCGGCGGCCCATTCGGCGTCAACCAGCAGCTCCCCTTTGTCAATGTTCAGAGTTGCCCGGGAAGCTCGCAGTCCCTTTACGAGGGTTACCTGCCGACCTGCGGAAGCCCAGGCAATCTGAATGCAGTTACAGGGAATCTTGCAAATCCCTATGGCAGCGCGCCAATTGCCGCTCCCAGCAACCCCAAGGCCTCGGATCTTTCCAACTACCTTCCCAACGCAAACACGATCGCCAACCAATTTGGCCAGCCAATCTCGCTCGGCGTCTACGACCGCGCCAACAAGCTGCCTTACACCATGAACTACACACTGGACATTCAGTGGCAGCCGCGCGCCGACCTGGCCATCGAGGTTGGCTATGTGGGCAACCTGGGCCGCCACCAGGTGATTCCGGTGCCTTTCAATCAGCCGAAAATCGTTTCCCCAGCGAACCCGGCGCTGGCCGGCACTCCCAACCAGCAGAACTATAGTTACGGCTATAACGTTGGAGGCAACCTGGATGATGGCAGCCCGTACCTCTATAACTACGAGGGCGGCAACGTAGACCTTCGTGTCCCCTACCTGGGCTACGCCGCCGAATCCATCGCCTACAAGGCCGCCGGTATCGATGCCTACAACGCGCTGCAAACCCATATCGAAAAGCGCATGAGCCACGGCATCCAGGTGGGAGCGTCTTATACTTACTCGCACGCACTCGACGAACAGAGCGGGCTGGGGCTTTTCTACAACGGCAACAACCCCCTCAGCTTGCGCAGCGGTTATGGATCGGCCGATTTCGACCGCACCCACGTCATCAACTTCAATTACGTCTTCCAGGTTCCCAACTTCGCCACGAAAAACTCCCTTACGGGCAAGTTCGCCAACGGATGGGCACTTGTTGGCCTCACCGTGCTGCAAAGCGGCCAACCTTACAGTATCATCGACTTCTCCGGCGCCATTGGCAGCATCTACTACTCGACTGCCGACGGCATTACCAATCCCATTGTGCCACTGGCTCCGGGTTGCACGGCCAAAAGCGCTCAAACGGGCGCCTCGGGTGCATGGGCCTACGCAGGGGGCAAAGCCGCTCTGAATCCTGCGTGTTTCACCCTTCCATTGCTCAAGCCGGGGCCGTCGGGCGATTTCGGCGGAGCCATTCCCAGCTCGGACCCATACGAAACTGGCTTTGCTACTGGCCAGCGCAACATCTTCCGGCAAGCCTTCCAGAAGCGCGCCGATGCCTCATTGGTCAAAATGACCAACTTCCATGATCGATACAATTTCAAATTCACTCTCGACGTCTACAACCTGACCAACACCAGCAGTTTCGACGTTCCCGGCAACGAGGTTTCGCAGAACCAGAACTATAACCCCTTCCCGAATCCGAGCCTGACTCCGCTACCCACCGGTTGCGACGCCAACGGAGGCCAAACCAACACCAGCTTCTATAACTGCCCGTCGAGCCTGGGAATTGTCACTCACACCATCGGCAGCCCACGCCAGGTGCAAATGTCACTGCACCTCGATTTCTAGGAGCTTTTTAGTCTCTCAGGATTCGAAATTGGCGAACACGGAAGGCGGCCTATTCTCGGCCGCCTTTTCTGTTCGCGCCGCTTGTAGACTGGCACCCGCCGAAAGCGCCGTCAGTTATCCTTGCCCAGGTAAGACGTCTACAATTCCCCTATGAACTCGACCGGTTGGACAGTACGCGGCCTTCGTGAAGAGCTCGCGGCCGGAAGCTTGCAACCCACGGAACTGGCGCGCCGAGCCCTTGCGCAGTCCAATCGGAACCAGGACCGCAACACATACCTATGGCAGAACGAAACGTGGACACTGGCCGAGGCGGCTCGCGCGGAGGCTATCCCACGCGGACCAGGCGGACCGTTCGGCGACGGGCATGGCCCCCTGTGGGGTTTGCCCATTTCAGTGAAGGACTGCTTCGATCTGGCAGGCGCGCCGACCACTTGTGGGGTGCGCTTTTATCGTGACCTGAACGGTCCGGCCGCGCAGGATTCCTGGCTTATTCAACGACTGCGAGCAGCGGGCGTCGTAATTACCGGCAAGACCCATCTGCATCCGCTGGCCTATGGCATCACCGGCGAGAATCCAGAATTCGGCGACTGCGCGCAGCCGGGTGATGCGGCCGCGCTCACCGGCGGTTCTTCTTCCGGCGCAGCGGCCAGTGTGCTTGAAGGCTCGGCCGTGGCTGCTATCGGCACAGATACCGGCGGATCCATCCGCGTGCCCGCTGCGCTCTGCGGGCTGGCCGGTTATCGCGCTTCGCTGGGCCGCGGCGACTGGAGCGGGGCGGCGCACCTGGCTCCCTCATTCGATACCATGGGCTTTCTCTTTCGCGATCTGGAAGACGCGCCGCTGCTCGCCACCGTCTTCGCGCCGGATCAGGGTGTCTCCTCGCGTAGCCTTACTCGTTTCGCTGTCGTCGATGATAGCTTCTTCGGCGATTGCGAACCGGAGATTGTCGCCGCCCTTCACGCCACGGCCGCCGAGTTGGAGGCGCTCGGCCTGCATGCCTCTACCTTCGATGTCGACTGGTGGGGCGGCCCCTTCGAAATTTTTGCGCCCATTCAAGCGTGGGAAGCCGCGCACATCCACGCCGGCCACTTCAACAACTTCGAACCGTCGATCCGCGAGCGGCTGGTGTGGGGCGCACAGATTACAGATTTTGAGATTGCCGCGTTGCTCCGGCGTCATGCAGAGTTCCGGTCGCGTATGGACGATCTGCTTGCGACGCATCAATTGTTGCTGATGCCCGCAGCCCCAGTCTCGCGACTTGCTGTAGGTGCAGACCACACCAAAACCCGCGTACGATTGCTGCGTTACACAACTCCTTTTAGCCTGGCTGGCGTGCCCGTCGTCACTCTCCCTTGCGAACATGGCGGCATGCAACTGGCCGCCGCGCATAACTGCGATGAACCGCTTGCTCAAATTGCCGCGAGTTTTGGCGAGCGAAGAAAAACAGTGGCTTCGGCAGTGAGCAAGTTGGACTTGGGCCTCCCCCCAATGCGTTAATGGACTAATGCCGACTTTCCTTATCGCCGGCATTCAAAGCAACAATCGCATATGTACCGGAGGAGTGCGATGCCAATTCCGCGGCGAAGCATTGAGCTGACGCAGGTAACAGAATGGGACGACGGAACGGTTCGCCCATTCGAAGACTACCTCGCCGCCGAAGAGCCACTGGAAATTCGCATCGGCGCAAAACCAATTGTGGTCACGATGCGAACCCCGGGACACGACAAGGAATTGGCTGCGGGGTTCTTGTGGACCGAGGGAATCATCGACTCGCCAAGGTGCATCGTTGCTATCAAGGAAGCTGATGGGAAGAGCAATGTGGTTGAGGTTGATCTGGACAGCGCATTTATTGAGCCCGATAACTTGCAGCGGAATTTCTATGCAGCGTCGAGCTGTGGCATTTGCGGCAAAGCGTCGATCGATGCGATTCGCTTGCGCGGCCTGCATTCTCCCAATTCCAGTTTCAAGGTAAGCCCGGCGATGCTGTGCGCATTACCTGACCAGATCCTCGCCCGGCAGCAAGTCCTTGGCCGAACAGGAGGACTGCATGCTGCTGCTATCTTTGACGCGAAAGGTGAAATGCTGGCGATGTGCTGATGGTTAGCGGCCGCGGGGGGGGTGAGATTGTTCAAAAAGCTCTGGCCGCCGGTGTACCGGTTGTCGCATCGGTCTCATCTCCTTCAACCCTTGCCGTCAAGCTTGCCCGGGAACTGGGTCTCACGTTGATCGGCTTTCTGCGCGGAAGACGTTTCGTAGTCTATTCAGGCCAATCGCGTTGCTTTTCTGATCCGGCATAAATTGACCACCTCGAGAACGCATTCCGAATCAATATTCCAATCACAACTGAATACTCCCGCAATGCATCTAATTGCTTATCCAGTTGAATAGGAAGCCCCGTCCGGAAAACGACCCAAGAAGGGTACCATGTCAAATATTCTGGGAGTGAACA
>PLZC01000061.1:0-23294 GCA_003151985.1 Acidobacteriaceae bacterium
GCGCAGAGTTCATACACCAGTTCTGCATTGACCTCGTGGCTATAGCCGATGTCATCAGCCCGAAGACGCGCTCAATGCATTGGGCTGTTAACTTCCCAACTTCCGGGATGCCCGTGGTCAAGGCGTAATGAGCCGGGGAGCGCTCGACTGTCCATTCCGATGCGGCTCGTATAGCGCGCAGAGTTGCTTAATGGAAGATGATTCCCCGTCAACTGCCACAGCGAGCTCGTTCGAATGCATCTACTCGCGCCTGAAACGTGCAGGTTCGTCGATCGATGATGCCGGTTCTGCTCTTCAAGGGTGCCAATTCCAGGTTAGGACGCCTTTTGGGGAAGCCAGTCCTATCAATCCGCACTTCCAATCACTGCTCCATGTGACCGAGCGCACTGACTAGATATGGTTGAGCTCAACTCAAATGCAGTTGCGCCTCGTCTCACCGAAGATCGCTTCCGGCAAGCAGTTCCCCCAGTTGCGAACGCAACACCCAGAGGCGATGGGCCAGTCCCAAATGGGTTGGATTGCCCATCGAACATTCAGGAGCGGGGGCATGCCCCTGCTAAACCCGTTGGTTGCCTGTCAAAGGGGAGGAAAGATTGCACAATCGATACTCTTGGACCGCAGCGATTGCGCTCGTGCTGCCAATCGCTGGGTTTCTGCTGGTTATGGCTGGGTGCCTGATTCTGCCCTTTGAACTGAACGGCGAGGAGGGCCCGACTCCAGTGCCACCCCAAGCGCCTGCACAGTCCTCGTCGCCAACGCAAAACCCTCCGATGGCGAGCGCACCGCTGCCGGCCCATGTGCAGGCGCAATTGCAAAAACTCGAGGACGCGCTGAAGGCGGCACGAGCAGCGGGCGATGCAAAGGCCGAGGCAAAAACGCTCAACCTGATCGGGGCGTTGTACGTTGTCACATCGAACTACCCGAACGCGCTTGAATCCTACAATCAGGGGCTGGCCCGAGCTCGCTCGCAGAAAGACGCGGAGCAGGAAGCTGCCGCGCTGAACGGAATCGGGGATTGCTATCGGAGCAAGAACGAGTTCAAGAAAGCTCTGGACACCTATCAGCAAGCGCTGGACGTGACTACGGCCTCGGGAGACGAGCGGGGTCAGGCCGTTTCGCTCAACGGTCTTGGCTGGATTGAAAGCATTATTGGCCAGAATCAAAGGTCGCTGGAGTATCACATCAGGGCGCTACCGCTGGCACGCAAGGCGGGGGATAGCGTGGAGGAGGCAGCCATTCTGCGCCGCACCGGCGTTGTCTGTTTTCTTCTCGGCGACACACAGAAAGCTCTGGATTACGTGAACCAGGCCATCCTCCTCTCTCGCCGGACGGGCGACGATGACGGCGAGGCTACCGGGCTATCGTACCTCGGCCTTGGCTACTCCGAGCTTAGAGATCAACAGAAAGCGCTGGAGTTCTACAGCCAGGCGCTTGCATTGTTTCGCGAGGTGGGTGACCGCCAAATGGCCGCTCAAGTCCTGAATGGCCTTGGCCTCGCTTACACCCGCCTGGGCCAGTCGCTGAAGGAGCTGGAATCCTACACTCAGGCTCTATCCATGTTTCGCGAATTGGGCGATCGCGCTTCCGAGGCCAATGACCTGAATAGTCTCGCCTATCTCTACTCCCAGCTAGGAGAGCGGCAGAAGGCGCTCGAGCTCTACAACCAGGCTCTATCCGTGTTTCGCAAATTGGGCAATCGCGATGCCGAGGCCAATGACCTGAAAAACATCGGCCTTCTCTACTCCGACCTCGGACAGAGGGACAAGGCGCTGGAACTCTTCAACCAGGCGCTCCCCATTTTTCGCGAGATGGGCGACCGAAAGTTGGAAGCGGAAGCGCTCAGTAACATGGCTCTCGTTTACTCGGCGATGGGAGATCAGCAGAAGGCATTGCAGTTTTACAGACAGGCCCTCCCAGTTTTTCGCCAGTTGGGCGATCGCAACTCCGAGGGGATCGTGCTGAATGGCCTGGGCCTCGTTTACTCGAAGATTGGGGAACAACAGAAGGCGCTGGAGTACCTCAACCAGGCGCTTCCCATCCTTCGGCAGGCAGGCAACCGCAACATGGAAGCGACAGTGCTGGCCAACATCGGCTTTGCCTATTCCGGTCTCGATGACCAACTGAAGGCGCTCGAGCTCTACAGCCAGGCTCTATCCGTGTTTCGCGATTTGGGCTATCGCGCTTCCGAGGCCACAATGCTGAGCAACGTCGGCGAGGCTTATTCCGAGCTTGGGGATCTGCCGAAGGCGCTGGAATATTTCGATCAGGCACTGCCCATTCAGCGAGATACGGGCGACCGCAGCGCAGAAGGCGTGACGCTGAACAATATCGGGTTGGCCCATGCCCACCTGGGGGAGCTGCAGCAGGCGCTCAAATACTTTAACCAGGCCTTGCCCATTCTTCGCCAGGTGGGCAGCCGCAACCTGGAAGCCACGACGCTGAATAACATAGGTGAATCCTACGCAAAACTAGGGGAGGGGCAGAGGGCGGGCGAGTACCTCACGCAGGCGCTACCGCTGGCAACCGCGGCCGACGATCCGCTGCTGGAATGTTTGATTCTTCACAACATGATGCTCAACCAAAGGGCCACGCAGCCGGCGCTGGCCATCTTCTACGGCAAGCAGGCGGTGAACTACCTGCAGAAGGTGCGCAGTAACATTCGGGGCCTCGACCAGCAAGTTCAATCCGGGTTCGTTGCTTCGAAGGGAGTGTATTATCACCGCCTGGCCGAGCTGCTCATTGCGCAGGGCCGCCTACCCGAGGCGCAGCAGGTGCTGGACCTTCTGAAGCAGCAGGAGTACTCGGACTATGTGCGCGGCGACCCCACAAAGACGCTCAGCCCGCTGACCCTGACTCCCGCAGAGCAACGGGCGCAGCAGGACTATCAGAAGTCGACCGCGCAGCTTGTCTCGCTTGGTGAAGAGTGGGTGCAGTTGAAGAAGATTGCCGCGCGCACTCCGGAACAGGAGACGCGGTACCAGCAGTTATCCGACCAACTCGATAGCGCCAGCAAAGGCTTGAACGACTACTTCGCCCGTGTGTATGTGCTTTTCGGCAGCAACAGCGATGCCAACAAGCAGGTGGCGGATGTGAAGGGAGAAGTGAGCCTGCTGAGGCAGACGATCGCGAAGATGCCGCATATCGTGGCTCTCTACACCATGGTCACAGACGAAGGTTACAAGGTGATCATTATTACCGGAGCGACCATGGTGGAACGGGAGTATGCAATCCCTGAAAAGGATCTCAACCAGGCGGTAGCGGCCTTTCAGCAGGCTCTGCGGCAGCCCTCCGGGGACCCGAAACCGCTGGCGCAGCAGTTGTACAAGATACTCATTGGTCCAGTGAAAGCCGATTTGGACCAAGCGCATGCGCAGACACTGGTGTGGTCGCTGGACGGCGTGCTGCGCTACGTCCCGATGGCTGCTCTCTACGATGGCAAGCAATACCTGGTGGAAAACTACAACACGGTCACGATTACTCCGGTCAGCATTCCTCATCTCGCGGAGAAACCGGATGTGAGCAACCTGAGCACGGTGGCCATGGGAATCTCGCAAAAGTACGAGGGTGGTCTGCCTCCGCTGCCCTCGGTGGTGGGTGAGCTGGACGACATTGTGAACGACGCGCAGGTGCAAGGGGCGCACGGGGTGCTGCCGGGAACCATTCTGCTCGACGGCCAGTTTACCGAGAAGGCGATGGAGGATAAGCTCAGCAGCCCACACGGGTTGGTGCATATTGCCAGCCATTTCGTCTTCAAGCCGGGCGACGATAGCCAGTCGTATCTGCTGCTGGCCGGCAAGGACCAAGCCGGCGGGGGATTTCACCTGACGGTGGCCGACTTTCGCGACAATCAGAAGCTGGCTCTGGATGACACCGACCTGCTGACGCTCTCGGCTTGCGAGACCGGCATGGGCGGCGATGCGAGCAACGGGCGCGAAGTGGACGGCCTTGGAACGACGGCGCAACTGAAAGGGGCCAAAGCTGTGATCTCGTCGTTATGGGAGGTGAACGACAGCAGCACCGGCGAGCTGATGGCCGACTTCTACCAACGCTGGATCGCGGGCATGGGCAAGGTGCAAAAAGTGGAGGCGCTCCGGCAGTCGCAACTGGACTTGCTGCTCGGCAAAGCTTTACCTAAGGGCGATGGCAGCGGCAGGGGGTTTAGCACAAGCGAACCCGAGCGCCCAGCTCCTGCCGGATACGCGCATCCCTACTACTGGGCGCCGTTTGTGCTGATGGGGAATTGGAGGTAGAGGGCCGGCTGCCTTATCCGGCTCACGCGACACATGTTGACTGGTTGTCTTGCCGGCCAAGTCAGTTGATGAAAGATCCGCCGAACCCGGCTCAAGCCGCGGATAGATTCTCCCCGCATAGCACGTTAAGAGGGTAAAGAGTAATTCATCCTGGCATCGGGAGATCCCCTATCTTCATCTATCTCCTGCCGAAATGAACCACCACGCCAGCGCTGATGCGCAGGTTGTTCTGGTGATTGTTGACGCCGTTGTCGAAGGTGGCTGAAGCGACATCAATGATGTCCCCCCACAACGAGATCGGAGTCTCAATGGCAAACGAAAACGTCACCAAGAAAAAGCCTCCGGAGAGGGTTACGATTTCTCCGGAAGACAAGTTCCTGATTGGACGACGGGAAGCGGCGGACATGCTCACAATCAGCCCAAGAGCACTCGACTACCTTGTCGCCAATAAGCTGTTGGCCGCTCGCCGAATTGGTACGCGGGTACTGATTCCTGTCGCCGATCTGCGGCGCTTCTCGCGTGGCGACCATCCGGCGCGTCTGGCTGGACGATCTAGCTTGCGACTGAATCACTGCCTGGGAGCAGCTTTTCGCAAGAAGACGCCCTCGCTTTCAGCCTCCGCGCCAACCGCGTGATCGTGCCATGCAACAGCCCCGCTTTTTCAAGTTCGTTCTGGATGGTCGCGGCATGGTCTGGAAGTGAAGCGGCCTTCGCTCGGATGCGTTCGATAAGCCAGCCTTCCTTCAGGCGTAAATCGACTGCAAACTTATTCCAATTCCGAAGGTCAATATTTCTCAGCCGATATTCGCCGCCGATTTTCATGGCCAACTTTGCTTTTTGCACATCAACCGTCTGGTACGGCAGAATGCTTGCCAAATCGTAGAGGGGCGCGAGTCGTACCGCTCCACCGCCGCCTAGCAGCACAGCATAGTTCTTTGCATGAGCATCGGTCCCGGCGATCAGCCAATTGAAGATGTTTGCGTCCACAAACGACTGCACATCTTCTTCCGGATTGCTCGACTGCTCCCTCAACAGTTCCGCAATCGTGCGCGCCCCTGGCCCTCCATCGCTCTCGTACTTGCGTGTGGGATGAAGGCCGAGCGCCTGACACATATCCTCCTGATGGATACGCGCCCATCTCCCACCGCTTCGCACACGGTCATATCGCTCCACTACAATCGCGATCTCGTCGCCGAAGTGCTGAACGCTGGAGTTGGGAACGATCAGGCCTGCGGCCCTGGCCAACCGCAGCGAGAAGTGCTCGTTCTCCGCGTGACCATCCCATTCACCCGTGGGCGGTTTGAGAATATGCGTGGTTGGAACGCGGCCAGACGGAACACCCCACCTTTTGCGCTCGAAGAGAAGAGCGGTTTTGGGTTGTGCCCCGGCGAGGCTGAACTGTCCCGTGTCTTGAGCACTGCGCCATGCCGAATGATCCGCGCGCAACGCACGCAACCTCTCGGCAACTTCATCCTCGGTAAGCCATTTGACTTCCTTGGCAACCGTGTCCGATTGCAGTGCTTCAAGGCGCTCCGGGCGAACAAATTGAACTGCGCCTGCGCAGTCTTCTCCCACATAGGCAATCAGCCGAAAGACATTCTTCGGCGAAACCTGAAAACGCCTGCCCCAGTTCTCAAGAACCCGATCGTTGTCGGGCAGCAATCCCCATAGAAAAGCCTCAATTCGCGCATGGCCGTGCTCCGCCGAAGCCAGCGGCATGGATAGCGATAGCGGGTAGGCATTGGGATCGGCTCTCCAGGCATCGTTATAGACAAACAAGAGTCTGGCGTTCTTGTAGTGAACCGTACCGACTTCGCGGCCATCGAGCAGGGCAATCAGTTGATTTTTCATATCTGCTTCTTCAGTGGGCGCGTCTTCAATGAGTCAAGAACGCTGTTGATGTCCGGCGCTTTCGGCTTGCCGGGTGGGGGAGTTGCGACCGAAGAGTCCGCTTCCAGGTCGATGGATATTTCGAGGCTCTTCAGTGTACGCAAGATGAGACCGATTTCGGCTCCAGGTTTCCCTTGTTCCACTTCGACCAGCCACTTCCGGCTTGTGCCGGCCTTCTTTGCCAGGGAAATTTGATCCAGCCCGAGCGTAGTTCGGCGCTCCCGGATGAAGGCCCCCAAATCGGTAGCGGTTCGGATACGCATCCTGCACACCTCCACTCCTGCACATCGAGATAGTAACCGAACGGTGACATATTGTAAAGAGAGCGACCGGTGACATTTCATTGGGAGAGCGGGCGGTTACATGGCAATCCGAGTGCGCGTCAGGAACTGGCACTCCCTCCTGATATCACCTGTTTAGCCGGCAAACAGCTCGAAACTCGAATGGGAGAAACGATAATATTTTGCCTGAGCGTGAAGGGCAACAATCGACATACTTGCGTCGAATTGGATCAACACTGGCCGACATTACTTATAGTGCCGCCTTCTGGGCCTTGAAGAGCTTCCGGTCCAGACTCACTGCGGCCTTTGCAGGTGGGAAACTAAGCCCGAATCAACAGCCGCTGATTGATCGCTGACAGGCAAAGCTGTACTCAGAAAGAAGGAACATTAACAATCGTGCCCGCGACGCGAGCGACAGAGACCCCGACACTCTCCATGGGCCAAGAAGCCCGCCATTACTGTCTTCTTTGAGGAAACTCCTCTACGGGTGCTTTGCTAGGGATGAATGAAAGAGAAAATTCCTTCCTCTGTGCCAACAGGCTGGGTCGAAATCCTGATGAGCTAGACAATACAGCGATTGAGTCCCTAAAGTTCTGTAGAAGCCATTGAGTGGCGAGCGTTAGCGAGCCACCGGTTCGATTCCTTAGCTAAAGCAGGCACCTCCTACGGCGTCACTTGCAGGTTATCGAACTGGATGTGATCCCACTCCGTACCTATGGCGAACATGCCATGCGCATGCGAACTGTCCTCGACTGCGGCAAGGGTCGCTCCATCCAGCGAGGCCTGTATCTGGCGGCCGTGGAAGCGCAACTCAAGGTGGTGCCATTGCGTCTTGTCGATTTTCGCGGAACCCGAGGCCAGAGTCACCACAGGTTTTTTGAATGCGGTTGACAGAAGTTCCCATGCGCCGTCGGGATGCAGGCGCAGGATATAGCCGCTGGGCCAGCGAGCTTGGTCATCCTGAAAGACATCCGCGGAGTCGATGCGCCCCATAACAGTCGCGGGCGACGCCGTCAGAAAATGGACGTCGGCGGCGACGCCGTAGTCGGTCCAACCAGAATCGCCGGCCAATGTGAAGGGATCAGGCAATGGCCCCCAGGGAACCGGCTTTTGTGAGATAACCTGCTCCAGGCAATTGCCGGCGCGTCCGGTGCAAGGCTGAGCCTCGAAGGCACCGTCCTGGTCGGCTAGATATTTCGGCTGATGTTTTAGAGGAGTCTCGTCGAAGTTCTCCGTATAGGGAAGCGGGAAAGGCGAAGGAGCCGGTGGTTGCGCAGTTCCCTTGCCCTGGCCGGTGGTGGTGGTTAGTGAGTAAATCGACTCGGGTTCGAATGTGTAAGTGAAAGCTCCGCCTTGCGGATGCAGTTCCGCTACGTGCTCGAAGATTCTGTTGGCATTCGTTTCCCAAACATGAACTGTGCCCGTGGTGAGTCCACCCGCGGCGGAGAAGCTGACCTGTTGCGACTCCCTGGCGCCAATTGTTTCCAGAACAATGCTCCAGTCTTTTCGGTTGGGAGATTTCAGAGTTACATAAGTTCCCTTATCTGGAAGGTTCCCGGAAGAGGAGTCAAGGTACTGCCAGCCCGGCTGCGCAAATTGAGTGGTGTGCGCAGTGACCCAGATGGTGGACTGCACATCGTAGCTGCCGGACCACGGGGTGTTGGCGTACATGAGGCCGGAGTTTGGCGCAGCCAGGTTATCGTAGTAGGACGTGATAGGGCTCCATATTTCGGTCTTGGTCATGGCGCCATCGAGATAGTTCCTGTTATAGACATGGGCAAGGATGCGCCCGCCAATCAGCCAGGTACGGGAGAGGATCGGCCCACCGCCCCCATTGGGCTGGTCTTCACTGGCCCAGAGGGGTTTGCCGCTCTGGCGGGCCGCGTCAGTGGTCGTGACCTTTCCATGCTCGTCCAGCGGATAGTGTACGCCGATGGCGTCGACAGCCGCTTTGAGCGCGGGGTCAGTTCGTATCTCATCGGCGATACTCCACTGGCCTTTGGCCTCGCCCGGGTAGAGGTCACAGCACACAATCTTTACGTCCAGGTGATGGCGTTCGAGCGCCTTGTGTAGCTCCTTCACATAATCGGGGTCGTGAACCGTCTCATTCCAAATTCCGGCGTAGCGGATGGTGAGACCATACTTATCCCGGGCGCCGGCGATGAAGTCCGCCATGTACTCGGCCATGTCCGGAGTGTAGAGCTTGTTCTTGCCCTGAACCCAATTTGGCGCACCCCAAGGGAGAATGTCGAGAATGATATTGGGGTTGCGTTTGTGGGCCTCGACCATCAACCACCACTCATAACCGCGAGTGTAGTCGCGATCCTCGCGGGTTCGCATGTGGCTGGGCTCCGAGCCGTCTGTAGAATTCATGTCGCCGCCGACTTCTACCTTGAGGTGTTGCAGTGCAGCGCCGTATCCCGGCTTGAAAAGATAGTCGAGAATCTGGCTGCGCTGCGGCTCGGGATAGTCGATAAGCAATCTCGAAGATGCTCCGGCACTCAGTGCGCCCAATCCGTCAAAGGTCCGGCCTGCACTTTGGCCATCTAACACCACGTGGGTCTGTTGCGCGATTACCGGCTGGACGTAAAGGAAAAATATGGCCGCCAGCAGGACAGCAGCAAGCCCGACCGCATGGTGCGGACGCGCGGTTTGTTCAGATTCCCCGTTCTGCATGTGCATGATCTTCCTTTCGCATCTCTTCTTTTCTTCGATGGATTGATCATATCAACGCCGCTCCACTTAGGATCGCCGATGTGCGACTCGACCCAACAAGCAACGTTCGTCTATTTAGACTATTGTTGAGTTCTGCGTATGTTCGTACAGATTTTCGAACCGAATCGAATGCTGATAGAGTTTTGATAAAAGGACCGTTGATTCTCCCATCATCCTGTTCCGGCAGAGGAAAACTTCATGTCGCCTCGCACTCTTGCAGCCATATTGATGCTCTCAATCTCGCCTGCTCTGGCGGCCCAGCAGTTCTCCTCCGTGCCGGGCCAGGGCCGATCGATGGTCGTGACGAAGTTGGGGATTGTGGCGGCGCCGCAGTTTCTCGCCTCTCAAGCGGGCGCGCACATCCTGGAGGAGGGAGGCAACGCCATTGATGCCGCCATCGCCGCCAACGCTGTGATGGGCGTGGTCCAGCCCTATGTCAACGGGATAGGCGGCGATCTGTTCATGGTTTACTACGAAGCGAAGACGGGCAAGGTCTACGGCCTGAACGCGAGTGGATGGACGCCAAAAGCTTTGACCATCGAGTACATGAACGCACACCACATCGACAAGATCAATCCGATTGGTGTGGAGACCGTCGATATACCGGGGGCCGTGGCGGGATGGGACGCGATGAGGACCCGGTTTGGTGCACTTCCGTTCAGCCGGATTCTTGCCCCTGCAATCTACTATGCCGAGAACGGATTCCCCCTGGCCGAGAAGAACGCGCGCTACTGGGGGGCCAAGAGTTTGCTAAAGCAGCCTGGATTCCGGGAGACCTACATGCCCAATGGCGAGGCGCCCAAGTTAGGCGAGGTGTTCAGGAATCCGGCTCTTGCGCACTCGCTGCGGGAGGTTGCGGCGCATGGAAGGGACGCATTCTATAACGGCCGCATGACGGAGACCATGGTGAAGTTTCTTCGGGCCCAGGGCGGCACGCACACTCTGGAAGATTTCAAGGACTTTGAGCCGGAGTGGGTTGAGCCCCTCTCGACTAACTACCGTGGATGGACAGTCTACGAGTTGCCGCCGAATGGACAAGGCATTGCCGCGCTTTCCATGCTGAACATCATGGAACAATTTTCCATGGGGCAGTATGGACATAACTCCGTCGATGCATTGCATATCATGATCGAAGCCAAAAAACTTACCTATGCGGACATGCACCACTACGTGGGAGACCCGCGCTTCACGCCGATGCCGGTGAAGGAGTTGTTGTCGAAGGATCTTGCTGCGCAGCGAGCGAAGCTTATTCAGATGGACAAGGCCGCATGCCAGGTGGTTCCTTCCGACGTCGAGAAGAAACTCGACGCGCATGGTAACTCGACTATCTATCTTTCCACTATCGACAAGGACGGCAACATCGTATCGCTGATCCAGAGTAACTTCGCGGGTTATGGCACTGGAATGGTTGCGCCCGGGCTAGGATTCTCCTTTCATGACCGAGGCGCGGGGTTCGAACTGACGCCCGGTCTGCCGAACTCGCTGGCAGGACACAAGCGACCGCTGCATACGATTATTCCGGCATTCATGGAAAAGGGAGATATACATATAGGGTTCGGCATCATGGGTGGGTGGAACCAGGCGCAGGCACACGCACAGTTTGTTGCGAACGTAGTTGACTACGGGATGAATGTGCAGGCGGCTCTGGAGCAGCCGCGCTTTACCAAAGGGACATTTGAGGGATGCGATGTGCAGATGGAACAGACAATCCCCGAGCCGGTTCGTGAGGAACTCGGTAAGCGGGGCCACCTGATTCAACTGCTGGAACCCTTCTCCTTCAGCGTTGGCCAGGGAGAAGCGGTGCTGAGAGACAGTGGGCGCAAGGTGAACTTTGCCGGAGCAGATCCGCGCTCGGATGGCGAGGCGATTCCGCAAGGGCCAGACACGAAGTAGATTGCAGCTCATCATGAATGGGGCTGATTGAGCTTTCAGGTATCCCACCCTTGTCGCGATACTACTGCGCCAAGGATGGGGCACGGTGGATTCAAGCTCCAAGTGCAACAACGCATCTTCAAGACCAGCGATGAGATACCTTGGAAGAAGCCATGGAAAAGATGGAAAACAAAGAACGTTTCCCACTTTCCCACAGCACTGCTACGGCTATCTTTATGAATCTATTCGCGAAATTTGTTGCACTTGGACTTTGAATGTGCCCACCCAACATTCGTGGTTGAGTATTTCCCCAATCACGGGAATCTGCGCGTTCCGGTTTCGCTCTAGAAGTACACCTTCAATCCCAATTGCACCTGGCGCGGCCCGTTGGATGTGTAGCTGATGGTGCCAAAACTCGGATCGTCGACAGCGGTATTCGGCGTGCCAAAGACAGGATGATTGAACGTGTTCTGCGCTTCAAGGCGAAGTTCCAGCTTCATCCCCTTGCGCACCGCCTCCAGCGCAAACTCTTTTTCCATTGATAAGTCGGCGCCGAACGATGTTGGTGTCCGAACGCTGCCAATGGTTCGTGGGACAGTGCCGAGCGCATACTGATCCGGCAGAACAAATACTCCCGGGTTGGTAAAGTAGTTGTTGATCCAATCGTGACCATGATTGCGCTGCGGTTTTCCGGTCATGTTAGGACGTTGGCCGCCATAGGTTGGCAGCGAGGTACCATCGGCGGTCGACATTGCAAGCGGACGCCCACCCGCCACGCGCCAAACGCCATTGGTCTTCCAGCCGCCAACCACTGTGTCCACCGCGCGCGGCATGTGTCCCAGGAATGCTTTGCCATGCCCAACCGGAAGGTCGTAGGAATAGCTGAATTGAAGCACGGTGGGGATATCGAAGGACGACAAGCTTCTTTCCAGCCACGGCTTATTCGGGTCTTGAAGACTCAAGAACCCTCCCAGCCACGTGATGTTATCGTCGTCGGTCGATGCATCGTCAATCGACTTCGACCAAACAAAACTCGCAAGAAGCTGCAAGCCGTTGGAATAACTCTTCTCCGCCACGAGTTGCAGACTGTGATAACTGGAGCTTGCGATCGGCGGAACATCGGTTGTCACCGAAGTATACTGGGGAAACGGAACTTCCAGTTGTGCTTCCGCCACCTGCGGACCGGACAGCCCGCTGTTAGGGTCGGTGATGATCCCGTAGAACGGGTTATCCACCAATGTATTCAGATTTGTTATCTGGTCCGAGGTGTAACTCTCAATCTGCGGCCCGAGTATATTCGGGTTATTAGCGCCGCCAAAGTAAAGATGCGTGCCCTTCTTCCCGATATAATCCGCCTTCACCAGCAGGTTCCAGGGCAGTTGATGCTCGATACCGAATGTCCAGGTTTGCGCGTACGGCGTCGCCTTGACGGTGCGAATCGGTCCAATGGCCCCGAAGCCGACATCGTTCATGAGACCAAGGGAACTGCCTGCGGGTTTTATTAGCCCGCTTGGATACGGATTGCTTAGACGCAAGTAAGGTGTTGCGCCATCGTTTTGATAGTTCGTAACCATGCCGGTGTATTGGTTGAATCCCTGGGTGCCATAACTCCCCACACCGTTCGCGCCAGACCGCGTCTGCGAGTAGTAGATGCCATAGCCGCCTCTCGCCACCCATTGGCGAGCGAACTGATAGGCGAAGCCGAAGCGCGGTTGGATGTCGGTCCAGTCTGCATCGGAGATTGTGCGTTGGTGAGAACTCGCAAAAACCTCTCCACCATGGAGGGTTCCCAATGCCGGCACTGAAAGTGGTGAAGCGACGCGCGGGTCGAACCAGTTTTGCCGGTTGTGGCGGTCGGTACGGGGCTTCGAAACATCGTAGCGAAGTCCCATGTTCAGGGTCAGCTTGCTGTTCGCTTTCCAGTTGTCTTGTGCATAAGCCGCAAATTGGTAGTTCTCGGTAGCCGGCTCAAACTGGATTTCGTAGTATCCGCCCGCGGGGTTGGAAGAGGTGCCCTGAGTGTTACCCATGATAAAACTGGCCATACCGTCGCCGCCGCAAGTCGACACATCGTTAGGGCACTCCGAGGAACCGTATTCGTTGAAGTTGAAAATACCCTGCGGCGCATTGGTCTGAATGTAGTTTTGCTGATGCAGCCTGCCTTCGAACCCGAACTTCAACTCTTGCGAACCTAGCTGCTTGCTAAGCGCGAACGTAAGTTGTCCCGTGTCCTGGCCTTGTTTGTAGTTGCCGTAGGGGTCCGTGCCTGTACTGGTGTATCCGGCCGAAAAATACCCGCCATTAATAAAGATTGCCGGGACTCCCGCAAATCCCGACGACCCGAGATAAGAGGGAAAGCCGAGTTTGCCGAGCGGGTCGGGTACGCTTGCGCTCCCGTTGTAGGCGTCGATCAGCATCGATCCGCGCGTGAATCCGAGTGTCGAGTTCAGCAGCAGGGTCGGGCTGAAGGTGTGAGTATCCGTAATGGTGAACAAGTGCACATGGCTAGTGTTTGGGCCTCCCGCGCAAGGATCGGTAAAGTTCTTGAAGCAGTTGAAGCCGGCCCCGTGGTTCCATTGTTGTGAATATTTCGCACTCAGCAAGTTACTCTGGCTGAAGCGGTGGTCGATCTTGATATCGAACTGATCGTTATATCCATAGTTTGGACCCGACCCGATCCAGTTATCGTAAATCGTACCTCCGGCGATGTTCGGTTTCGGGAAGAGGTTCATCATAGTCTGCGCAACCGGGTCAATCAGGTCCCCTTTCGCGCCCGACAACTGGTACGCAGTGCCATTTAAATTGGAGTTCCCCGGGCTGGCGTAGTTTGCCAGATTGTTATACGGAATAAATGCCTGGCGAACCGGCCCACCGACCGAAGGGTCGTAGGCGCCGGAATAGGGATCCCATATCTGCCCCTGGGCCACGCTGCAAAGCCCCGTCGAATCGAATGAGCCGCCCTGCGCCGCGCACACCTCGCCAAAATCCCCGCCGCGCTCGGCCTCTGTTGGTACACCCGCCTGGCTCGTACTCATCGTAGTTTCACGCGTACCATCCCAATCGAAGAAGAAGAATGTCTTGTTCTTGAAAATCGGGCCACCTATGGTGCCGCCATAGTTATTGCGGCGCAGGGGGGCAATGGGAATGTCATTCAGGTTGTTAAACCAGTTGTTGGAGTCAAAGACCTGGTTGCGGATGAAATCGTACCCGCTGCCATGGAAAGCGTTCGAACCCGATCGTGTGACCATGTTGATTACCGATGCGCCGGAGAAGCCAAACTCCGCACTGAAGTTCGACTGTTGGACCTTGAACTCCTCAACCGCTTCGGCGGACGGCGTATAGGTGGCCTGCGTGACGCCCCCGTTGGGCTCGAAATTCGTAGTCGAAGCTCCATCCATCAGGATGTCCGCCGTGGCCCCGCGGCTTCCGTTCGAGACAAAGTCCGTGCCCCCGCAGTTCTTGCACTGGTCGTCCATCTCGGTCACGCCCGGAGTCAGAAAGGTCAAGTCCATCACATAGCGATCGATCAAGGGCAGATCGTTGATGAATTTCCGGTTGATCACCTGTCCTGTCGTCGCGTCCTGGGTGGCAATCGTTGTACTCTGCGCTTCCACCTGCACGGTTTGAACCGACCCCGCAACTTTGAGGCTCAAGTCCGCCGTGACATTTGCATTCACGTCCACCTTGATTCCGGTGCGTTCGGTCTTTTCGAAGCCCTGCCTCTCCGCCGTCACGGTGTAAAGCCCCGGGGGGACGGACCGGTACAAGTAGCGGCCGGCGCTGTCTGAGGTTGCGCTGAACCGGTATCCCTTCTCCTCATCCAGCAGGAGCATCTTTGTGCCGGGCATCAGCGCCCCCGTCTGGTCGGTCACCACCCCGCTCACGGTCCCAAAATAGCCCTGGCCTATGAGCATTGCGGGCATAAGAAGAAGAATTGCAAGCAGAAGGGTCCAGTTGCATCCGAGCGCAAACCTCGTGACTCCACAACGACGAACGCGTATCATGGGCGTCTCTCCAGGTCCATCAATTGAATGCGGCTCGGCTCTTCTCTGGCAGGCGCTCTTCTTTTGGCCCTTGCCAACGCATCACTCCAGCCTGCGCACATCCGCTTGGAAGTGGATTTTAGCAGGATTCAAACTTTGCGTCATAGGAGCATCGGTCGGCGCCAGGGCAATCGCATGAACGCGGTTTCGCGCCGGGACAAGGTTCTTCGCGGCCCTACGGGGCGCGAAAACGCGACCACACTGCTATCCCAGGATTGTGCTGCGCTCCATCCTGCGCTATTTTCGACCCCTCCCTGCCGGGAGGGAAGCAGTAGTCGGCGTCTTCACCCAAGGTGGGAGCCGGATGCGGTAGCGCTGCTCGTCCGGTACTGTCGAGGGGGCTGTGAGTAATCATGGTCCCTGCTCCGACTGTTGTTACTGGTCGGCGGTCGAATGTCAATGCCCCCCATGCTAACCTAAGTTTTCCGGATCATGGAGCGTACGGCTTGCAACAGTTCGACCTCATCAAAGCAATATTCGAGTTTGTCGTTCTCATTTTCTCACTCTGTGTGCATGAGTGCGCGCATGCGTGGACTGCATCGCGTCTGGGCGATCAGACCGCTCGTCTGCAAGGCCGCGTCACGCTCAATCCCATGTATCACGTGGATCCCATCGGCACCCTGCTTTTTCCGGGCCTGATGATTTTCGGCCCGTTCATCGGGCTCAGTTTCTTCGGTGGGATGTTAGTGGGTTGGGCCAAGCCGACGCCGGTGATTACGCGCAACTTCCGCAGAATCGTCCGTGACGAAAACCTGACCACTTTAGCCGGGCCAACCTCAAATCTGCTTATCGTGCTTGCTGCCTTTATCGCCCTGGTGATTGAATCCAAAGTGATTCCAGACGGGCGCAACGTCGTTCTCTCGTCCTTCGTTGAAGCCCTCAGACCGGCAGGCGGTCCGGCCCCGCAGCCGTTGGTGCTGCTTTGCACTATTGCCATCTTGATAAATTTGTCGCTCTTCTTCTTCAATCTTCTTCCGATTCCTCCACTTGATGGAAGCCACATCCTACGCAACATGCTTCCCTATAACGCCGTGCAATACTATGACCGGATCGGTGGCTGGATGAGCTACCTGCTGATGATTTTTGTGGGGGGATTCATACTGAGGGCGTTGTTGGGACCAGCGCTGCTTATTGTCTATTCCGCTCTTATTCACTCCTAGAAAACACATTTACAACCCCTTTTCAAGCCTCCTGCATCGCAGCGGGTTAGCAATGTCGTGTTCATGCCGGACGATGAAGCTCCGCGCCGCCCGCGATATATCTATCTCCAAGCTTTTAATAACTCGAGAGTCGGGTGGCGGTTTATCATCTTGGCGTATGAAAATTCGTCGCCGCGACTTATTAAGAGGACTGAGTTTGGGCGCAGCCGCTTCAATTCTGCCCACGCCGGCGCGCGCCCTGGCCTCGGCTCTTGCAGGCCCGGATATTGCGCGCGATTCCGCGCGGCCTGAGTACCACTTTCTCGCTCCTCACAACTGGATGAACGACCCCAATGGCCCCATCTGGTGGAGGGGCAAATACCACCTCTTCTATCAGGTGAATCCCCATGCCGCGGTGTGGGGCGACATGCATTGGGGCCACGCTACTAGTATTGACATGGTCCATTGGCGCCACGAGCCCGTCGCGTTGGCTCCCACGCCCGGGGGGCCGGATAGCGAGGGCTGTTTCAGCGGTTCGGCTGTGGTTGCGGAGGGCGTCCCGACGCTGCTGTATACAGGCGTTCAGAATGTGCCGCCCGAGCAGGCGACGATTCGCGACGGATCCGACAAACTGCGCGAAACCCAACTGCTGGCAACCGCCGAGGACGACAGCTTGCGGACCTGGAAGAAGCAAGTTGCACCGGTGATCGCCACTCCGCCCGCGGGAATGGCAGTCACCGGTTTTCGCGACCCGTGCCCGTGGCGGGAAGCCGACGGCTGGTACATGGCGGTGGGTGCGGGCGAACGCGGCGTAGGCGGCTGCGCGCTCCTATACCGCTCGGCAGATTTGCGCCATTGGGAGTATCTGCACCCGCTTGCATCGGGAAAGCCGAACGGCCTAAAGGCGGTGAACCCTTGCGACTCCGGCGAGATGTGGGAGTGTCCGGACTTTTTCGAGGTGAACGGCCAGCATTGCCTTCTCTATTCCAGCGAAGGAAAGGTCTTCTGGACCACGGGCGAGTATGACGCGCGTGAACACCGCTTCTTCGAAAAGCGGCGCGGGTTGCTGGACCACGGGGCGTTCTATGCGCCCAAGAGCTTTCGCGCGCCCGATGGGCGCAGGATTTTGTGGGGATGGATTCAAGAGACCCGGCCAGAGGGCGAATTTGCCAAGGCGGGATGGGCTGGGGCGATGTCCCTTCCGCGAATGCTCACCATCGGGAAACAAGGCCAGCTTCAGATGAACCCCGCCGCTGAAGTCGAGCAACTCCGCGGAGCAGTCGAGAGGGCAACTTTGAAGCCCGGCGCGGTCATTCGTCAGAAGCTCGTCGAATTGCGCAGAGAGCTGCTTATGCCAATGGGCATCTTTCACGGCGCGGTAACCGTGCGGCTGTTGATAAATCGCGACAAAGTTTGGGAATTGGCAGTCGATGTTGCAGGGAATGCAGTGCGGTGCGGCAAAGTGAGCCTCCCGTTGCCTTCCTTGCCTTGGCCGCGACCCATTTTGAGAATCTTCCTGGATGGATCGGTGATCGAGTCGTTCATCGGCGGCAGAGAGGCGATTACCAGCCGCGTCTATGTGCTGAAGCCGCGTGAAACAGAGCTTGAAATTTCGTTGACCGGCAAAAGAAGCATCGAGATCTCGCAGTGGCCTCTCGCGCCTATCTCTCCCGACCGCTTGACCACATAAATAGCGGCGCACACCAGTCGAATTCACGTCTGCATACATTTTTGAATTGGAATGGACTTGCTTCCTCGCTAGGTACAACTGAAGCAATCCCGACCCGCAAGTACACACTTAGACCGGGTTAGATGGGAGCCTGGGGCGTTTAAAAATTGTTGCAACTCGAAAAAGATTCCGCACCAAGAGGCTGAATCTTTGAGTTATGAATATCAGATGGAACCGACGCCGCATATGCCATTTACCATTTGTGCATGGCGCTGGTGGAAGTCAAAGCGGTGTGGAAGAGCTATCCCCGACGCGCGGGACTGCGGACGGAACTGCGGACCATAGTCGAGGACGTTTCCCTATCCATCGAGCCCGGGGAGACGCTTGGCCTGGTTGGAGAGTCCGGCTCAGGCAAGACCACACTGGCGCGCATGATTCTGGGGCTGGTTAAGCCAACCCAAGGGAAGGTAGTCGTAAGCGGCATTGACGTGGCGCGCTCATCGCGGGTCGATCTGCACCATTTGCGCCGCCAGATGCAGCCCGTCTTCCAGGACCCCTATGCCGCTCTGAACCCACGCATGACGGTGATGGAAATCGTAACGGAGCCCTGGTTGATTCACGGCATCATTCCTGACCGCCAGCCCGGGATCGAGACCGGGCGAACCAGTTTGCGGGCCAGGGCTATCGAGTTGCTGGGGGAGGTCGGGTTGGATGAGTCGGCGCTCCCACGGCATCCTCACGAGTTCTCCGGCGGTCAGCGGCAGCGCATCAACATTGCCCGCGCGCTCGCGCTACGGCCAAAATTGCTTATCCTGGATGAACCGGTTTCGGCACTCGATGTGAGTGTGGGAGCGCAAATCGTGAACCTGCTCCGCCGCTTGCAGAGCGAGCACGGGCTTACTTACTTGTTCATTTCCCATTCCATGCCGCTGGTTCGCTATTTGAGCACACGCATCGCGGTCATGGAGCACGGGCGGCTGGTGGAGACCGGTGAAGCCGTAGCGCTCTGCGCCGATCCCCAGCAAGCCTATACGCGCCAATTGATTGCGGCCACACCGGAACTGCCGGCCGATGTGGCCTGACTCGAAAGCCCAATTCTACAGTTGTAGATCGCCGAATTCGGAGGGAGCCGGGGGTTTTAACCCCCGGAATAGATGCGAATTTGCACGGCCTTTAGGCCCGGGCATTTGTCTTCTTCCTCCCGCGGGAATCATCTGCAACTGCAGTCCAATGAGCTACTTCGACGGCTTCGGCGTTGCCGGGGCAGCCGGTGCGGCTGCCGGAGCGCCGGCGGGAGGCCGAGGCATGGATGCTCCGGTTGGAGGCATGCCGGGGCGGCTCGGTTGCGTGGGCACGTCCGTTATTTCCACAAGCTCGACATCGAAGATGAGGTCGGCCTTGGGGGGGATCCCAGGGTGCGCGGCGTCTGGCCCTGGACGTCCCGCCGCTCCGTACGCCAGTTGCCAGGGAATAAACAGGCGGCGTTTGCCGCCGATCTTCATGCCGTTGAAGCCCTGGTCCCAGCCGGGAATGACGCGGCCAAAACCCTGCGGAAAGCCGATTGGCTGTGGATCGTTCAACTTCGGCTTGCCGTCGGCGTCAAGAACCGGTTTGCCGTCCTTGTCCAGGACCGGCGGACGGTGGTCGTACGAGGAGTCGAACTTGTGCCCGTCCGAGGCCAGCCAGCCCGTGTAGTTAACCTTGTAAATCTTGTTGGGTTGGGCGTCGGCTCCAGTCCCAATCTTGATCTCCTGGTAGCGGAGTGAGAAAGCAATCTTCCTGATCCCGCAACCGGAGGCACTCCAGGAGGCAATTTGTCCGCACTGGCCGCGGTTGTGGCGGATTTGGCAGTGGCGCCGGCCGGTTTGGCTTTCGTCGCAGAAGGGGTAGCGCGTTTTGCAGTGGGCTGGGCGTTTGCGGCAACCGCGCCCGCCAAAACTAACAGCATAAGATGGGTAAATTTCATTGCGTTCGTCAAACTCCCTTTGGCGCGGATTCCAATTCATGCGGCCCCGGAGGCAGGTGTCTATGGAAGTAATTTCAGGCCGCGGCGCCTGGAATGCGCATTGGTTTCTTCACGGGAGTGTATCAGGACTTGATGAAAAAGGTAGGGACCAGGCGCAATTAAGCTTCGAAGTTCGCGGCCGAGGCTCGGGGGCAGGCCCCCGATGAACGGAAACCCGGTTGAGGTTTATGGACTCCCCGCGGTGAACGGTACGGGCTTTAGCCCATACATAAGTAGGCGAAAATCAACCGGCTTTACAGGCTGCGGAAAAACTCCCTCCGAGGAACGGGATTTGTTCGCTTTGAAAGGGCACGACTTCTAGCCTGTCCTGAGCGCAGCCGAAGGATGCCGATAAAGCCAATAAAATCAATGGGCTTTAGCCCCTGCGGGATGCCGTCTGAGCCATTTTCTTCCGCAATCATGCCTTTTTCCGCAGCCTGCTGGGTCCCAAAACCGGGATCCGGGGTACTCAGCATTTCATGCCCGCTTTTCCTAGTTTTCCAGATTCGGCTGCATTCTGCACTACCGGCGCTCAGCCTAAACTCATAGGGTATGGCGACCTTCCCCGATCTCGCACTCGACGCCCAAATGCCGGCCAATATCGACGCCGAAAAGACGATCCTCGGCGCCATTCTGCTCGACAATGCCGCCCACGCTGAGGCCGCCGAGAAGATCGCATCTGACGACTTCTCGCTCGATTCGCACCGCCGCATCTTCCTGCGCATGACTGAATTGATGGACTCGCAGCGAGCCGTCGACATTGTGACCCTGGCCAACGAACTGGCTCGTTACAAGGAGATCGAGTCGGTAGGGGGCGTGGCCTACCTCGCATCGCTGACTGAGGGTTTGCCCCGCCGTCCGGTCATCGAGGACTACATCCGGATCGTCAAAGACAAGAGCATGCTGCGCAAAGTCATGGCCATTTGTGCCTTGGCCATTGCCAAAGCCGCCGACCAGAGCGAAACCGCCCTCGAGGTGCTGGGTACCGCCGAAGCCGAGCTCATGAAGGTCACCGAGCAGGGCATTACGGGGGGCTTCCAGAGCCTGCACCAAATCGTCCAGAACTCTTTCGGGACCATTGACAACCTGTACCAGGAGAGCCGCGATGTAACCGGGTTAGCCACGGATTTCATCCAGCTTGACATCATGACCAAGGGATTTCAGAAGGGCGAACTGATTATCATCGCGGCCCGTCCCTCCATGGGCAAAACGGCGCTGGCCATCAACATCGCCCAGAACGCCGCAGTGAACCATAATGCCACGGTGGCCGTCTTCAGCCTCGAGATGGGCAAGGAGGCTCTGCTGCGGCGCATGCTGGCCTCGCAGGCCTGGGTTGACCAGCGCAATCTCCAAGCCGGCCATATTGGAAAGGACGACCACGCGAAGCTGCAAAAGGCGCTCAACGAATTGGTTGAATCTCGGCTATTTATCGATGACACGGCGGGAATCTCACTTGCCGAGATGCGAGCCAAATCGAGACGGCTCAAGCAAAACAACGGAGGCCTCGACCTGATCGTGGTGGACTACCTGCAGCTAATGTCGGCCACGCCGGCCTCGGGGGGACGCAAGGGCTATGAGAACCGGACACAGGAGGTGTCGGCCATCTCCCGCGGGCTGAAAGGGCTGTCGAAGGAGCTGGACGTGCCGGTGTTGGCCCTGTCGCAGCTCTCCCGTGCCAGCGAGCGCCGTGGCGACGACAAGCGCCCCATGCTGAGCGATCTTCGCGAGTCCGGATCGATTGAGCAGGACGCCGACGTGGTGGCCTTCATTCATCGCGATTCCTATTACAACCGCAGTGAGGAAATGAGCGCCGAAGAAAGGGCCAAGTCGGAGATCATTCTTGCTAAACAGCGCAACGGTCCCACGGGCACGATTCATTTGAATTTCATCTCCCGATTCACGCGCTTCGACAATCCGGACTCGGGTCACGAAGTCTGATTCTAGAGCTCATTCAAAATCAAAATAATGCGCCCTGCAATCAGCTCGCTCGGCGACTCTCCCGGCTCGATTTCGATAAGTTCAAGGGCTGAGGCGATATTATACGGGCGCAGCACCAGCCGGTTAGACAGAAAATCAGCATATCGCAAGGTCAAATGCGATCCACGGCGAATGGCGTAGAGGTTGGGACGGTTCGGTCGATAGGGCGCCAGCACGTTGTAGTGGCGATCGATAAGCACAATTGCGTCGGGCATCACCAGCGGCTCCATGGCTGCCGCGTCCGCGGCTCCCATGCGTATAGCCACAAAGCGCTGCCACGAGCGGCGCGATGTGCTGGCACGGGCCCGGCTGGATTGCAGCACGCCTGCCTGCATATGAAGTACGCCATGAACCGCTGTCGGTCGTATGAAGGGCTCAAACAGCGCAGCCGCATGCGAAACGATGGGGACCATGCCGCCTTCCTCGTTTGCCGGCAGATCCGCGACCTGGAAGTTTGCGGACAAAAGGTCTCCCGCGGCCATGTGCTGGGCGGCCAATACCCTGTCCAGGGCCTCGAGAGATAACTGACGCCGGCTATGCAGAAAGTTGGAAAGATGCGCCTGTGCAAAGCCGGTTTGACGAGCCAATAAGGAGACGCTGAGCGTACCCCGCTGTATTCTGCGCAGCAGTTCCAGGCGGAGTCGTTCGTGCATCTGGGTAAAGTTCATGTGGAAAATTAGCCACCGGCGATAGGAGCAGAAGCCATTTGTTTTCTTGTGGAAAAGCTATTCAGGGTAATTGGCCTAATTCTCAGCGCCCTGTAAACGATTGAAAAGCACTGCGGCGGAAAATAGTGGAAGGAGGTTGACGCTAAGGATACATATCTCTAGATTGTCCTTACTTTATCTCGCACTGGTTGTGGAAAGTCAGTACGGAATTGTTTCATTGCGCAAGCTTGAAACGGGGAGATTTCTGCCCCTTTAAGCTGTCGATGAATCATCCCGGGAGGACATGTGTCTCAACTCGGGGTCCAATTCCATCCTCAGGCGCTCAGCAGAGGCGTCCAGGAAAAGCCGGTGAGAATATTCCAGACTCTGCGCGCCATCAGCATGACAAAAAACGAGAGAAGACAGGCGGGTATCCCTCATCAGGACACAAGAAACCTGAGTAGCCCTGCCTGGTTCTCTTCACCCCGCGGAACAACAGCTTCAAAAAATTGCTGTCGGGTTGATTTGGGACTACGGAGATTTCGTCATGGAATTGTGCGTGCAATTGAAAATTTGCGAAGGGTGCGGCTGTCTTTGGTACCGCGCCCAGGCTGCCTTGGGGAATGTGTATTGCAAGGGATGTGAGACAAAACTGAAGGACTTTCCCTCACCGGAGAGCAGAAAGCGGCCCGGGCGTCCGTGCCGTAAACCGGTTGGAAGGGCTTGGGCCTTGTCTGAAGCAATGGGAGGGATGCGATGAGCGCAGCACTCCAGTTGCCAGTGGTTTGGGGAGCATGTAATCCACA
>PLZC01000061.1:23302-23667 GCA_003151985.1 Acidobacteriaceae bacterium
CTTCTACAGGAAGCATACCGAGAGCCTGCTCAAGCGCTATCTTTATGCCTCCATGCAAGTTGGACGGACGCCTTCGCTCCTGGCCGATTCGGTCGGGAGGGGATGGTGCTCCAGCCGGCGCATTACTACCTTCGAGGACGCCGTAATATTTGTCCTCGACATCGAAACGTGTCTGAGCAAGTTAAGTTCGCTGGACCGCCAGATGCTCAGCCGGATCGTCCTTCAGGAGTACACACAGGCCGAAGCAGCCACCCTGATAGGAATGAGCGTTCGCGCCATCTCCTACAAGCTGCCAAAGGCCATTGACCGGTTGACGGAGAAACTTCTCGAAGCCGGATTGCTTGTAATACCGCTCTAAATATGTA
>PLZC01000132.1 GCA_003151985.1 Acidobacteriaceae bacterium
CCAGCCTTCGCTGGACGCACACTTGCCGTTACTAATCATTCTCTTCGTGCCGTAATGTAGAACGCCCTTCACGGCCGACAAGGCGTTCTTTGGCTTCTCACATGTATACTTTGCTATCCACACGAAGCAATCTGGGTTGTGCGTTTGGATTGCGCTTGAAAAGGGCGGTACGTTGGACGGGGGTGACAACTGAAACGACGCAATTTTCTATCGCTTGCCGCAGGAGTGGCGGGATATGCCGCTTATGGACAATCAAATGGCGCGGACTCTTTAAAGATTCCAGTCGTGCATGGGCCGGATGATCGCACTGGCCACGCCCACTCTCTCGGGGTCAGTGTGCTGGCCTATAAGGTCGTTACGGCTGACAGCCAAGGAGCGCTTTTCGTAGCGGAACAGATGATGCATGCGAAGGGCGGTACTCCCCTGCATATGCACCTGAACCAGGACGAATGGTTTTACGTCTTGGAGGGTGATTTTCTAGTGGAGATCGGAGGAGTACGTCACACGCTTACTGCCGGAGACTCGCTGCTGGGGCCACGCCAAGTGCCCCATCGCTGGCTGTTCGTTGGCAAAGACTCGGGGAAGATCCTGGTCTCATTTGCGCCGGCGGGAAAGATGGAGTCTTTCTTTGAACAGGTAGCCAAAACTGGAGCGATGCCCGGGGAAGATAAGGTCCTTTTTGCGGACCATGACATGGTGCTGCTAGGACCGACGATGACAGCATGACCTCTCAGTTCTCTAGGGGCCCCGTATAGATCGTCACGTAATTGTGGCGGCTCATTCCTCCAGGGTGTTTTGCGGGCTTGTATCCTTTCGGCGGTTTCTCGCCCTCAGCCCTTGGACGGAAGACGCTGCAGCATCTGTTTCACTTGCACGTCAACCTCCTGAATCAGTTCCTGATAATGCCGGTGCGATTTCAGGGATTGGCGGAGCGCGAATAAGTGCTCCTCGCGGTAATCGCCGACCAGCGGCTTCATGATCGTCTCTTCGCCGGCACGAATGCTTGGGTCCCGCAGTTGCGCCATTTTATTCGGGTTGCGCTCTCCAGCCAGAATCGCGTCCACGATGGCATATGTTGGACGACAATTCGCGTCCTGCCTGTTACAGGTTGTCTTCCCTCATCAGCCGCGCCACCCGCTTGCGGTTCACCACCAGCCCGCGCCGCCGCAACTCCGCCGCCGCCCGCCGGTAGCCGTAGCGGCCGCGGTGTTCCAACACCACCGCCTGAATGGCCGCCCGCACTTCCATCTGTTCCTCCGCAGCTGTTTTGCCGCCCAGCCAGCGGTAGAATCCGGCCCGGCTTACCCGCGCCAACGCACATATTCGCTCGATATTCAAACTGCCTTGCACAGGCATCATTGACCGCATTTGGTCGTAGATACCGTCCCGCCAGTGCCGCCGTTCGGCTGGCGTCGAGCCGCTATTTTTTGCAAGGCACCTTTAAAAAATCCACTTCCAGCGACCGCTCCACCAGAGGCCGCTTCACCTGCCGGTTCTCTTCCTCCAGCGTCAACTGCCGCCTAGCAGCCACCTTCGTGGGGCCTTCAAGGCGAGCTCGCCAGGGGTGCAGCAACTTCGCCCGCACCCCAAGCTCCCGCGCCAACCCCACCACACGGCCGAAACTCTTCATCCGAGCCACCGCCATCCGACGGAACTCCTCCGTAAACTGCTGCCTCGTCTTCCCTACTCGCAGATCCTTTCATTCGCTGCAGAGTGTTCCCTTAACGAGTGTCGCAATTTTGCGGGTTAGTCCAGGGAACAAGGGAACAGGGAACATCTGGCCGCCAACAGTTCCTGGCTGCGAAGGCGCAATTCGCAGCCAGGGATGCTTGTTCGCTCGTTCCCTATTCCCTTGTTCCCTGCTTGCGCGTCTACGATCCTCGTTTCAGCGCCCTCTTCAGCAGCGCTTCAAGGCCGGCCTTTACCTCGGCGTACTCCGCGGCGGAAATCGTGCCGGAAAGCTTTTCACTTTCCAGGTTGAATAATTCGTCCTTCAGGATGTTTAGAATCGTTGCGTTGCCGGTCGCCACCGGGGCGGCATATGCGGCGGGCTTTCCGGTTGAGGGTCTTGCTGAAGCGCCAAAGGCCTGCTGTGGCCTGGCTTCAAATGCTGCTTCCGGCGCCGATAGGGGCACGCCCGCCGTGGCCAGTCCGGACTGCTTGCGCAGCAGGAAGGCCGCCGCGGCAGCCAATAGCAGGGCGAGTCCAGCGAGAATCCACCACTTATATTTCGTCAGCGGATCGGGAGTGCCGATGGGGTTGCCGATGCCGCCTCCAGGCCTGCCTGGCGCACTTGCATCTCCCTGCGCAGCTTCTCCCATGCCGCCATCCGCCGGCTGGCCGGGCGCCGAGTTCTGCGCTTCGCGCGGCATTTGTCCCTCGCCGGAAACGGTGTAGGACACGCTCTGGCCCGGATGCACATTCTTGGCAACGTAAGTCTGAACTCGCGGGTCTTCCTGCACACTTTGGAAGGTCGTGCCTTGTCCAGCGGAGAAGGACATGCCCTTGGGCAGATAGACCACTACGTTGTCTGTAGGCATTTGCGGCTGCGGGCTAAAAGTGTACTTTCCGCTGTACGGGATGTGGTACTCCACCTCGAACAGGGTTTCCTTTTCGCCCTGGTTGGGTTGAATCGGAATATTGAATGTGTAGTGCTGCTTCTGGCTCAGCGGGACAGGCCGCGTGTTGGTGGCCATGCCTCCGGGGCGCGTGGCCGATGCGCCCTCAAGCACCGCGTCGGGCGGCAGCACAATCTCAAATGTGTTGCTGCTCAACTGGGCCTTGGGAGGCAAACTTGTGTTGCGCACGAGATACCGCTCCTGGACCCGCAATGTGCCGGCGGCAGCTTCCGCGAGCAGCATATCGGCGTCGATCGCGACGCCATCCACTTTGGCGGCAACATCGTAGACGCCGATGTCGCCTGACGCGCCACCCTGCGGCGCGGCGATAAAGTAGGTTCCACCCTGGTGCGTGGCCCTTACAAGGTAAGGACCGGCGCCGGGCCCGTTCATGGAGTAGTGTCCTTTGGCATCGGTGTTGGCGGTGGCGGCTTCAGACATGCCGGCGCCTACGTCGACCAGGACCACGGTGTCACCCGCGGAGGGCTTGCCGGTTGTCTTGTTGGTAACGTTGCCGGAAACTTGAGCGGCTTGAGCCAGAGTGCTGGAAAGCAGGAGGCTCAAAAAAGCGGAGCGGAGAAGAAGCTGAGTCAGTTTCATATTTGTGAGGAAGTCCTATCAAGTGAGTTGGGTTTGTGAAGGAGAGAGCGAAGAGCGAGTCCTTCAGGGTGGTTCAGTTGCTATCGAACTTGGGCTGGTTGGGGTTCGTGGTTTCCCATGTCTCAAAATTGAGACATGGGAAACCCAGCTTCGGTTTCCCAACCGCAGAGATTCAGGCCTGCTGCAATTGCTCAATCTCGGTCATCAACAAGGCCGCTTCGTCTTCAAGCTGCGCACGCTGAACTACGAAATCCTCGTCGGGATACTTTCCGGCGCGATACTCGAAGTTCAAGTCTCTCAGGTTCTCGTAGAGTTGGTCCTTGCGTTCCAGCAGGAAATCCAGGCGAGTTTTCACGCGCTGGCTGGCAAAGACGTTTTCAGGCCAGAACGTGTAGACAAAAAGCGCAAGCGCCATGAGCGCGCCGGCAATCAGGCCCAATGAATCAGTCATGGCTCAATAACCTCCGTCACTGCCGGTATCCCGGCGGACCTGTTCGCGCAGCGCAACTGTCGCTGGATCGGTAAGAGGGACTGGTGCTTCAGACTTGCCTACTGTCCAGCGGCGAACAAGCAGGATGGTGCCGAGCATTGCAGCGGCAAACACAGCGAAGGGCGCAATCCACGCCACGAGGTCGAAGCCTTGCGTGGTGGGAGCAGCCAGCACAGTCGCGCCGTACTTGCCAACGAATGAGGTGAGGATTTCCTTGTCGCTGGTTCCGGCGGCGATGCCCGCACGCAACTCGTCAAGCTCTCCTGCGGAATTCGGGCAGCCCACGTGGTTGCATTCACCCAGGATCTCCGCGCAGCCGCAGGTGCACATCAGGCGGTGATTCAGATCGGTGAACCGGGACCCGGCATCGGTTGCGCCCAGCGAGAAACACACCGCAACCGCCAGCAACAGCGCCTGCGCCGTCCTGATGCAAAATGTAAATCGGGTGGAAGACCTCATTCGTGGCCTCCCCTCAACGCCGGCTCAGAGGGGGCCGCTCGAGCGGGTACGCGCAGGGCCGCCGTGGCCGGAGTGATGCTGGGAACCAAAGCCACCACCGTACCGAAGACAATAATCGCCACCCCGGCCCAGATCCAACTTACCAGAGGATTGAGGAAGGCCTTGATGATGGGCTGACCCGTGGACGGATTCGTGCCTTCGTAGACCACGTACAAATCCCACCAGGGAACCGAGTGGATGGCCACCATGGTCTGCGGCTGCTCGCTGGCCAGGTAGACGCGCTTCTCGGGAGTCATCTGAAACTGCTTCTTGCCTCCCTTGTAGACGTCCAGCATGGCGTACTCGGAGTTGTAGTTGAGGTTGGAATCCTGGGTAAAGCCGACGCACTCCAGCGTGTAAGGGCCGATGGCCAATCGGTCGTGCAGAGCCATCTCCTCCTCACGGCTGCTATTGAAGGCAGCCCCGGCCAGTCCAATGACGATGATCACCACGCCAAGGTGGATGACATAACCGCCATAGCGGCGGGTGTTGCGGCGGGTGAGCAGATAGATGGCCGAAAACAAATTGCGCCCGGTTTGTTTTCGAATCACTCCGGCGCCGCGCAAAAACTCCGAAATGATGGCGGCGGCAACGGCGGCTGAAACTGCGTAGGCAACCAGCGCGTAGAAGTTGCCGCTGTCGATGCCACCGTCTTTCCAGGGCCGTACGCCAACGGCCAGGCACACGATCACCGTTGCCCAAAGCACAATTACGGGAAGGACAAAGTTGCGGCGGATGCTCTTGAGCGAGGTGGACCGCCACGGGAGCAGAGGACCAACCCCGGTGAGAAACAGCAGGAAGATGCCGATGGGAATGGCGACGGTATTATACCAGGGCGCGCCCACTGTCACTTTGTTGCCCACTACGTATTCTGAGAGGATGGGGAAGAGCGTTCCCCACAGGATGACAAAGCAGGCGGTCAATAGAACCAGATTGTTGAACAGGAAGCTGGACTCGCGGCTGACCAGCGACTCAAGGTGATGCTCGGCTTTGAGGTGACTACGCTGCAAAACATAGGTGAAGATGCAGACCGCCAGCACAAAGATCATGAAGGCTACAAACCAGGTGCCGATGGAGGACTGCGCGAAGGC
>PLZC01000386.1:0-21565 GCA_003151985.1 Acidobacteriaceae bacterium
TTTACCGGCATTGAGCGCGCCAAGTTTCGCCGCCCCGTAACGCCAGGCGACCAGTTGCGCATCGAGGTCGAAGTCCTGTCATTCAAGACCCGCGCCGGGCGCATTGAAGGCAAGGCCTATGTCGATGGCAAGCTGGCTTGCCAAGCGACGCTAACCTGCCAGGTGGTGCCAAGAGTGCGTGAGCCGCGCCCCGCAGTGCCCGAGGCAGTTCCATCAGAGACCGCCTTGGCCCAGGAAGCGGTGTTGCCGGAGTGAGTATTCATCCCAGTGCCGTCATCGCTCAGGGAGCGGTGGTTCCCGCATCCTGCACCGTCGGCCCTTTTTCTACCATTGGACCCGATGTCGTGCTGGGCGAAGAGAATACCCTGATCTCTCATGTGGTGTTGGACGGGCGCACTCGGATCGGCTCTGGCAATACGTTTCATCCGTTCTGTGCCGTCGGTGTTTCGCCGCAGGATCTGAAGTACCGCGGCGAGCCCACAGAAACCGTGATCGGCGACAACAACACGATCCGCGAATCCGTTACAATCAGCCGCGGCACAGTGGGCGGCGGCGGCGTCACTCAAATTGGCTCAAACTGCCTGCTGATGACGTGCGTTCACATCGGCCACGATAGCCACGTAGGCAGCCACTGCATTCTGGCCAACTCCGCCACGCTCGCCGGCCACGTGACAATCGAGGACTACGCCACCGTTGGCGCCTTCTGCCCTGTCCACCAGCAATGTGTAGTGGGCCAATATGCCTTTGTCGGCGGAGGCACCATCGTGACGCAGGACGTGCTGCCTTTTTCGCTGACCTCGGCGCGAAGGGAAAACAAGGCATTCGGGATCAACAAAATAGGCTTGGCACGGCGCGGCTTCTCGCCGCAACGGCTGCAGGTGCTCCAGAAAGCATTCCGCCTGTTGCTCAGCGCCAAACTCAACACCACTCAGGCGTTGGAGAAGATCAAGGAACTGGAAGGCGAAGACGTTGCCATCGTCGCCGCCTTCATCGACCGAAGCCACCGCGGGGTTATCAAATAGCCATGAAGCTTGGCCTCATCGCCGGCAACGGCCGTTTCCCCTTCCTGCTGCTGGACGCGGCGCGGGCGCAAGGCTTTGACGTTGTGGTTGCGGCCATTCGCGAAGAAACCGACCCGGAAATCAATCATCGGGCCGCGTGCGACCAGCGTGTAACCGTCCTTTGGCTTTCGCTCGGGGAGTTATCGCGCCTGATCGAATACTTCAAAAAAGAAGACGTGTCCATGGCCGTCATGGCCGGACAGGTGAAGCATAAACAGATCTTCTCCAGCATCCGCCCGGACTGGCGACTGGCCAAACTACTGCTCAATCTGCGCACGCGCTCCACGGACATGCTGCTCGGCGCCGTGGCCAAGGTTCTGGGCGACGAAGGCATCGAACTCATCAGTTCTACCGCGTTCCTCGAGCCCCTGTTGGCCCAGGAAGGCCTGCTCACGACTCGCGCGCCGGATGATGACGAGCGCCGCAACATCGAGTACGGCCTGGGCGTGGCGCAAGCAGTGGCCGGCTTCGACATTGGCCAAACCGTGGTGGTGGCCGCGCAGGCCTGCGTTGCAGTGGAGGCCATGGAAGGCACCGACGCGGCTATCGAGCGGGCCGGCCAACTGATGCGAACCATGCGGGACGAGGCATCGACACTGGAGCGCCGCCTGACCGTCGTGAAAGTGGCAAAGCCCCAGCAAGATATGCGTTTCGACGTTCCAGTCATCGGGATTGCGACGGTCGAGGCCATGATCCGGGCCGGCGCGAGTTGCCTTTCTGTTGAGGCAGGGCGCACCTTGCTCTTCGACCGCGATGCCTTGCTCAACCGCGCTGGTGAGGCAGGCATTGCAATTGTTGCCACTTCGCGCCGATACTGAGAGCTGGAAGATTTCCCCATTGCTGTTCCTGTTGTCAACTATCCCCTGTTCCCTGGTTCCAGGAGGTTTCTTGTGAGAAAATCGCTCCTCGTTATCCTTGCCGCGGTGTTGGTGGCCGCGGCCGCGTTCGTCACGGTCCACGCCGCCGATCAAACCATGCCCACCGTCGGCCAGGCTGCGCCTGGCTTTTCCCTGCCTTCGCAGGATGGCTCCCAAATATCGCTGGGGAGCTTTCGCGGCAAATGGGTCGTACTCTACTTCTACCCCAAGGACATGACTTCGGGCTGCACCCTTGAGGCGCATAACTTCCAGCGCGATCTGCCTCAGTATGAAGCAAAGAATGCGGTCGTTGTGGGCGTCAGCGTGGACACGCCCGACAGCCACAAGCAGTTCTGCACGAAGGAGGGATTGACCTTCCGCCTGCTCGCCGACCCCAACCACACCGTCGTGGATGCCTACGGTTCCTTGGGCAACTACGCCGGATTCAAGATCGCCAACCGCAACACTTTTCTCATCAACCCGCAAGGGAATATCACACAGGAGTGGACCAAAGTGGACCCATCGACCCATTCAGCGCAAGTTCTGGCCGCGATTCCGAACTCCGTCAAACCACCAAGGAACACCGTCACGGCTCCGCCCGCCTCCCCAAACTCGGTCAAGCCTCCTAGTCCGAATTCGGTAAAGCCTCCCGTTTCGAATTCGGTGAGGCCTCCCGCTTAAAGCGAGAAGACTGGAACTCAACCCATGAAGGCCCTCTGCGGGGCCTTTATGTTTTTGCAGCTCCAGTGGCAACTCGCCGCTGCGGCTTGGAACGCCAGGAGGAAATTAAAGTGAAAGTGACTGGATTTTTGATCAAATGCAGCGAGTTGGCTCCCGCTGCGCGGGAATCGCAAGTTGGCAAGTTAGCGGGCGGCTGCGGCGGGCGCAAGGTTTCATGCTCCGGGTCGACAATGCCGGTGGGGACTAACAAATAGCGTAAAAAGTGGAAATTTCTGCTCAAAACTGGCTGAAAATCCGACGGCTTTGTTTATTGTTGATTTTGTAAGGTACTCATTCATTGATACTTAGTTGAATAACCGACCTGGAAAATGCCCTAAATGAGGTGGGGGGGGTGGGGGTCATGCGAAATTTCGCGGAATTCCACTCACAAATCCGCCCAATGGGCTTCGGCAAGGGTTGAAGCCAGATTGATTCTATTGGCTTTATCGGCATCCTGAGGTCGCGGCTTTGGGTGGATTCTCGATGAATGTGAGTTCCACCTTGTCTTTGCCGGTCATCTTGACGCGCTGTAGATATTGTGCGCCGGATGACTGTAATTTTATGCAAACGGTGGGGGAGAATTCGATGGCTGGAGGGTTAACGGTTTGTGACCTTTCCCCACCCGGCGCATCTCCAGGGGTGCGGGTCAAAAAGCCAACGACCCGGGGAGACGTATGCCCACACTCGCCGTTCGCAGCTTTCTTGCTTCATCTTTGATCGCCTTGACGATTTGCGCCGGTTGCCGGGCGGCTACAAAGACGCCAGTTCCGGCGGCTGCCACGGATGCTCCATTAGCACAGACTCAGGGCAAACAAACCGCGGTCTTCGCCGGAGGGTGTTTCTGGGGCACGCAATCTGTATTTGAGCGCGTGAAGGGCGTTATTGCCACCACAGCCGGTTACGCAGGAGGCTCCGCCAACACCGCAACTTATGAGCAGGTGACAACGGAGACTACTGGGCACGCGGAATCGGTCCGCGTGGTCTACGATCCATCGAAGATCACATACGGGCAACTGCTGCGGATATTTTTCTCGGTGGCGCACGATCCAACGCAACTGAACCGGCAGGGACCAGACGTTTGGCACCTCTTATCGTTCCGCCATCTTCTATGCGACCGAGGAGCAGCAAAGAATCAGCCACGCGTACATCGCGCAACTCGATTCGGCGCATGTGTTCCCAAAGCGGATCGTCACACAAGTTGTCCCGCTGCAAGGGTTTTACGACGCCGAGTCCTATCATCAGGACTACGCCCTCCACAATCCCGGCAATCCTTACATCCTGGTCTGCGATCGCCCCAAGGTCGAGGCGCTCAAGCAGCAATTCCCGGAGCTGTTCCGGGATTACAAAGGCAAATAAGACGGGGACAGAAGCAACGGTTATCCCAGCTTCACGAATCGCATGGCCACGGAGTTGATGCAGTAGCGGAGGCCGGTGGGCGCGGGGCCGTCATTGAAGACGTGGCCGAGATGTGCATCGCAGAGCCGGCAGGAGACCGCCGTGCGGACCACCATCAGGCTTCCATCGACGGTGTCCACCACATTCTCCTGGGCGATGGGCTGCCAGAAGCTGGGCCAGCCGGTGCCGGACTCGAAGCGCGCGTCTGAGTTGAACAGGGCCAGGTTGCAGCAGATGCAGCGGAAGATGCCGCGCTCACGCGCGTCCCACTGGTCGTTGGTAAAGGGGCGCTCGGTGTCTGCGTGGCGCGTGACCCAAAAGGAAGCCGCGGGGAGACTCTTCTTCCAGTCGGCGTCGGTTCTGATGATGCGGGGGACGGTTACGGTACCGGTTTTCTCGCCGGTGGGGGAAAACTCTACGACTGTGACGGTGGCGGGGCCCTCGTTGGCGGCCAAGGGCCGGGCGGCGGCAATGGTGCTGCGGCGCAGACCCCAGAAAGCAATGGCACTTACCGCGCCTGCGGCGGAGACGATGAAGGCCCGCCGGCCGAGGCGCTGGACTTTGCCCAGTGCGACGGTGCGGGGTGAGTCAGAATCTTGTTGGTCAAGCAACATACGTTTTACCGAGGCGAAACACCCAAACGCAGGCTCTGGTGTTTAGTTAGAGCGTTCATGGATCGAAAGGTCTCGGATTCCTTCAGCAACAAATCGTGATGACACTCGGGCGGGCAGGCTGTAGAATTCTCGCCGTGATTCCACACCATTTGAAAGTGCTCCGTAGCGGCAACGCTCGGGGCTTTCGCATTGCTGTGAAAAGCCATTAGGGTATTCGTTCACGAAGGGCGCAGGGAGCAGGTTGACGATGAAATATGACCGCCGGAAGTTCATTGCCAGTATCGGGCTTGGACTGGGTGCACTCAAGGTTGCCGGAGCGGAGGCTCTGAAGGGAAACGCGGAAACACAGGGGCTGCCAAAGAGCGGTGAGGAGACAGGCAAGAAGCAGTCGTGCAAAGGCGGAACCGAACCAGCTCACCACTCTTCCATTCCGGACTGCGCGTGGAAGCATCCGTTGGGCGACACTCCGGAGCTTCAGCGGCCTACCCCTCCGGCCAAATCGGAGATGGAGTATTACCTAAGCCCATTGGACACCAAGACGCGCACGAAAAAGGGGATGCCGTTGGGTGGCATCGGCGCGGGCAATTTCATGTACAACGTCGCGGGTTCTTTCGGTCCATGGATGATGAAGCCCGGTCGTTATGAAGAGCGCTTCCTTTCGCAGGCGGGCTTTCATGTCCGGGAACAGGTTCAGGGCAAGGAGGCAAAGGTTCGCACCCTGGCCACGGACGATGTGCTGCCGGCCTGGAAGCGACTCGACAAGGGGGACGGGGATTATCACGCTTTGTTTCCGCGCGGTTGGGTCACATACAAGGTATTCGACACCGAAATTTCTCTTAATTTCTTCAGCCCGATCGTCAAGGACAACTATCGCGAAACCTCTCTGCCGGTGGCTTTCTTCACGATGAAGGTGCGTAACCCTTTGAAGGTCCCGGCCAAAGTCTCGGTCATGTTCACCTTTCCCAACGCTGCTTACACCGAACCGCAAAACCTGCGCGAAACTACTATAAATCTGGGCTTATCAGGGGACCGTCCACCGTCTACACAGGAAAGCCGCAGCGGATTGAGCAACCACGTGGCGAATGCTGGAGCGGTGCCGGGGGAAATCACCGCTATCGTGATGAAAGCCGACCATGCGTCCAACACGCCGGGAACGCAGGGCTCCGCATGGTGCATTGCTACGCAAGGCAACGCTACTTATGTTACTGCGTGGGACGGAACGGGCGACGGCGCCGATATCTGGGGTCCGTTCGCGGCTAAAGGATCACTTAGTAACTCGGCACTAAGTACGAATACAGAGTTACCGTGCGGAGCGCTGGCGGTAGAGGTTGAAGTTCCTTCGGGAGGCGAAGTATCTGTGCCTTTCGTGCTGTCGTGGTTCTTCCCGGAGGTGCAGTTTGGAGAAGGGACACGCTGGCTGCGACGGTACACGGAGTATTTCCCGAAGAAGGAGGGCCAGGCGCTGGCCATTGCCAAAGAAGCTTTGCTGCAGCGCGAAAACTGGCTGAAAGCGGTTGAGTCGTGGACCGGAGCGATTATTGAAAACGAGGCTTATCCTGTCTGGCTCAAGCAGGGCGGGCTGAACGAGCTTTACTACAGCGTCTTCGGGTCTTTCTGGGAGAACGGGTGCATCACCAAGAAGAAGCAATTCGGCAACTGGCCGGGGCAGCATCTCGAGTTTGTGATGGAGAGCCTGGAGTATCGCGACGCCGAGGCGCTGGATGTTCGTCACCACTATTGCCGCACCAACCGGGACCTGTGGCCGCGGATTGAGCGCGACATTCTGATGTGTTTCGCCGACTGCATTATGGACACTCCGGATGGCAGCGCGCCACATAACATCGGGTCGCCTGACCTGGATCCGTTCTTTAACTACGACTGTTATGCGCCGTCTTATAACATGACTCACGGCACGCCGGGCCGGAGGACGATTCCCTGGGGAGAGTTTGCACCCAAGTATATGCAGCAGGTTCACGCCTATTGGCATAAGACCGGAGATCACAAGATTCTGGATGAAGTTTGGCCAGCGCTTCTCAGGAGTTATCGCTATCAGAAGACTACAGATACCGATAGTGACGGCATCACCGAGATGAAAAGCGATGAGTACCTGGCCAACAAATGCTTCAATGCAACGCTGTGGATCGGCGCGCTGGAAGGGCTGAAGGCGATGGCTGACTTCCGCAAGGAGAGCTCCTTTGCAGGGGAAGTGGCGGCGGAATTGGATAAGGCCCGGGCCAGCACGGAGAGAGAGTTCTGGAACCCTGAGCTGGGGTATTACCAATACAACGAGAAGAACACGGACATTATGGCCGACGTAATGTTAGGCCAGCGTTATGTGGATGTAACCGGCCTTGCACCGGTGCTGACTCCGGAGCGCATGACCTCCCATTACCGGCAGATGTTCAAGAGGTGCGTCAGGCCCCTCATGGATATGGACGAGGATGGCATCGGCGAAATTGGCGCGGCCAACGCGCTGCACCCCGATTCGACTCCCGGAGTGGGTGACAGCGAGTTTCGGCATCACTTCGAGGTGTGGACGGGTGTAAGTTATGCCGCCGCCGCCAATCTATATCACTGGGGAAAGGATACGGGCGACGGGGCCATGCAGTTAGCTGCACTGCACATCGGCTGGGGTGTTTATCGGCAATCCTGGATGAACGAGAAGAATGGCTATTGGTTCAGTACCCCCGAGGCATGGACCCTGAAGGACACGGCTGTTTGGCGCGCCTTGATGTATCCGCGCGTACGTGCAATCTGGGAGTTGCTTATGGAGGTAAACGATCCGTTCCAGTCGTGACCTTTGTTGGCCGCCTTTCCCCGGGTCTCGAATATTGAGACCCGGGGAAAGGCAGGAATTGAATTAATATCGCTGTTGGAAGTCGGGATCGACGGGGTTTTCAAACAGCGAAGCGTCACGAGTGACAATCGTCAGGCCCGACGGGGTGACGAAGTAGCGGCGCTTGTCCTCGACCGGATCGAAGCCGATGACCGTGCCTTCGGGAATATGTACATGGCGGTCGATGATCGCCCTGCGGATTCGGCAGTGGCGGCCAATGTTGACGTGGGAGAAGATAATACTCGCGTCCACATTGGAGTAGGAGTTCACGCGCACGTCCTGCGAGACAACGCAGTTTGAAACCGAAGCGCCGGAGATGATGACGCCGGCGGTGATGACGGAATTGACGGCCATGCCTGAGCGGCCTGGTTCGCCGAAGACGAATTTGGCCGGCGGATACTGGCGCGCGCGTGTGCGCATGGGCCAGCTCTTGTCGTACAGGTTGAAGACCGGCGAAACCGAACACAGGTCCATGTTGGCGTCATAGTAAGCGTCCAGGGTGCCCACATCGCGCCAGTAGAGCGCCTGTTGCTTGTTCTCATCCACGAAGCTGTAGGCCATCATCTTTTTCTTGCCGAGCAGGTTGGGAAGGATGTTATGGCCAAAATCGTGCTTCGACTTAGGATCTTCCGCATCGGCGATGAGCGCCTTGAGCAGGACCTCGGTGTTGAAGATGTAGATACCCATCGAGGCATCCACGGCATTGGGGTTGGCGAATGAGCGGAAGCTGGTCTGAGCGGGCTTCTCTTGGAAGCCGAGAACGTCTCCATTGGCGGCGACCTCGACCACGCCAAACTGCTTCACCTCGTCGGGCGCGATGGGCAGAGTTGCGAGTGTAACTTCCGCCTTGGTCTCCTTGTGGTGTTCCAGCATCCGGCTGTAATCCATTTTGTAAATATGGTCGCCGGAGAGGATGATCATGTACTTTGGTTGCTCACTGCCGATGGAGTAAATATTCTGGTACACCGCATCCGCCGTGCCCATGTACCAATTGGCGCCGGTGCGCTGCATCGGGGGCAGCAACTCGAAGAACTCGCCTAATTCCTGGGCTACGATTCCGGTCCAGCCTTCGCGAATATGGCGGTTGAGCGAGAGCGCTTTGTACTGGGTGAGGACGTAGACCTTGCGCAGACCTGAGTTGATGCAGTTGGAGAGGGTGATGTCGATGATGCGGTAGTGACCGCCGAAAGGCACGGCCGGTTTGGCGCGATCGCGGGTTAGCGGGAAGAGCCTTTCACCGGCCCCGCCGGCAAGCAATACTCCAAGCGTGTCTTTCATGTCCATGGGATCCAGCCCTCGCGGCTTTTCTGGTCTGAATTGTGTGCACCGCTATCCGGTACATTATGTTTTCAAGTGGCATTTGTCCACAGGAGTTACTGAACGAGGGAGCATAACACACTTAGATGAAAGTGGTGGCGGGGAAAATCTCGCGACCGCATGAACAGGGATTGAGAATATGGTCTGGGTTCGTACCGCCCCTACGGGGCGGTGGTCTGTGACGGCGATCCAGCCCCGGGGTTGCGCTGCGCTTCACCCCGGGCTATTTTCGTTTCCTCCCTACCGGGAGGAGCTGCGATTGCGGTCGACTCGCGGGGCCAGGCGGATTGAGCGATTGCGGACGACTCGCGGGCCCAGGCGGATTGAGCGATTGCGACCGACTCACGGGGCCAAGCGGATTGTACGAGTGGACGGCTTAGCGCTTCTTGTTGAACTTGTATTGCACGCCGACGGAGATGCCGAAGTTGATATCGGTCTGGGTGATATTGCTGCCATAGTTGATGGCATATCGGGTAAGCAACGCGTCCGGGGTAATGCGGAAGGCCCAGTGCGCGGAGCGGTTCAGGTCGATGTGGCCGCCGATGATGGCTGCCGGAGCGATCTGGTCGTTATAGAAATCCACAATGGCTGGGGAGTTTCCATGCAGGTCTCCCTCGAATTTTCCATACGCCCCGCCGACCAGGACGTGAGCGATGAGCGCACCATGCTTGTTGTGCGGCCCGAGCCACTCGGGTCCCGCGGCAAAGACGTGCTCCTGGATAAACGGCCCACGGATGTTGAGCGTGTTTGGGGCCGCGCCGCTGGTGCCCAGAAAGCTGCGCCCGGAGCCTTCCAAGGCCCAATGCTTGCTGAGCCAGTATGAGGCAGAGAGGTCGATCCCGCCGAGATTGGAGCCTTGGAGGATATTCGGGCCGGCTTTGATGTGCTGGTAGGCCAGGCCCACAGAAAGGTCATAGCGGTTGTCATACCGCACGTTGGCGAGCGGATCGACAACAACGTAGGCGCCGTTGCCAGAGGTTTGAGCGGTGCTGCCCTGGGCTTGGGTGCGGGTTCCGGCGCAGAGAACCAGCGCAGCCACGGCGAAGAGAGAGGCGGAAAGTCTTACATGAAGGCGCATCATGAACCAGCTTACAGGACTGCGCCAAGGGGGGACAATAAGGACCGGAGTTGCGCTAGGGTTCGCAGCGCTCCATCTGACGAGTCCAAACCAGGTAGCGCACTGTTTTCAAGGTCTCGATTGTTGTTCCGGTAACCGCGAGAACCACAGGAACCGGTTGAAGAGGCGGGGCGGAATGCATGCGCCATTGGAGCGGCAGATGGCTGAAGATCAGCCCGGCGCGGGGCAGGTGACTGGCATTGGAAATAACCTCGGCCGCGCGCCAACGGTGGACCTTCATGATGTGCATGGCATAGCAGCCGTTCTGGATGGTGTCTTGGGAATCCGGCTCCACATAGATTGCTGACTCGGGAATGCCCATCGCATGGGCCGTCTGCGCCATTACGCGCGCCTCGACAAAGCGGTTGTATACCGCCCCGCCGGTAAGGATGAGCCGCGGCGCGACGCCAAGTTCGTACTCATGTACTGCCTCATTTACTCGAGCCAGTTGTTGGGGTGTAGGGTTGCCATCGCTATCCGCCGAGGAGCCGAGCACGATGATGGCGTCAAAACGGATGATGGTGGTGTTGGATAGCGGGGCGAGCTCGCGGGCGATGGCTCCCCAAGCCAAAAGCGCCAGAACGACCGCGGCTGCCGAGACGGCCAAACGGACTTGCCAACTGCGGGGCTGGGATCGGGGCCGGGGCCGGGGCGCCTGGCGGCGTGGGACTGGCCGCCGTGGCGGCTTATAAGTCAATTGGAATTTCCTCCAGCCTCCACTCTAGAGCAGAGGCGCCGGAAAACGGAGGCTGGAGATGGGATCAGCCTAAATCGGCGGGTTGGCCCCAGGCGGAGAACGCAATTTCGCTCAATGGTTTACGCACGCGTGGAGAGGTCTCTTGCGCCAGCATCTGCTCGTTTGGGAGAGCTGCGGGCTCGCCTTGGTAGCCGACGGCAATGACGGCGCCGATGATGTAGTTTTCTGGAACTTCAAGGGCTTTGCGTGCGGCAGCTTCGTCGAATCCGGCCATCTGGTGGGAGGAGAGGCCGAGGGCGGCGGCTTGCAGGGTCAAGTAGGATGCGGCGGCTCCCAGGTCATAGAGCGCAACGCGGTTAGGGGCGTCATTGTGGGAGAACGTGGTCCTGGCGGCGCCCAGGATGAGCACCGGGGCGGACTTGGCCCAGGCCTGGTTGAACTCGATTAATGCCCCGAAGATCTTTTGGTAGGTCGGGGAGTTGCGCCTGCCGACAAAGAAGCGCCACGGCTGCTCGTTGTAGGAAGAGGCGGCCCAGCGGGCGGCTTCAAAGATGGCTTTCAGGTCGGCGGGGCTCACATCGCGATCGCTGAACGAACGCGGGCTCCAGCGATGGAGGATTGTGGGCAGAACACCATCGAGGGCGGGGGCTTGCTTCAGCTTGTGGACTTCAACGGCGGACAAGGTCATTCGGGGGAGGCTCCTTGGAAATCGTGTTCATCCCGTTGGATTGCGGGGAACGGGGAAAGATTCCCAAAAAGTTGTTGCAACGGATAGTTTGGTTGGGAGCTTAGGGAAGCTCTGAACCAAGTTCGTTTTGAGCAGCCGACATTCCCTCGGGGGCTAAAACAGGCTGCGGGAAAAGGCATGATTTCGGAGAGATTGGTCCAAATGGCACTCCCGCAGGGGCTAAAGCCCATTGATTTTATTGGCTTTATCGGCACGACTGAAGTCGTGCCCTGTTACAGAGCCTGAGAGATGGGGTTTTTCCGCAGCCTGTAAAAGCCCGTAACCCTTCAAAAGGGGTGACTTAATCAGAGTTTACTTAGATGGACAAGGGGGCCGAACCTGACGCCAAATAGGACGGGGAGCCCGAAGGCTCCCCGTCCTGCCCGGCCCCCAGGTGTCTTTAGAAGTTGATCTTCAATCCGTATTCAATCACTCGGGAAACGCCCTGGCCGAAAACACCCGAGCCGTTGCCGGCGCGCAGTGAATTGCGGTTGTACGGGTCGTCGGCACTGAACGAGCCGTCAGTGCCGTTCGCCGAGCCCGACTGCACCGCTGAGTTCAGATTGCCTGTAACCTCTTGATAGTTGGCGAAGTTGAACAAGTTGAAGAACGAGACCGTAGGGTCGAACGAGAACTTCTCTCCCAGTTTCGCGATTTTGATCGGCCGTCCGAGCACGAAGTCAAAGGTTTTCAGAGCGCCGTTGCCGACGTTGTTTGGAACAGGGGGAGCAATGGTCCGGGTTAGCGCTCCCAGCGCGGTAAGTTGGGCGGGCGTGAAGAGGTTAGCGCTGATCAGCGCCTGGCCGGCCGGCGTAGTTTTGCCAGAAGAGGTGCTGTTGTAGTTGGCAATCACGTTGGCCAGATTGTGAGGTGTAACCCCACGCATGAACGCGCCTGGCTTCTGCCCCGGGAGAATGTCCTGTACCGTGCCGTCCCCCGTTACATCCGATTGGAAGATCTCGCCTGCGGTGTTGCCGCCCGAGTCCAGATACAGGTTCGTGGACAACGGGGTGTAGTAGTGGCCGATGATGCTGGTCTTGAGGCCGCCGGCCCATGTGAAATTACCTCCATAGGAGTACTGCTGCCTGCGATCCAAACCGCCGGGCCCCATATTTTGGGTGGGGTGGTTGTTGTCCCACGAACCGGGAGTGAAGTTCTGGTCTGCGGAAGAGGTCTGGCCGAGTACACCCGAACCACCGGCGCTGCTGAGGAATCGGGAGTACGTGTAGGAAATCTCGAAATTGGAGCCCTTGATGCCGCGCAACGGGATGCGTGTTTCCTGGCGCAGGCTGGCCTGCAAGCCGTTGTATACCGAGCGGCCCTGGGGATAGACGATCGACATTTCACCGAACTTGGGGTTCTTGCCACCGAAGGCCGCCAAGCCTGCGGATGGGAAGCCACCGGTTACGGAAATTCCGGAATCTAACCCATTTCCCGCAAAGTCGGCTATGGTGGCACCGTGAACGACCCCGCTGGAATCGGTGTCGAGGCCTGGGCATGCCTGGATTGCCTGATCGATCGACGAAACGGTGACCGTCTTTGTGCCGCATGCTGCCAAGGTGGCACTGATCGCGCTGTTCGCCACATTGGTATCGAGGTATTTTGCGTCACCGACGTGATTTTCGTCGATCGACTGCATGAAGTGCTCACCGATGTTGCGAAGGTAATCCGCGCTAAGAATGCCGCCCTTCCACACTTCGCGCTGCACGCCAATATTGATCTGGATGGAACGCGCAGTACGGTACTTCGGAGCGTACACATAGGTGCCCTCGGTGTCCGCGGACTCGGTCAAGGTGTTGGCGAGATAGACTCCATTGGCCGCGGCCCCGACCGCCTTCGTGTTGGTCTGGTACAGGTTTTGCAATTCAGCCCAATAGGGCGCGGAAACGCTGATTGCATCTGTCCATAGCTCGGTGAGCGGTCTGGTTACGCCATTCACGGTAATGGAGCTCACGGTTGACCCATCGGCCATCGTGGCAAAGGAGTTGGAGGGTGTGAGTGTCTCGCTGCCAAAGAACAGCCCTTTGGACAGGCGGGTTTCACGATCGAAAAGCACGTTATTGAACACGCTGTTTTCAAAGTACAGCCCGAGTCCGCCGCGGATTACAGTCTTGCCGTCGCCTCGCAGGTCATAGGCAAAGCCGCCCTTTGGCCCAAAGTTGGTGTTCGGCTGATGTACCGGCTGCCCAAGGCCTGGAGTAAGGGCATCAAGCAGATTGCCGGTGGTGCATGGAGACGCGGCGCCAAACGTCGTTACCGCATCCGAGCAGGGTGTTGGCGCCAGATCCGAGTCACTGCGGCCGGTGTCACGAGAATAGCGAATGCCATAGTTCACGCTCAGCCTCCGCAGCACCTTCCATGTATCCCCAACATAGAGTCCCATACGCCAATCGGCCTGGCCACCGGCAGGTAAGCCAAATTGCGACTTCTCGGTGCTGAAGCCTTCGCCATTGCCCATAACGAAGACGGACGTCTCATAGGCGGTCGGGTCGCTGGCCAATCCGCTGCCGCCGGTGCCGATAGGGCCTTTAGAGAACGCTCCCGATCCTGAAACCTCTGGGCCATTGTTAAAGAAGGCGGCTAGTCCACCGCCCAGAATCCGGTTCAAGCTGACTCCATAACCGAGCACATGCGACTTGATCGACACGCCCGCGTCATAGCGGAACTGCTTGTCCGACTGAAACGTCTGCTGAGGCGCATTTACGTTCGGGCCGGCGCGGAAGCCGTGAATGCTGAGATATACGCGGGCGTTCTGGATCGGGTCCGGAAGGCCGATCGAATTGTCGCCGATCAGGTTGTGGAATTTCAGGTAGCTGGCGCGCAGGCTATGGGTGAACTTACCGGTGACGAAATCGGCGCCGCCTGCCCAGATCGGGGTGTTGTCTTTGTTGCCGTAGCGCGTATAGCCCTCGTTGAAGTTGCTTGCGCTCAGGTTGTTCTCATATCCGCCGCGGAAGAACATATGAATACCCTTGGGCGCGTTATAGTCCAGCCTTCCCGCCGAATAGGTGTCGCGGTAAGGCGATCCCCAGCCGCCAGAGAGGGCTTGAAACGGGCTCGGCACCTGGTATGGAACGAAGGCATCCTGCTTGACGCGCTCGGAAGTGCCAAAGAAGAAGAGCTTGTCCCTGATGAAAGGTCCGCCCGCACGAATGCCGAACTGCTCGCGCTGGAAATAAAAGTCTGCGCCGCCAACTTGGAGTGCGTCGCCGGCCCTTTGATCGCGCAAAAGCCCGAACGCTTGTCCGTGATACTGGTTGGTGCCCGAGCGCGTGCTGACGGTTACCGCGCCGGAACTGGTGAGCTCGTTGGAGATGTCAAGAGAAGAACGGCTCATCTGGAATTCTTCGATGGAGCCTGCGCTTACATTCAGCGTCGAGGTGCCTACGGTTTCATCCGAGATGTCTTGGCCATCCAGCAGAATGCGCGCGGTGCGGCCGTTAACGCCGTTGAAAGAGACTGAGGAGTATCCGCCCTTCGTGGGGTCGAAACCCGCACCGTCCTGCAACTGCACGCCCGGCTCCAACTGAGCCAGGTCGAGGAAGTTGCGGCCGCTGATGGGCAAGTTGTCAATCTGCTCCTCGGTCAATACGCCCTGCACGGTGGATTGAACCGTGTTGACTTGAAGGGCCGCGGAATTCACAATCACTTGTTCGGTTGCAGCCCCCAGTTTCAACTTCAGGTTCCCATTGGCCGTGTTGCCAATTTGAACCGTCAGTGTGGTCGTGGTCGTGGCAAATCCCGCGCTCGTAGCCGAAACCTGATACTGACCGGGAACCAGGGACGCCACGCTATAGAAGCCCGACGAATCCGCGAGCAGCGTCTTCTTTGCGCCAGTTCCTACCTCGGTGACGGTCACTTGGGATCCGGGCAGAATAGCACCGCTGGGGTCGGTAATCGTTCCCTGAATCGCGCCCGCAGCAGTCGTCGACTGACTGTAGGCTGTCTGCTGTATAAAGTGCGTGGCAGCCATAAGCGCAAGGACGGCTAAGAGGACTACCGTCACACGGTGAAACCGAAAATCTCGCATTGACTTCCTCCAAATCCCCATGGGATTGAAAGCCCAATCAGGGGAATGCTTTTGTGAACCTCTGGCGTGCCGATGCGGTCCGGGGGGATCTGGGGAATACCCGTTCGCGCTCGAAAGACAAGAGTGCTTTAGGCTCCAGAAAAAAGTTTGGGTGCGATCACATCCCCCGTGAGCATGGAGCTTGAGCGCCGGGGAAGGGCGGGGGAAGAGTTCGTTGTTTATCCTTGCATGAGCTATGCCATTCTGCTGTGAATCTAGAAGAAAACTCTTATCCTCTGAAAATACGGTAGTTATGCATATCAATTGCCTGCAAAGTAATTAGTAATCTACGGAAATCTGGATGCATATTCATGTAAATCCATAAAATGGAAATGGCCCGGAATTTTGAAGTGCCTTTTCCCGGCGACCCCGCCCCCTAGGTCTTTGCATTACAGCAATATAGGATATCCTCCCACCTATGCAGATCACCCTGGCTCATATCGGCGCCAAGCCCAATTCCAAAGATGGATTTGATTCCCTTGCGCACCTCTATCTCGATCGCTGCTCGGGCTTCGCCCGCTGCCGGACGGAAGCATTCAAGACCGAGGAGGCCTTGCTCGACTGGCTCGGCCGACAGCAGGCAAGGACCCCTGCGGTTCCTGTGCTGCTTGATAGCCGTGGCCGGCAGATGATTTCTGAAGCGTTTGCCGCATGGCTCGGAGCGCTGCGCGACCAGGGCGCGCAAAATATTGTTTTCGCAATCGGGCCAGCCGACGGTTGGTCGCCGGCAGCCAGAGCACAGGCCCAGCTTCTGCTTTCGCTGGGGCCTCTTACCATGGCTCATGCCCTTGCGCGATTGGTTGTGGCCGAGCAACTCTACCGGGCATTTACAATTCTCACGGGCCACCCTTATCACGCAGGTCATTGACCGGCTCCCGTCCGGCGCGGAATAGAATATGGATGCGGGCCTTGGGCTGAGGGTCGAATCTTCGCAGTTCTTTTGACTAACCCCTGTGAGTACAGAAAGAGTCTGAATGTCCTGGTTCAAGCGTGAAGAGGGCGAGTATGAATCCGGCACCGGCCCCAACGGCGCCGCCGATGCTGCCGGCAAGACCGTTCGCACCGAGGGATTGTGGATCAAGTGCATCGGGTGCCGTGCGGTCATCTTCAAGGCGGATCTGGAAGCGAACCTGAATGTCTGTCCCAAGTGCCAACACCACTTCAAGATCGGGGCGCGCGACCGGCTCGACATGCTTCTCGATCCCGGATATGAATTGGTCGACGGCGGTCTGCGCTCCACTGATCCGCTCAACTTTACCGACGTCAAGCCCTATAAGCAGCGTCTGCGCAAAGCCCAGGAGGCTACGGGGCTGGACGACGCTGTCCTGAATGCCGTTGGCCAACTCGGGCCGCACAACGTGGTAGTTAGCGCCATGGAATACGCCTTTATTGGAGGCTCCATGGGTGCAGTGGTGGGAGAAACCATTGCCCGGGCCGTGGACCGCGCGCGGCTCGGCCGCATACCACTTATCGTCGTGGCCGCTTCCGGTGGCGCACGCATGATGGAGGGCGTGGTCAGCCTCATGCAGATGGTCAAAATATCCACCGCTCTCGGCCAATTGGACGACGCCAAAGTGCCTTATATCTGCGTCCTTACCGACCCCACCACAGGCGGCGTCACCGCCAGCTTTGCCATGCTTGGGGACTTGAACATCGCCGAGCCCGGCGCCCTGATCGGATTCGCCGGCCCCCGCGTCATCGAGCAGACCATCCGCCAGAAACTTCCCGAAGGCTTCCAGCGCTCCGAGTTCCTGCTGGAGAAGGGCTTCCTGGATGCGGTGGTGGCGCGCCGCGACTTGAAGGCCTACCTGATCCGCGCTCTCGATTTCCTGCGCTCCTGACCGCTCCGGCAGCTCTCCGGCAGCTTCGCTGGCTGCGGGGGAAACTCCGCTGGAAAGCCTCCCATCAGCAACTGTTCAGATCCGGCCACGATGCTATTGAATTCTGTAGATCGTATGACATTGCATATTTTTATCTGGATTTAAGTACAGTTAATGGACATTTCGCAGACAACAATTGCAGCGGTATCGGTGCAAATCCCCTTTTGAAATTGTTTTTTAACTATATTGTTCAATAACTTACGGTGTATTTCTTCCTCATTTTCTGCAGAGTGGCGCGCGAATTGCACTACCAAAGTTGGATAATCCCACTTTGCTGATTGCTGTCCCCCTGCCCCCAGGTAAGTGGCATTCGTGTAGGGATTGACTGGTTTTTCCGCCGTCGCAGTTTTTTCAATAGTTCCTTGAACCTTTTCAACCCCTAGGAAGGAAGAGACTCATGATCTTCACATCAAGGCACCTTCGGGCACTCCTGATCGGCGCGGCTCTCAGCGTCGGATTGGCTGCTGTCACTTTGGCCCCACAAATTGCTTTGGCTCAAGCAGTTAGCGGCGACATTACCGGCGTGGTAACTGATGCAAGCAAGGCTATGGTTACCCGGGCGAACGTGGTCGCAACAAATGTCGCCACAGGCATCGTCTACACGGCAGTGACCGACGGCGTCGGAGAATATCACCTCTTCAATCTGCCTCCGGGCACGTATAACATTTCCGCCTCCGCTCCCGGCTTTTCCAAGTCTGTCTTGACCGGCTTCGCCGTCGAGTTGAATAAGGTTTCAACCGCCGACATCACCCTCAGGGTATCGGCGAATGAGACGGTTGAGGTTTCAGCAGCGGCCGGCGTTGCGCTGGACACCACTACCGCGCAGGTCGAGACAAGCTTCTCCGCCGAGCAACTGACCGAGCTTCCCGCAGCCGCGAATAACGTGTTGAATCTTTCCCTGATGACGGCCGGCGTATCGTCTTCCGGCGGCATGGGTCAAGGAACCGGCCCCGCGGTCGGCGGCCAGAGGCCCACCGACAACAACTACATGGTCGAGGGGATTGACAACAACGATAAATCGGTCCCGGGGCCCCTGCTTAATGTGCCCAGCGACGCGGTTTCCGAGTTCACCACTTTGCAGAACCAGTTTTCTGCCGAGTATGGTCACTCCAACGGCGGCCAGTTCAACCAGATCATCAAGAGCGGCACAAACAGTTTCCACGGCTTGGCCTATGAGTACTCGCAAAACCGCAATTACAATGCGGTCGACGCATTCCAGGCTGCCCGCAATGTCCAGAACAAGGCCCTAGGTGTTGCGGCCAGCCACAAGGACCGCTCCGACGACAACCGCTTCGGCGGCCAGATCGGCGGCCCAATCTTAAAAAATAAGCTCTTCTTCTTTGCCAACTACGAGCAGGAGCCGAATGGTGCACCCGGCAGCGCCGCTACCTTCTGCGCTCCCACGTCCGCCGGTTTCACCGCGCTCGACAGCCTCAACGGGCTTTCCGCCAATAATCTGGCAGTCTTCAAAAAGTACAGTCCAGTCGCCTCAGCTCAGTCCACTGGAGCAAGCAGCGATCCGTGTCCTTCCTCGGTCTCGGTTGCTGGAACCTCGATTCCGGTTGGCGACGTGAACGCGTCCGCGGGAAGTTATCTGAACAGCCGTCGGTCCATCAATTCGGTCGATTNNAAAAGGATAGCCTTCGCGCACGTTACCTCTACAACAGCCAAAACGGGCCGGACACTACAGCCACCTTCCCGTCTTTCTGGGCCACTGCACCTAACCTCTTTCACCTCGCGACGTTCTCCGAGTTTCATACCTTCTCGCCAAACCTTACCAGCGAATTCCGCTTGGGGTATAACCGCTTTTATAGCGTATACACTGCGCCGGGAAGCTTNNGGACCCGATCCAAACGCGCCACAGGGTACGATCCAGAATACATATCAGGGATCGGAATCGATCATCTGGAACAGGGCCAAGCACACCATCAAGACGGGCTACGAATACCGCGACGTCATCTCGCCCCAGTTGTTCGTTCAACGCGCGCGCGGCGACTACGAGTGGGGGACGCTGTCCGGCTACCTCCAGGATCTTTCGCCCGACATCTTTGGCGAGCGGAATGCAACTGCGCCTNNCCACCTACTACGGAAACCAGACAGTCTCGTATGCCTACATCAATGACGACTGGAAGATAATGCACAACCTCACTTTGAACCTGGGCGTTCGCTACGAATTCACGAGCGTCCCCCTCGGTGAGTTGCAACAAAAGGCCAATATCGCCGCCAGCGTCCCTGGGCTCATCTCCTTCGCTTCACCAAAGGCCCAGAAGGCCAATTTTGTTCCCCGCTTTGGATTTGCCTATTCTCCAGACTCGAATACTGTGGTCCGCGGCGGCTTCGGCATGGGGTATGACGTCCTCTATGACAACCTGGGTACGCTCGCGGCAGCTCCCCAGTACCAGGTCACGGAAGACGTAGATACCAAGACAATCACCACAGGATTCTTGGCGGGCGGCGGCCTTCCTGCAAACGTAACCATTCCGGATCTGGCCACGCAGCGCGCATTGACCAGTGCCTATGTGCCCGACCAGAAGTTGCCCTACGCTGAAAACTGGAGCCTGGGCGTTGAACGGACATTCAAGCAGAATTACACTGCGGAAGTCCGTTACGTAGGCACGCGCGGCATCCATCTGCCCACGCAAAATCGCATCAACCGCCAGAGCATTACCACATCTTCAAATAACCTGCCCCTCTACTTCGCCGCCACACCTGGCATCAACTCGCCAACTGCTCCCAGCCTGGTCGATGTCGAGTCGAATGGCTCTTCCTACGTGCAGGCCTACTCGGATGCGGGATTTGAGTCTAGCATCGTCGGTTTCATGCCCTGGTCGGAGTCGAATTACAACGGGCTTGCGACACAGTTGAATCGCCGCTTTACGCATGGGCTGCTGTTGGACGCCGCGTATACATGGAGCAAGACCATGGATGACGCAACGGCTACCGCATTCTCCACCTACCTCACCCCGCGCCGTTCTCAGGACTTCCGCAACATCGGTTCGGATTACTCCCGGTCGGCGCTTGATCATACACATCGCCTTACCTTTGCGGTCGTGTATGACGTTCCTTTCTTCCTGAAAGCCAATTCGCTCGAGAAGAACTTGCTCGGCAACTGGGAAATCGCACCGGTCTACACCTACCAGTCGCCGGAGTGGGCAACCGTCCAAAGCAATGCCGACGCGAACCTTAATGGGGACGCCGCAGGTGACCGTGCCTATATCAACCCTGCCGGCAAAAAGGGCACCGGTACGGCAACCGACGCGTATGCCAATAAGAGTCTCACCGGCCTCTGCCTGCCGGACGATCCAACCCTGAGCACTGATCCAAATGGTACGGTGTTATGCGACGCGGATACTGCGTATTACGTTGCTGAAGATCCCAGTGCGTACTACGTTCAGGCACAAGCAGGCACGCAGCCGAACTCTGGCCGCAATACTCTGCCTATCCGCCCGATCGATGACATGGACGTAACCGCATTGAAGCGCTTCTCCATTACAGAGCGCTACAAGGTGGAATTCACTGCGCAGATCTGGAATGTGCTGAATCACTCCCAATACCTTCCTGGTGCAATCAACAACATCAATTCGGTCGGCTACATCGATGGAGCAACTCACAACTATTTGATTCCCGGGTCGCCGAATTTCAACAAACCTGAATCTACCTTCAACAACAACGCGCGCGCCATGCAACTTGCGTTGAAGTTCAAGTTCTAGGGTGTCTGCAATCGCAACATCAACGGCCGCGGCTTCATGCCGCGGCCGCTCTTTGTTTGGGTTTGCAGAAGATTGCTTTGCTTTGGTGCACAATGTATTTGAGGCCGGAAGAAAAGGTCCCATCAGCAAGGCCTTAACGGCCTGAATCATTACCCTCCCCCCGGGGGTCGATTCACCCGTTGTTCGCCTTAAGGTGCTTGCCCGGAAGCGGCTTCGCGAATGGCAATGCCCATCGTTCCCTCGTTCTTCCAAACTACTGCGGCGAAGAGAATCGAAAGAGCAGCTTTCCCTGCCCTGAAAAAACGAAGACGCTGTTGGCGCCATAGTCGGCGACAGCCACCCGGCCCTTCGAGATCAGCGTCATTCCGTAAGGCGACTTTAGTGGTTCCGATACAAATGGCGCGGCAACGGGTTTGCTGGCGCGTGTGTCCACAACGAATACGGCCCTGCGGCCCGGGTCGGCGACGAAGAGCTGATTTGTTTCCGCATCAAATACCAGGGCAGTCGGGGCACTTAAGCCGGTGACGAAAACTTTTGAACTCTTGGCCGCGATCGAATACTGGTA
>PLZC01000386.1:21617-24001 GCA_003151985.1 Acidobacteriaceae bacterium
GATGCGTTGTCCTCGCAGGTCCAACTTATAGATCTCGTTCGAATCGGAAGTTGCAACGTATGCGGTGTGGTTTGCTTCTCCCGAATCAACTCCAGAGCAAACGTTTTGGAATCCCCAGGTCTGCAGGGATCTGCCATCGAGAGAGAAGCGCAAAACCAGCCCCCGGCCTGCCTCGGTTCCAGCGATGAGCGTGGACCCGGGCATCTCCGACCGGGCGTAGGACATGTCCGCGGCCTTGAAGTCCTGCGGAATAGAGACTCTGCCATACTCTTCGAGACGATTGTCAGACACGCGGAATTCATGGAGAATCCCCGCGTCATCCAACACGTACAACTCGGTGCCAGGTCCATTGCTATCCATCATCACGGGATGCTCAAACTTTGTCCGGTCTGCTCCCGCGCCTGTTTGCGGGACGAGCAACGTTGCCAGCAGCACCATGCATGGGAAGCTGATGATGGATAGACGGCTGCGAAGATGTGGACCGGGTATTCTCATCATGCTTTGCCGAATAGCTCCTTGATCCAAGTAACCACCGCCGCTCCCCCGCTTACCAGGATGGCGAGAATAAATGCGGGGAAAAGTTGCCGGGGGTCAATGTCCAGACCGAAAAGAATGAGTCTCGAATTTCCGTAGGCGGTGAGCATGATGCCGACGAACTCGGCGATGACTCCAAGCACCAGCGCAGAGAGGATCGCGTGCAATGCACGTTCGTTCTCCTTGCCTAACTTGCCGGTGAGCAGATATCTCGCCGCCAGGCCGAGAGTAATGCCACCGCAGAGCGCCAATGCCAGTCCTAACAGACCAGGCCCAAAGCGGACTTTGGCTGAAACGGTCTGGCGTCTATCAGTTCCTCCGGGCACGGTGTGATAGGTCAGAACCAGTGAAAGAGTGTCGTGTGGAACGTCGGTCCTGACGGCCAGCGCACCTTGCAGCAATGCCGGGATCGTGTTCGGGGCGAGATTGAGGGGCAGGGTCGCGCTCGAACCGGGATTCACTGTCAGAGGGTTCTTCTCGTTCACAGAGGCAGAGACTTTGGTCCAGCACCTTGGGCAGTCTTCACTTACTGCCACGTCCGTTACAGAGATAGGCAGCGTGTCCGCCACATCTCCCAAGCGAATCTGCAGCGGAGTTGTACCTGAGACGCTGACGTAGGCCGGCTCATTTTGCTTTTCCACCACAAGCAAGTCGCCCGTAGTGGCGTTGTACACAGGCATCAGGATCGAGCCTGGAATAACGGTCGAACCCGTCTTGACATGAAAGGCGACCCTGACGGGCGAATCGCGGAACAACCCGGCCGGGTTTCCTGTTATCTGGAAACCGTATGCCTCGTGCGCCGCGGCTTTATTGTTTACCAGGTATGCGGTAAAGGTGAACGTGTTGAATCGGACTTGCTGGATGCTGGCGAGATCGATGCAGAGCCGGAACGCCTGATCCTCGGTTTGTCCCAGCAGGAATTGCGGAGTGGAAAAGTCGGAGCGGTTCTCTGGTCCCAGGGCCAAGGTGGAAAAGCTGACCACACCCTCCTGTCTCACGTTCACCGAATCCATGATGAGCTGCGGGCTGGCCGGCTGTGAGAAGGCGCCGAAGCGGGAAGGGATGGAAACTAACAGAAGGACTGCAACGCCGCGCGCGCAAGCTCCGCGTGAAAGGCGCGACTTTTTGCGTCCGCAGTCTGGCATGGTCAAAGCGCCAAGTTATCCTCAGACTTGTTCCCGTCGTGCAGATTGATCATTATGCATGAGCGAACGCTCACAAGCAAGATGGTTTTGAAGGGAGTTAGACGGCGGAAGTGCCGGCCATCAGTTCTTTGCAGCCGCGATTGGATAGCCCTTCCAGAGGTATTCCAAGGCTTCGGGAAGGGTTTGTTCTTTCACGCTGTGCTCGGCGTGCGTCGCGTTGCGGGCAAAGACAAATTGGTAGTGATAGCCTTTGGCGGCCAGCGCTTTGGCCATGTGTTCATTCGCAACCACCCAGTCGTGCATCCCGTCGTGCAGTGCATTTGGATTCAGAAGGTCTTTATCGCCCACTTCCATCCAGATGCGCAACGGTTTGGCAGGAGTGTTGGGAATGAGGTGTTCATGGAATTCCCACGCGCCGTGCGGGGTCTGTGGGTTATATGGCCACTGCTGATTCACATAAGTGCCGGAATAAGTGAGTACGCGGTGGTATAAGTCCGTGCGATACCACGCCATGATCAGTGCGCAAGAGCCGCCGGAACTGGTGCCCATCGTCGCACGGCCGTCGGGGTCCTTGGTCAATTTGACCTTGAAGCGCGCTTCAACCTGCGGCAGCACTTCTTTCTCAATGAACTCGGCGTACAAGCCAGACGTGGTGTCGTATTCGAGGCCGCGCTCGCTGCCCTGGGCATCGCCGCTGCCGTTGCC
>PLZC01000235.1 GCA_003151985.1 Acidobacteriaceae bacterium
TTCTCCCTTTGGTAATAGAAAAAGGTCGAAATCTCCTTGGGCAAGTAGAACCGTCCGGCGAAACTGCTCGAAGGTCAGGTCGGTTCGCGCCTCGACCTCCTTCAAAACCGACGTGATACCCTCAGCGACGGCACTATCATCGTCCAAGCGTTTCAGTGATCGCTGCGGGTCTTGCAGCCGTCCATTTGCCTTGCCCCGAGCGCGTGCAACAGCCCACCGGGCGCGATAGCTGATGCAGTCCTGACCGATAAAATCGACCTCGGCAAAGCCTGATGCAGCTCCGCGTCGTAGAATTGCTCGACCGTCGTTGATCGACAATTCCTTGCCACTTGGATCTGGCACTTTCTCTTGTCTGCCCACTGCAACACGCGGATACTCTCCGTACAACGCAAGACAGAGAGCATCAAGAATGGTGGACTTACCTGAGCCGGTCTCACCAGTGATGGCAAAGAGTCCGGCCCCGGCCAATGGCTCCGCCGTAAGATCCAACTCGAACGGACGCGCAAGGCTTGCGAGGTTCTCTCCACGAATAGCAAGAATTCTCATCCGCTTAGACCTCCGCCTGTACGCGATGGAATACGTCGAGGTGATCCACCGTCGGTTCGGCGTTGAATCTCTTTGCAAACGCCAGCTTGAACATCTCTTCGGGATCGCGCTCGGCAAGATGAGTAAAGGCATCTGCCGCCGTGTCCAATTGGGCCGCAACTCCAGGAAGCGGTTCTACCCGCGCCTCGACGATGCGCACAGGAAAGCCGTCCGCAATGCGATCCAGTTCCTCTCGATAGCCAGAAAGCAGTCCCTCACGTGCCAGGCGTACCTGCACGAAAGGCCGAAGATGAGGTTCAAGGTCACTCGCTAGCCCAAGCTGTGCCAAATGGTCGTGCAAATCGGTGAGCCGTATCTCCCCCGTAGCTGGGAGACGCAAGAACGGCAGAGGCCGTTCTATCGGAATGTGCTCCATCGTTATTCCAGAACTATCGATTGAGAGCAGCGTCACGCTGTGCTTGTAGGGCTGCTCAGTGGCCGAAAGCGGGATAAGCGATCCACTGTATCGCACTGTATCGCGGCCCACGCGTTGCGCTTTGTGCAAATGGCCAAGCGCCACATAGCTCGCCTCAACAGGAAAGACATCATGTGGGACTGCGTGCTGGCCGCCCACGAGAATCCGCCGTTCAGCGCCTTCGGACTGAATAGCGCCCATCACATGAAGGTGGCCGGTGACGATCAGCGGTACACCCTGGAGCTTGGGTCGGATGCTCTCATACAACTCGTCGTACAACTCCTTCACAGCCCTCACAACAGGCGATCCAGCCTCGTCTTCCAGCCTCGTGAGAGCCGGCAGGCAGGTCGCGGTGGGATACGAGACGGCGAGTATGTGAAGAAGGACCTCTTTATGCTCGTCGGCGAGTACGATGTGGTGCCGCTCGACGTCGATCCTGCCGTCGCGCCGCCGCACATTCCCGACTACCCGCACGTTGAAGCGTGCAAGCAACGGATGTGGCGCCTCCAACCGACCTGCGGCATCGTGGTTACCAGCAACGATCACCGTCTTCATTGATGGTCGCGCACGATGCAGCCGTTCAATCGTCTCGTAGAACAGCCTCTGTGCCTCGCCCGATGGATTCTGGCTATCAAAAATATCGCCCGCCACGATCAGCACGTCGATTTCCCGTTCAGCAATAATTCCAATCAACTGGTCGAATACTTGGGCCTGCTCGTACTCGCGCGAATAACCGCGCAGTGTCTGCCCTATATGCCAGTCCCCGGTATGTAGCACACGAACCATTGCTCGATCACTCCCGCACCTATTAGGACACAACTACCCATCAACCCGCAGGTGCAAATTATTTATGCCGACAGCGCCGGCGTATTGATATCTAGTTCCAATGCCTCCATTCCCGCGAGAATAGCGGTGAATTCAGGGGGCTCCCGATAGAACATGTCGCGCATTGCGCGATAATCGCGTTCCAGTGTTGCAATCTGACTCGGAGGCGGACTCAATCGGAAAGAACCCGGCTTCGCCATATCGTAGTGTGCCCAGGAAGAGTAGTAGAACCGCTCCTTGAATTCGACTACCGATTTCAGCAAATCCAGATCGGAAAGTGCGGCCTGCTTGACCGGGCTTCCTGCCAACTTGAACAGGTCGTAGTAATGGCGCGAGTATCGGACTGGAATTGTTCCAGGGCGATGAGCCTCCTGATGAAGGATCGTGGCCTTTTCCCAGAAGGTTCTCTCTGCATCGATGGCGACGACCTCACAAACTGGATCGTTGAAGGCGCCCGGAAATGATTGAGCGGCATACGCCTGAATGGTGTGGGCGCTGGACGGTATCCAGGACGCAAGCGGCCCAATCTCCAGCCGGACTGCGGGACGGATGTATTCAGCCGAAAACGCCGCCGGATAGATCACGTTCACTGTATGGGGATCGTCCTCGTCGATATTGGCGGCAATACCAGAAACCGCTGCGAAGAGCTGGCTCAGTTGACCGAGCAGCGTCCCCCTGATGTACTCAGCGGCCTTCGCATTCATCTCCTCGTTGTAACGGCTCTGCTTTGTCTTCGATTGGATGGCCTGGTAGGGATCGTTCCCCTCATTCTGGCCGTAGCCAAGAAGACGCCAGTCCAGGATCAGGTCAATGTCTTCCGAAAATCTGTCAATCAGCCCGAAGACCTTGGAAAGACTGGTGCCGCCTTTGAAAACCATCTGGTCCTTGAGGTTGGGTTCCGCAAAGAGGTGCTTGAGAATCCAGCAGACCCAGAAGTCCTTTTCGACAATGGCGGGATTCATTCCGAGCCGGGTTGCCGTCTCGCTGAATAGATCCCGCCTGTCTGCGCCCGGTCCGGTGGCGATCCTATCCATGAGGCTCCTGTTGAGTGATTTGCTGGATAACGCTGTAGACCCAACCCGTCGCCGTTTTGGTGTCTGCCAGCACCTTGGCGCGCAGCGATTCCGGCAACCATGTCCGAATCTTCGAGATGACCTCGGGGGTGATCCGCTCCT
>PLZC01000175.1 GCA_003151985.1 Acidobacteriaceae bacterium
GTGCAGGAGTTGGAATTGGTCATCAGGCGGGTGATGTGCGTGGCCAGATCGGCGCGCATGACGCCGTAGCCCATGCGCCAGCCGGTCATGGCGTAAGTCTTCGAGAAGCCGTCGAGCAGAATGGTGCGGTCCATCATGCCGGGCACCGACATGATGGAGAAAGGCTCGCCTTCAAACTGCAAGCGGCTGTAGATTTCGTCCGACAGCACCATGATGTTGCGGTCGCCGATGGCCTGGGCTGCGCGCTCGATGTCGCCGCGGCCGATCACGCCGCCGGTGGGGTTCTGCGGAGAATTCAGAATGATGAGCTTGGTGCGATCCGTGATGAGCGATGCAAGCTCGTCGACGTCCATGGCGAAATCGCGTTCCTCGCGCAACGGGACGGGCACCGGCGTGCCGCCGACGTAGTTGATCATCGACTCGTAGATGGGAAAACCGGGATTGGGATAAGTGACTTCATCGCCTTCGTCGACCAATGCGAGGATGGAGAAGAACATGATGGGCTTGCCGCCGGGCACAACCACCACTTGATCCGGGGTGACTTTGACCCCGCGGGTACGGCTCACATAATCGGCAATGGTCTGGCGCAATTCGGGCAGTCCCGCGGAGGGGCCGTAGTGGGTCCAGCCGTTGCGGAGGGCGGTGACGGCCGCCTCCATCACATTGTCCGGTGTAGAGAAATCGGGCTCGCCGATCTCCAGGTGGATGATGCTTTTGCCCTCGCGCTCCAGCGCCCGTGCTTTGTTGAGAACTTCAAAAGCGGTCTCGGTGCCGAGCCGCGACATGCGTCGGGCCAGCGGTAATTCGTGCAGAACTGGTTGTGAGATCATGACTTACGCTCCTTTACGCTGACAAAGCCGGCGATCGGGGGATATGGTAGCTCCGACTCGCCGGCCATGCTTCAAGCCGCCAAGGATTATACCCCTGATTCAGCACGGTCATCTGTAACCCAAGACAGGGGGAACAATTTAACCTGAAAGAGGAAATGCCCTCCCCTCCCCCACAACCGCCGCGGCGCGGTATCGAAGCCTTTGCCTACCGCGACTTCAGGCGATACCAGTTGGCCCGAGGCGTGGCTATTCTGGGGGCCGAGGCGCAGTCGGTTGCGGTGGCGTGGCAGGTCTATTCCATTACGCACCGCGCGTTGGACCTGGGCTATACCGGGCTGGCGCTGTTCCTGCCCGGGCTATTTTTTCTGTTGCCCGCCGGGCACGTGGCCGACCGGTTCGACCGCCGCCAGATCATCCTGGTCTGCTATTGCCTTCAGATCCTCTGCACCACCGCATTGCTTCTGCTGGCGCGCTCGGACGTACACCAGATCTATCCCATTTATGCGGTGCTGCTGCTTATCGGGACGGGGCGCGCGTTTTCCGGGCCGGCCAGTTCGGCGCTGATTCCCCACCTGGTTCCCGAGGCGCACTTTGTCAATGCTGTCACCTGGGGCAGCGCGATTTTTCAGTTTGCCAATGTGACCGGGCCTGCTCTGGGCGGGCTGCTGTTTACGCTGCCGCTGCTGAGATGGATGCCCGGCACAAGGATGGAAGGCGGAGGCATTGTTTATGTCTTTACCCTGGTCACGCTGGGATGGTTCCTGGTGCTGGTTGCGAGCCTGAACGTGCGCCCAGGGCGCATGGAGTACCGAGATATTTCGCTGAAAGTGATTCTGGCCGGGTTCCAATATGTGCGCCGGGCACCCATGCTGCTGGGCTCATTGTCTCTGGACCTGTTTGTGGTTCTGCTGGGTGGGGCGGTGGCGCTGATGCCTATCTTCGCTCACGACATTCTGCACCAGGGGCCTCGGGGGCTGGGAATGCTGAGGGCGGCGCCGGCTATCGGCGCGCTGGCTATGTCGATTGCTTTGGCCCGCTTCCCGCAACGTCGCCACGCCGGCCGGCGACTGTTCGTCTCGGTGGCTGTTTTTGGTGTGGCGACGGTGATTTTCGGGCTTTCGCGCACGCTTTGGCTCTCGCTTGCGGCGCTGGCGGTGGCCGGCGCGGCGGATATGATCAGCGTCATCATCCGCGGCTCGCTGCTGCAACTGGCCACACCGCCGGAGATGCGCGGGCGGGTGAGCGCCGTGAATTCTCTGTTCATCGGCGCGTCAAACGAGTTGGGTGAATTTGAAAGCGGGCTTACCGCGCAATGGTTGGGTGCGAAGGCCGCCACAATTGCGGGCGGGTTGGGCGCGCTGGCCGTGGCCGGTCTGTGGGCGGCGGTATTTCCGGGCCTGCGGCACGCCGACGAGCTTTCATCGACTGCATTGCGTACGGAGGTTGACGGTGAGTTTAATCCTGCCGGCAAGTGAATTCCTTTTGACAAACGGCAGACGGTGCTGTAGTTCTCTGAAAGAACTTTCCCAAGGTTCGCAGGTCTTCCCTGAACGTCTCCACCTGCGGGCTCATTGAGCAAAACAGACAGCACTTACTGCAACAACAATGGAGGCATGCTATGCGCAAAAAACAATGGCTTTTGATGATCATCGCTATTTTTGGACTGACAGCGATGGCGGCACCGGCCAAACCGGCCTATGACAACCTGTATGTGTTTGGCGACAGCTACTGTGACGTGGGTAACATCTTTGCGGCGACAGGCGGAGCCGTGCCGCCGGCCCCTTACTTTGCCGGGCGGTTTTCCAACGGGCCGATTTGGCTGGACCATGTGGCGGGATTTCTGGGTCTGCCGTTCAAAGCGTCGTTGCTGGGCGGAACCGACTATGCGTTTGGCGGAGCGTGGGTGACTGCGCCGCAGCCCATTCCAGGGGGGATTATTCCCAGCGTGCCGCAGCAGGTCGGGCTCTATTTGAGCCAGCATGGTGGCAAGGCCGACCCGCATGCTCTCTACATTCTGGAGGGAGGCGGAAATGACATTCTGGGCACAACGTCAGGCAGCCCGCATGCGCTGGGATACCAGATCGCCGTCGGCATCGCGGAGAGCGAGTTGCTGCTGCGGCGGGCAGGCGCAAGGCATTTCGTGATTCCCAACCTGTTTAATGTCGGACTGCTGCCGGCCGCGGCGGGGAACGTTGCTTTTGCCTCGGCAGCCAGCGATGCGACCAATAAATGGGTCAATACACTGCTGGCGCTGGAGACGCATCTGGACGATATCCAGATTCTTCGCATGGATATATTCAGTTTGATTAACGCGGTGGAAACGGATCCAACCCACTTCGGATTTACAGATATCACTGATCCTTGCCTGACGACAGCCCTGTGCGCGGACCCCGACCACACATTTTTCTGGGACACCCATCACCCGACGGAGTTTGGTCACGCATTCTTCGCGGTTACGCTTGAAAATGCGCTGGCAGCGCAAAGGGAATAATTGCTTGTGGGCATGCGGGAATCGAGGCGGATTCTTCCTGTTGAGAGTCCGCCTAAACCCCGCAAGAAGTCCGCAGAATCAACGGGCCTTCACAGACTGCGAAAAAGGCTTGATTTTCTGCGAATTGGCCCGAAGGGCGTCCCGCAGGGGCTAAAGCCCATTGATTTTATTGGCTTGTCCAGCCG
>PLZC01000366.1 GCA_003151985.1 Acidobacteriaceae bacterium
GCAGCGTCCGTCGCGCCAGCGACTTAGTTCAAACGCCGCAGGGTCCGGGATTCGCAGTGTGTTCACCAATAGGCGAAAGTTGAACTTGGGCGGTAGTTCATTTCAAGGGTCGTTGCGCGTCGACGCGCCAGGAACAGTCTCAGCAGTTCAGCTTTGCGTACTGCTCATCCGTCAAGGCCAGGAACACGCCGCCCCGTCCCATCGCTATCCCCTGATCCAACATCATTCGGGCTTCCTGATCCTTGAACCCGCCGCCGTGTTCCACCAACTCTATGATCTTGGCAGACGACTTGAAGCATAGCCGTCGCGGCAGAGGCGTCTTCAGATCCTGCTCAAGGAATTGGCATTGCCAACCGTGGCGATCCTGGAACGACATGTAGATGCGGTGTGGACCGTTCGGGCTGGTCATCGGATCATTATAGGCGAATAAGAGGCGAAGAATTCCGACGACCCGCATCCCGCAACGCCTTAAATCGACGGTATGACGTTCTGGAAGGCGGCGGCGCCATAGAATTTCCGCGCTGCTTCGTTGTACATCGAGGCGGCCAATTCGGGTGTGGGGTAGGTGCCTAATCGGTACGTTACGCGCTCATATTTGATCCTTACAGCCCACCCGCTACCGTGTTTGGACACCCCTTTGAATCCCGACGAGCCGCGGAGAATTCTCGACGCTTGGCAAGCCGCACCCGTCCTGATGCGTTCTGCTGGATCCTTATAACGGGACGTGTGGGCTGCGCTCATCTTGTCATGGAATTCCTTACTCCGCCAGCGATCCGTCATGAAATCACCGTGCTTCGTTGCTCGCTCTGGGTGAGTCGCGTAGGACTTCTTTTGGCCTGCGATCACAGCGGCGCGAGAATCAACGTCCTGCCAGAGCCTGCGCATGTCATCAGAGTGGTTGTGGGCAAGTTCCGGGTGAGCAGCGTGACGATTCTTCATATCATCGGCGTGCTTGCGGGACATTTCCGGGTGAGCTACGTGAAGGGCTTTCATTGATTCAGACTGGCGAAGGAGAATTCCCGGATCATCTGCTCGTGCGGCCTTCACTGCCGCTCCGTGCGCCGACCGTAACGCCGGCTTGTTCTTCCAGCGAGCCTTCTGGACGGCGGCAATCTTTAACCTCGTCTCTTCGGAGAAGAAGCCTCGGTTACCCCGGCCGCCTTCATCGGCATTGTACCCGCGACCTTTGTCCACGTGGGTGTTGAGATCCCTGATGAACTTCTTCTCAAGCTCATCGAGAAGTTCGGGGGCCACATTGGTCAGTACTTCGATTGAGAAATTCATTGCGCCGTACTTCCTGATGGCCCGACAGATTGGAAAGCATTCGCGACGGGCATCGGATTTATGCAGGCTCCATCGCTTGCGCACGGTCAGAATGGTCTGCCCAACATACCGCTTCCCATCCACCAGGTTAGTAATCAGGTAGATTTTCCCCTTCCCCGGTTTTGCTTTTGCCGGTTGCATGGCAATTCTCCTTGTGTTCAATTTAGATTGATACGGGGCTTCTCAAAGGTCAGCAGCTAATTCCCCCGTGCGCTTCCGATGGGAAGCGACACGCACCGATAACGAGCATTCCGCAGATTGGAGCAGGACCATGCGTCTGAGCAAGAATGGTAAGACGGTCACTTTGGAGATTTCTGCTTGGTGGAATTCAAAGGACGGGAAGATCCACATCTCCAGCAAAGATTCCAAATCCCTGATCCTTACCGTGGGCGACAACCCGGCGAAGATGCGGGGCCATCCAAAGTTGTTTCACGAGCTGACTAAGATCCTGAAGAAGGCAGGAGCGCCGGCACCAGAGGACGCGCCCCAAAAACCGAACTAACCGACGACTGGAAACCGCGCGGCATTACCGGCCGGGTCAGTTCCGAAGCTGATCTAGCACGTCCGCCCACGCTTGCATCATGCGGGTACGTGGCTCCAAGTAGTTTGCGTAGTTGTATGCGCCGGACACTTTGTCCTGCTTGGAGTGAGCGAGTTGCAACTCAATGTGCTCATGGTCGAAGCCGTTCTCGTGCAGGTAGGTCGAGGCGATCGATCGCCAGCCATGCCCTGTCATGCGGCCCTTGTACCCCATGCGCTCCAATGCCTTGAGGATCGTGTTGTTGCTCATGGCACCGGCCCCTCCGGTGCTGATCGGAAACAGTCTGCCACTCTCCCCGGTGATGACGTGGAGCCGCCGCAGTAAAGTGATGGATTGAGTAGACAACGGCACGATGTGGGGTTTCTGCAATCCCTGCCTTCCCTTCATTCGCTCCTTCGGGAGGCGCCACATCTTCTCCTCCCAATCGATCTCCGACCACAGGCCGCCAATCAACTCACTCGTGCGCAGGAAAGTAAGACTCAGCAGTTCCATCGCCAGCCGCGTAAGGGCGCCGCCGTCGTAGTCACGCATCTTACGGAGCAACGCAGGCACCTCGCCAATGGGTAGATGCGCGAAGTTCTCCTCGACCACTCGGGTCAGGATGCGATCGGGTTGGATTCCCGCTGCCGGGTTCATCGTGTTCTGGTCGAGTAACCCGTTGTCCATCCCGAACTCGTAGATTCTCCGCACGAACTGCAGGTTACGGCGGGCGATGTCGCGCGCCCCACGCGCGTCGACCTCTTGGGTGAGCTTGACCAACTCCATGCGTGTGATCTCTTGAGGGAGTTTGGAACCCAGCTTGGCGATGAGGTCGCCTTCAACCCTGGCCTCGACGTTCTTGGCGTGCTTCTCGTCCTTGTCGGCCTTCCACCACTTGAACCACGCCCGCGTCAAGTCCTCGAAGGTGAGACCCTTTGGCTGCTTAACTTCGATCGCTGCAATCTTCTTCTCTTCCTTGGCCACTTTCCGCACTGCCATCGGATCGACACCGTTGGCCAGTAACTGTCTGGCCTGGAAATGGTAATCCCGTGCTTTAACCAGCGACACGTCCGGGTATTTCCCGAAGGCCATCTGCTTCTGTTTACCGTCGAACCGGTACTTCCAGCGCCACAACTTGCCACCCTCAGGGGTGACGAGCAAAGCCAACCCACCCCGATCAGCGATGCGGTAGGGTTTAGCCTTCGGTGCAGCCTTCCGGCATTTCAGATCTGAGAGTTCTCGTGTCATCCTGGTGTCATTTCTGGAGTCATTTCGCCTCTGCTGGTGTCATTTCAAGAATCTTACACCCTAAGAATGACACCAGTAAACACCTCGTTGGGATGTGTTTCTGTCCACGGTGGTTAGCCCGGAGCGGGCAAGTTTGAGCGGGATGAACGCTCTAAATCATTGATTTTATGAGATAAGATGCGTCGAGCTACGTAGAGACAAGTCGAGATAAGTAGAGGCAGTTTGAGATTGTAAGAGGGTATTTGGCTGCCCACCAGGGATTCGAACCCCAATATGCTGCTCCAGAGGCAGCTGTCCTACCATTGAACGAGTGGGCAACAAACGCGATCCTATGCGATTGCAAAACTCTGTCACCTAGGTCCGCGGCAGGGCGCCGGGCACAGGTGCCAACTAGTTCATCATAAAGTGGATTCCCGATCCCGGTCAAACTCGATTCCCTGTTCCTTGTTCCCGGTTCCCTTGTTCCCTCGTTCCCTGCCTTTATCACTCTTCGCGCAGCACTTCCAGTGGCCGCAGCCCAAGAATCCGGTAGCTGGCAATCCACCCCGTCGCCGTTGCCAGCACCGCTGTTCCCACCAGCGCAATCAGCGTCGCCGCCCACTCAATGTGGAAACCCACCTCAAGCTTGCGCAACAGCACCCGCGTCAGCACATTGGCAAATACCACGCCCACCGAACCGGCCAGCAACCCCAGCACGCTGAACTCCACGCTGAAGGTACGCACGATCCGCATCCGCGTTGCGCCCAGCGTCTTCAGCACAACCGCCTCCCGCATCCGCCGGAACCGCGTACTGGCAATGCTCGAAGCCAGAATCGTCAACCCCGCAAAGATCGAGAAGCCGGCCAGGAACCGCACCACAAATGTAATCTGATCCACTACGCTCTCAATCCGGTCGAGCACATCGGCCAGGTTGATCACCGTAATCGTTGGATAGGCCGCAAACAGCGCCCGCTCCATATTCGCCACCTGCTTCGGGTCGATGTGCGCGCCCCCATACCAGGTCGCCGGCTCATCCTTCAGCAGCCCGGAAGGCAGCATAAACGGCACCCGCGCGCCCAGGTGCTGACCGTCGGCGCGATAAACAGCGGCAATTTTCAGCGCCCGGACCGTCCCGCCCACTTTGAGTTCAACCCCAGAGCCAACCCCCAGGTGCAGCCGCTGCGCCACGCCTTGGCCAATAGCCAGCTCCGCCGCCCCCGCATTCGTCCACCATTTGCCCTGGGTCACTTTGTCGCCCGCCGGAGGCGTATCCGCCCAACTTAACTCGGCGTTCTCCAGCATCCGGTGCGGAAAGTGTTCCCCCTTGAGTTGCTCCAGCGGCTTGCCGTTCAGTGTGATAAATCGCCCCTGTACTACCGGCATCAGGTCCAGTTCCTGGTTCACTCCGGGCTGGTGGTGAAAGAACTCCTTCACGCCCGCAACCTCATCGCCAGTCACATCCACCAGAAAGATATTGGGCAGCTTCGGCGAAGCCGTCTCGCGCAGATCCCTCAGCAGCGTCGCTTGCATCAGGTAGACCGCCAAAATGAGCATCACGCCCGTTCCCAGCGCGGCCAGCACCGCCGCCGACTGGTTACCCGGCCGGTAGAGATTCGCCAGCCCATGCCGCAGAAACGACGGCAGCCGCAGCCTTACGCGATTCAGCAAAAACCGCAGCGTACGCAACGCCACCGCCGCCAGCAACAGCAACACAACCAACGCAGCCGCGAAAATCACGGCGAACCACGTCCCCACCTTGGCCGAGTCCGACAGCGCCCAGGCGATTCCCCCCAGCGCCAGCACCACCACCAGCGACAGCCCAAGTTGCAGCCGCCGCGCCCACCAGCCTGCAAACCACCCGGCGACACCTTCAGGACCCTGTTCCACCAGCCTGCGCAACACCAGCACCGGCCTCACCGCCCGCACATCCAACAGCGGCGGCAGGCAGAACAGCACCGTGGTCAGCAGACCCGTTCCCAGCCCCGCCGCAATCGACCGCCAGGGAAACTCCAGGGTTGCATGTACCGGCAGCAGATTACCGAAGACAGCCGGGAGCGCTGCCATCACGCCCACCCCCGCCGCCACGCCGAGCAATCCTCCGGCCAGCCCCAGCCCAAGAGTCTGCAGCAGAAAAATCCGTAACAAATCCGCCGACCCCGCTCCCACGGCTTTCAGGATCGCCAGCATGTCCATGCGCTGTTCCAGATGCGCGTGCATGGCCATCGCAACGCCGATCGCGCCCAGCACCATGGCCACCAGGCAAATCAGGCTCAGAATCGCCGTCGAGTTATCCAGCCCCTGGCTAAGCGCCGGATTGCCCTCGCGAAAATCCATCACCTGCGCGTCCGGCAGCGCCGCCTCCACCTGCTTGCGCAGCGCCACAGCGTCCGCATTCGCCGGCAGCTTCATCAGCAGCCGTTCACTCGCCCGGCTGCCGGGCGCCAACAAACCTGTGCGTGCCAGTGCCGCCCGGGAAATCATCACTCGCGGCCCCAGCCCGGCTCCCGCGCTTATGCGATCCGGCTCTTGCCTCAACACCGCGGCGATCTTGAAACTCCTGCCCCCAAGACGCAGCGTCTGTCCCACCTCACCCTTGAGGCGGATAAGAAACTCCTCGGCCACCACGGCCGAGTCGCCCTCCAGAGCCTGCTGAAGCGTCATCGCAGGCTCCAACACGGCCTTGCCGTAGTAGGGATACTCGCCCGCGTCCACCGCCTTCAGCGAAACCAGGATCGGAACCGGGTCCGGCGGCACCGAAGCCATCGAAACCGTCTCCGTCACCCAGGTTTCCCTGGCCCCCTGTTTGCCCCCTTGCTGCGCGAGCGCCATCACCTTGCTTTTTTCCTCGGCCGTGGGCTGGCGAAAGATGCGGGCACTCAGATCTCCGGCCATCAGCGAACGGGCCTCGGTGCTCAACGTCCGGCGGAAGCTGTCGCTAAAGCCTCGCACGCCCACCAGCGCCGCCACACCAATCGCCACAGACAGCACCACGAACCCGAACTTGCCCGGCGCGGACTTCAAATCCCGCCACCCAATGGCCCCGGCCCGCTTCCAGCTCAACGCGCGCTTAGCCATTCTCTGCCTGCCCCGCAACCGCTGCCTCGCCCACAAAAGGCAAGGTATCCTCCACAATCATTCCGTCCCGCAGCACGATCTTGCGGTCTGCCCGGCTAGCCACTTCAGGATCGTGCGTCACCAGCACCAGCGTCGTCCCCGCGCTCTTGTTCCGCTCCAGCAGCAGGTCCAGCACCAGCCGCCCGTTTGCGGAGTCCAAATTGCCCGTCGGCTCGTCCGCCATCACAATCGGCGGCTCCACTACAAAAGCCCTCGCCAGCGCCACGCGCTGCTGTTCACCGCCGGAAAGCTGCACCGGGTAGTGATCCACTCGCTCTGCCAACCCAACCTCGTCCAGCAGCCTGCGCGCCTGTTCCAGCCCGTTTCCCGGCAAATTCAACTCATAGGGCAGAAGCACATTCTCCAGCGCCGTGAGCGTGGCAATCAGTTGGTACGACTGAAACACAAACCCGATCTTCTGCCCTCGCACCGTGGCCAATTCCGCCTCGGCCAGGTTATGAATCGGCACACCATCCAGCCAAATTTCCCCGGAACTCGGCGTATCCAACCCCGCCAGCAGCCCCAGCAGCGTACTCTTGCCGCTGCCGCTGGCTCCCACAATGGCCACAAACTGGCCGGCTGGAATCACCAGTGAAATCCCCTTCAATATCTCCACACGGCGCGCACCGTTTTGAATCCACTTCCGAGCATCGCGGACCTCAATCACTAGCCACTCCTCCTAATACACCGAGCTGTCATCCTGATAAAAATATCCGTCATCCTGAGCCCCCGAATCGCCGCGCATCAAAGCAAAGTCTGTCATCCTGAGCGACCGAAGCGCAGCGAAGGGAGTCGAAGGACCTGTGTTTCGGGCTTTTGATTCATGCAACGAACCTCAATGACCCCACCCTCGTTCCCTCGTTCCCTCGTTCCCTGCCTCTACACTATTCTTGTGGACGTTCGCCGCAACCTGATCGTTTCGTTTTGGATGCTTCTTCTGGCCGGCCCCCTGTTGGCTGTCGGCCAGCCTGTTCTTGTTTGCTATGGAGACAGCATCACCGCCGGCTACGGCCTCCGTTCCGGGCAGACCTATCCTGACGCTCTGCAGCGGGATCTGGACAACCGCGGCTACCACTACAAAGTCATCAACCAAGGAGTCAGCGGCGCCACCACCAAAGATGCGGTCGCCAGCCTCCGCTCACTCCTGACGCTACACCCCGACGCGGTCATCGTCGAATTCGGCGGCAACGACGGCCTGCGCGGCCTTCCCCTGGCGCAGACTCGGCGCAACCTTGACACGATTCTGACCGCGCTCGAAAGCGCCCACATCAAAATTTTGCTCGCCGGCATTACCCTGCCGCCGAACTATGGCGGCGAATACATTCAGTCTTTCGAGCAGCTCTTTCGCGAATTGGCCGCAAAGCACCACACCGCCTTTGTGCCCATGATCTACAAAGATATGGTGAACGTTTCAGGCGCCATCCAACCCGACGGCATACATCCCACCGCCAAAGGCTCGGAACTAATCGCCAAGACCCTCATCCCCGCTCTAACGCCGCTGTTACGCAAGGCTAAGTGAGCAGGAGCAAGCTGCGGAAGAGCCCATGACGGAAGGAGGCGGGGGTTTCAACTCCCGCATAAAACCCGCGGAATCAATTGGGCCTTAGCCCCGGACTACCCGTTGCATCATATAACGCTTGGTGCCATTCTTTGGCGCAGTTATCGCGCCAAAGGTGGGATAGCACAAACCTCGACGCGGCATTTTCCATTCTCCCTTTTGCATATAATTACACCCCCCCCGGCGCACAATGCTTATAGGAGACTCTATGTTGACCAAAACACACCGCGGAACGCACCCTGGCCGGCCGCTTGTCACCCTCAATTTCGAGCCGAAAACCTCAAAATTTCCGCCGACCCCCACCCCCTCCCTTCCCGGAGCCCTCTTTTCCAACCCGCTAGTGATCGTAACTAGCACGGAATGAATCGCTTGTAAATTCTACATACTAACTGATCGGTAAACAATACCCCCTGATTTCAGCCAGTTTTGCGCCAAAATACCTCCTTTTGCGCTAGATCTTGAAGATCCCACGACCCTGTCATGCCGATGGAACGAGCTTCCGAGCCACCACATTTGCACCCTTGAACGTGACCGCGCGCACAGTCCCTTGTTCGCTTGCGGACATATAGGAACATAACGATGGCCCACTCCGTATCAACCCATATTCCAATTTGCAGCTTGAATTGGGCAACGCAACCGTTGACACGGGAGAAAGATCGTATGCGCATAGGAATCCGTCTTTTTTTGAGCTCCGCCCTCGTCCTGATCATGACCACTTTGGCAGCCGCACAGGATGTGGCCGACATCTCAACCAAGGCCGATGAATACCTGAGCACATGGGCCCGCCAGGGCCGTTTCTCCGGAACAGTTCTCCTCGCCAAAGGCGGAAAAGTCCTGTTGCGGAAAGGCTACGGGATGGCTAATTTCGAGCAGAACGTTCCCAACTCCCCTGAAACCGTCTTCCGCATCGGGTCCATCACCAAGCTCTTCACCGCATTCAGCATTTTGCAACTGGAAGAGCGTGGACTTCTGAAAGTCACCGATCCTGTTGTCAAGTACATTCCCGAATTGCCGCAGTCCTGGGGTGCCATTACGATTCACCAGTTGCTTTGCCACGTTTCCGGCATTCCGGACTTCACCAGCGCAAAGGCCTACGGAGACTTTGACGACAGCCGGCACGTCGAAAACGCGTTGAAGGAATTCGCCGACAAGCCGCTGCTCAGCCCACCCGGCGAGACGATGCGCTATAGTAACTCCGGCTATACCCTTCTGGGTCGAGTTATCGAGAAAGTCTCCGGAAAATCCTACCCGGACTATCTCACCGAAAACATCCTTGCACCCGCAGGCATGACTCACAGCGCCATCGATAACGTAACTCCATTGGTTCCACAGCGCGCCAGCGGCTACAACTTCGACGGCGAATTCCTTACCAATGCAAAGTTTGGAGATCCCAAGTGGTCTGCCTCCGCGGGGGCTATGCGCTCAACGGTCGACGACCTTTATCAATTCGATCGGCTGCTGAAGTCCGGCAAACTTTTCTCATCCGGCATCACAACCAAGGCCTGGAGTCCCTCTTCCCATTACAAGGCGCCGCCTCCGCTTCCACTTGAAGCGGAATATGGCTATGGCTGGATGCTCGGTCAGGACTTGGGCCACCGATACATCGGCCACGGAGGTTGGGTCAGTGGCTTCGTCTCGGACTTCAAGCGGTTTCCCGACGATGACGCTGTCCTCATCCTGCTTAGTAACGTCGAATCCGCCTCTTATATCCAGGTAACTAGCGATCTGACGGCGATCCTCTTCGGAGAGAAATATCAGGTTCCCGTAGAGCACAAAATTGTTCACCCCGCCCCGGTCCTGTTGTCTCGCTACGTTGGCGACTATCAGCTAGGTCCGCTCGCCATCAAAATCACCATGCGCGACAACAGGCTATACGCATTCAGTCCCGGACAGCCCGCGCCATTCGGCATGATTGCTACTTCGGACACGGAGTTCTACTTCAACGATGCGCCATCCGAAATCCGCTTTGTCGTCGACGAAAAAGGCGCGGTGAACCAATTCATCTTGAAGATGCAAGGCAAGGAAATGCCGGTCAGCCGTGTAACTGAAGTTAAGTCGGGGAGTTAGTCAACAGGCCTGTCGCGGTAACAAACCAGCCGCGGCAGGCCGTTGCCTCACCCAATCACCGTGACCGGTTGAAACAGTGTTCCCGCCACCCGCTTGGCGATTCCCACCAACTCCCGCTGATCGGCAAAGACCTTCACCATCGCCGCCTGCGAGAACTCCGGAAGGTTCGCCTGCGCGCCGTTGCGCAGCCGTCCCAGTGCCCTTTCATCGCCGGTAACCGCCGGCATCTCCGGCAGAATGCTGCGCGGATGGACGCACAGTGTCTCCAGTGCCTCCGTGTTTCCAGCCAGTGGATAAAGTTCGTCCAGTGTGTGCGCCTCGCTGAGCGCAAATGCGCCCGCCTGGGTTCGGCGCAGGCTGCTGAGATGGGCCCCGCAACCAAGATCCTGGCCTATTTCGTTGGCCACCGCGCGTATGTATCCTCCAGCGCTGATGCTGATGGAGAACCTTGCATCCGCGCCTTCCAATGCGTCGATTTCGAAGCCGGAAACATGGACCGTCGCCGGTTTCAGTTCCACCGGTTTGCCCTCGCGGGCCAGCTTATAGGCCGGCTTCCCGCCAATCTTCTTTGCCGAGTACGGAGGCGGCATCTGTTCCATCTCGCCGTGAAAACGGCCGGCCGCAACGCGCACCTGGTCAAGCGTAAGCGCCGGCTGCAATCCCGGCCACGTATCCGGTCCCGCAGGCACGCCCTCGGCATCATAGGTGTCTGTTGAAAACCCGAAGCGGATCGCCCCGGTGTAAGTCTTCTCAGCAGAGGAGAAGTACTGCGCCAACCGTGTGAATTTGCCCATCAACAGCGGCAACACACCGGTTGCCATCGGGTCCAGCGTGCCCAGATGCCCGATCGAGCGTTCGCCGGTAATCTTGCGCAGGCGGTTCACCACATCGTGGCTGGTCATGCCGCCCGGTTTGTCGATAATCAGGAGCCCATTCACCCATCAACTGTAGCCGACCGGGCCTGTTCGTCACATCGCGCCATGACCCGACTGCCGCACCAGCGACAGAAACTCCAGCCGTGTCTCTTTTTGCCGGAAGCAACCCACCATGGCCGATGTAACCGTAGATGAATTCTGCTTCTCAATGCCGCGCATCATCATGCAAAGGTGCCGCGCCTCCACCACCACGCCCACGCCCTGCGGCGCAATCGCATCCTGAATAGCATCGGCCACCTGTCGCGTCAATCGCTCCTGCACTTGCAAACGCCGCGCAAACACCTCCACAAGACGGGCAATCTTGCTCAGCCCGATCACCTTGCCCTTTGGTATGTAGGCAACATGCACTTTGCCGAAGAACGGCAGCATGTGGTGTTCGCAGAGCGAGAACATCTCAATGTCCTTGACGATCACCATCTCGTCGTAATCCACGTCGAACAGCGCGCCGCGCAACATCTTGGTGGGGTCCTCGTCGTATCCCTTGGTCAAGAAGGCCATCGACTTCTCCACCCGGGCAGGCGTAGCCACAAGACCGTCGCGGTTGATGTCCTCGCCTAAACGGCTCAGAATCTCGCGATACATTTCCTGGGTGCTGAACTGGCTCAGCCCTTCGTCAACCACCGTTGTCCTTCCAACCGGCTTGCTTTCTGCAATTGGGTGCGCCACGCTTCTCGTCCTCCCGATTACTCTCCAGCATATTCAAAGAAATTATTTTCCGTCTCTTCCACGCGCACATACTCCAACTCGCCGCACGGCAGCGCGTTCTTCAACAAGCCAAAAACCGCCTTGCACAAATTCTCCGACGTCGGCACGCGGTCCACAAACAACGGGTCAAAATTCAAATTGGTTTGATCAAACCGCTCCATCACCCTGACTTTCACCGTCTTATCCAACGTGGCCATGTTGACAACCATGCCGGTATCCGGGTCCACAACGCCTCCGGTCAGTACCTCGATAACGTAGTTGTGCCCATGACCGTGGGGATTGTTGCATTTCCCATAAGCAGCACGGTTTTCCTCGGCCGAAAGCGCATCGCTATGCAGCCGATGGCTGGCGCTTACCATGTAGCGGCGGCCGAAATAAGCTCTCATGCCTCTCCCCGATATTCTGCAAATATGTCGGGTGTTTCGTATATCCGCACGCGGCTAAGTCGTGCTCCTCCTGCACCGGTCACCGCCGGCTCCAGCCGATTCCACGCGGCAATGGCTATGTTCTCAGTAGTGGGTATGGTTCGCGCAAACTCTGGCGCCTCCAGGTTCAGATGACGATGGTCATAAGCTACCAGCACCTCCCGCTCAATCACATCCCTCAGCCACTTCAGATCGACTACAAAGCCGGTCACAGCATCGGGTTCGCCCGCCACCGTCACCTCCAGCGTGTAGTTATGACCGTGCCCGTTGCGATTCGCGCAGCGGCCAAAAACTTGCTCGTTGTGTTCCGCGGACCATTCGGGGTTCCAATAGTAATGCGAGGCGGAAAAAGTGGCTCTCCGCGTCAATAAGATCATTTCGACCCCTTTCAAGAGAGATGCCATAGACTTGGACGAAGTTTCACCCAATACAGAATCGATTGGGCGCCATCAAAAGAAGTCGGAAACCGATCTGGCAGCATTAACCCGCATAGCTCCGGCCCTTCCAGCTTACGCGCTTCAAGATACGGTGTTGGAACCAACTGCGATATAGAAGAAACACAAACAGCGGCAGCCCCAACGGCGACAATGCGCAATCGATAAAGGGAAAGTTTGACTTGGCCACGCGGGCATAATACCGGAAGAGATTCCTCACCCATAAGAGAGCCAGCACCCACCCCGCGCCCAGCCACTGAAGCGAGTGCGCCGCAAAACGTGCGTTCCACAGCACAATGGTCAGCACCGGCAGCCCTACCAGCAACCCGATATCCAGTGCCCGCCACAAGGCCAGCGCAAGCGAATTGTCGAACAGAAGCGCCAGATTCTTGGTCCAGCCCTCGANNCGGAAGCGCAGCCCCACCTTGCGCCGCTTGGCCAGAAAGGCCAATTCCACGTCTTCCAGCACCTTGTCTGCCACGCTGGGGTGACCACCCAGCCTCCGGTAGGCCTCCCGCTCCACCAAAAGGAACTGCCCATTCGCCGCCGCAATTCGCTGGTTGGGGTCGGAGACCTTCGCAGGAGGATAGGCCACCGCCAGTTCCGAAAAGACCAGCGGCATGAGCGACCGCTGAGCCACCCCCCTCACAATTTGCCGCGGCGAATAGCTCAGCATGCCCACCTTGTGCCGCACGGCTTCATGCATGGCGCGCCTCAAATCTCCCGGCTCGTGCAGGGTGTCCGCATCGGTAAACAGCAGCCACCTGCCTCTCGCCCCCTTTGCCGCTGTCCAGATCGCGTTCGCCTTCCCCGTCCAGCCTGATTCCAGCTTCCCCGCCTTGACCACGGTGACGCTTTCGAAAGCCCGCGCAATCTCCGCCGTCCGGTCGGTCGAGTGGTCGTCCACCACAATCAACTCCCAATCCCGTCCCAGCTTGAAAACATCCTCCGACTGGGCAACCAGCGATTCCAGGCAGGTGCCCAGGCAATCTTCTTCATTCCGCGCCGGAACGACCACCGTGAGCTCGATCAGTTCTTCCGGTTCCGGCTGATTGAAGACGGTTCCCCACCGCGCAGACTGTTCCACCCGCTCGCCGGGCTCATCGGAAAGTCCCAGCACAGGCTTCCATCCCCCAGGCCCGGCGGTTCCGCTCAACTCTTCTTTGTCGTTCCGCATGACTACCTGCCCTTCCGCTCCGTATTATAA
>PLZC01000320.1 GCA_003151985.1 Acidobacteriaceae bacterium
CTTTCGTTTACAGGTGGCGTGCAGCTTTGCCTCCGATTGGACTGTGATTTTCGGACATTCAGGCGCGGGCAAAAGCACACTGCTGCGCCTGCTGGCCGGCCTCGATCGCGCAGAGGGTACTCGGATTGCTCTTGACGGCTGCCTTTTCACAGATTCAATCAACGGCGTGTGGCTCAAACCCGGTCATCGAAGAACCTCTCTTGTCGCGCAGCAGTCCGCGCTCTTCCCTCACCTCAGTGTCGCCGCCAACGTGGCCTATGGGCTGCGTAAACTCGATAGCGCCAGACGTGCCGCACGTGTGGAAGAAATGTTGGCGCTGGTTGGCGCCGGCGATCTGGCCCACCGGCGCCCGCAGGACCTTTCCGGCGGCGAAGCGCAGCGGGTGTCTTTGGCTCGCGCACTGGCTCCCGGGCCGCGCCTGCTGCTGCTTGATGAGCCCTTCTCCGCCTTGGACGGCGCCGCCAGCGATTCCTTGCTGGTGCGTCTCGAACGTTGGCTTGCCGACAACAATGTACAGACCGTACTGGCCACGCACGATGCAACGGATGCAATGGCTATTGGGGCTGAAGTTGCCCTGCTTCGAGAAGGCCAATTGATCGCTATGGGACCTGCGATCGAGGTGCTGGCCGCAGAGCGCGATCGGCTCCTTGCCCGTTTGGGAAGTAACTGACAGCGAACCCGCTCTTTGGCTTTTCGCAAAGAACGGCATCTCAGATCGCCTGTACAATCCTACAAATGCAGAAACGTAAAATCATAGGGTTGGTCTGTACAGGGTTGCTAGCCATCGTAGGCCTGAGAGTAGCGATTTCGTTCACGCAATTCCATGCAGTCGAGAAGAATTTCGCCAAGGTGCAAGCGGGTCAACCGCGTTCGTCGGTCATCGACAGGCTCGGAAAACCCAATTACCACGAGGGCAAATGCGGGGATGATTTCAGCCCTCCACCGAATTGCGCGCAGGAGTTCGCCTATTCACATCCCTTTGCTCCACTTGATCCTGAATATTTTGTTGTATGGTTCTCGCCGGATGGCCGGGTAATTCTGACTCAGCACCGCGAATCTCCAGATTCAAGCTTCGTAGTCGCCTCCGGGAATTGAGTCCACCCAAAATGCTGTCATCCAGATGGAGCGCAGCGAGTCGAACGACCCGCGGTTCGCAAAAGATGGCAGCTCCTCGGAAGAAAACTTCGGAGATGGGACCCTAGAATCCCACCATCACCGGCTCCATCTCCAACTGGATGCCGAAACGATTCTCCACGGCAGCACTGATCTGCCCCGCCAGCGCAAGAATCTCCTGCGCACTGGCGCCGCCGCGATTGATCAGCGCCAGCGTATGCCGCGTGGAAACTGCCGCCGCCCCCAGCGTGTACCCTTTTGCAAAACCAGCCTGCTCGATGAGCCACGCCGCTGGCACCTTCACCCTGCCGGCATTCTCAGGGCCCGGCCCGGCAGGAAAACGTGGCGGATCCTTGTCACCACAGGCGGCAATCCTTTTCAATTCCACCTCCGCAACCACTGGGTTTTTAAAGAAGCTGCCCGCGCTGCGGCAATCTGGATCGCCCTCCACCAGCAGCATCCCTTTGGTCTGGCGGATGCGCCGCACCGCGGCCGCTACCTCGGCCAGGGTGGGAGTGCCCTCCGCAGCCTCGCGATTTGCGAATGCCTTTTGCAGGTCCGCATAACGCAGCGTTGGCGGGCCGCCGGGAGTGAGCCTGTAGTTCACGCAGGTTACGATGTAGCGACCATGATCGCTCGAGTTGAAGCGGCTGCGGCGGTAGGCAAACCCGCATTCCGCGGCCGTGAATTCTTGAAATGCATGTTGCTCAACGTCGAAAGCTCGCACGCTCTCGATTACCGAAGCAATTTCCTGCCCATAAGCGCCAACGTTTTGTACAGGCGTCCCGCCAACTGTGCCGGGAATACCTGCGAGGCACTCGATGCCTGCGCAGCCGCCCTGGACCACTCGCTCCACAAAACCGTCCCAATCTTCGCCGGCCGCGGCGTGATAGATGGTTTGTCCGGTTTCTTCCGCAGCAGACGCGGTCTCTATTCCGCGAAGACCAACCCGCAGTACCAGGCCATCGAACCCGGCATCGGAGATGAGCAGGTTGCTGCCGCCGCCCAGAACGAAAAGCTCAACTCCGTGCTCCCTTGCCCAGCCAGCGGCCTCGGCAATGTCATCTTCGCTTGCTGCCTCGACAAACCAGCGAGCCGGCCCTCCGATGCCGAAGGTCGTGAAGGGCGCAAGCGCCGTGTTTTCCATAATCAGCATTGCTTCAGGGCTACCTCACCGGATTTACGTTAAGATGGCAACAGGCAACTTTCCCTGCCGGAGGCGAAAAATGTATCCAGAACTGATGGTAATTCCCATGCGCGAGGAACTCGTACGCGCCGGGATCAAAGAAACCCGCACCGCCGAGGATGTGGACGCGACACTGGCCCAGCCGGGCACAACCTTGTTGGTGGTGAACTCCATTTGCGGATGTGCGGCAGGCAAGATGCGCCCCGGCGTACGGCTCGCGCTCAGCAACTCCACCAACCTTCCCGACCACAAGATCACGGTCTTCGCCGGCCAGGACCGCGAGGCTACCGAGCGCGCCCGCAGCTATTTCGAGGGTAACCCGCCCAGTTCGCCGGCTATCGCCATCCTGCGCGATGGCAAGCTGGTTTACCTGATGCAGCGCTTCGTCATCGAGCAAACCACTGCCCCGCAGATTGCCGGTGAGCTGGTCCGCGCCTTCGACGAATTCTGCGCCAAGGCCACCGCGTAATCGGAACCGTCAGACTTTTCGGATCGGGCCAGGGTAACGGGCAATTTCCTCATCAGCCGTTAACAATGTGATCCCTTCGACCATTGCCTGAGCAATCAGGATGCGGTCGAAGGGATCCTTATGTATCGGCGGGAGAGTGTCAACCTCGACCGCGTGCTGGCTCTGGATTGTCAACTCCGTACAACCATTGCGAAGGAGATGCCTGCGAACCTCGCGTGGATCGTACTGAAAATCGGGTCGTTTCAGTCCCCGCTTGATTGCGATCTCCCAAATGCTGCAGACACTGAATTGAAATCGGTTTCCTGGGTCGTCGAGGATCTGACGAGCCTCTTGGCTCAGGTGAGGATCGTCAAATAGAGCCCAGATTGCCACCTGGGTATCAATGAGAAAATTCATTCCTCATCTTCACCCAGAAACAGCCGTTCGACTTCCTTGTCCAACTCCTTGTCGATCTCCTCGAAATTTTCCGGCACGGTATAGAGGCCTTTCATCGACCCGATCAGCCGCTTTCGGGGGGAAGGACTTTCATCAATGCGTGTCACCTTCACCTTCGGCTTGCCTGCCTTGGCAATGATGAATGAATCGCCCTGCTCGGCCTCGTCCACGAGGCGAGATAGGTGGGTCTTGGCTTCGTGAATGTTGATGGTCCGCATGACTTCTCCGCTTAAACTAAGTTTACTTAGTTTAATTCACCACAAATGGGATCGCAAGAAACACCCGGAACCGAAAACGGCCTCCGCAAAGAGAGGCCATTTTCGGATAGAGAGCCGAAGAACCGCTTAATCGCCCTCGGCCGCATTTGCAAGCCGTTGCACCTTGCTGTGCTTGATCGAGTAGCCGAAATAGATGATCAAGCCGAAGAAGAGCCAGCCGATCATCACCGCCCAGGTAATCATGGCCAGCCGGCTCATCAGATAAATCGCGGTAATCATGCCCAGGATTGGGACCAGCGGGACAAAAGGAGTCTTGAAAGGCCGATGCATTTCAGGGTGGCGCACGCGCAGGACCCAGACTCCGGCGCACACGATGGTAAACGCCAGCAAGGTGCCGATATTCACCAACTGTGACAGGTTTTCGATAGGCAGAAACGCCGGCATGATCGCCGCAAATGCGCCAAAGATGATCGTAGTAATCCAAGGCGTGCGGAACTTGGGATGAATAGCCGAGGCCCATTTGGGCAGCAGCCCATCCTTGGACATCGAATAGAAAACGCGCGACTGCCCAAGCAACATAACCAGCATCACCGTAGCCAGGCCGAACACCGCGCCGATCTTCACCAGCATCGAGCCCCAACTCACGCCCGTAACGTCGATGGCCAGCGCCACCGGTGCGGCAACATTGAGCGTTTTGTAGCTCACCAGGCCGGTAAGCACCAACGAGACCAGGATGTACAACAGAGTGCAGACAACCAGTGAGCCAAGGATGCCGATGGGCATATCCCGTTTCGGATTCTTGGCTTCCTGGGCCGCTGTTGAGACCGCATCGAATCCGATGTAGGCAAAAAAGATCGATGCCGCAGCTGTCGGAATCCCACCCCATCCGAAGTTGCCGTGCCCATCCGCCGGCGGAATGAAGGGATGCCAGTTCAGCCTTGCCACGTCAGGGTGCCGGAAAAGATAGTAGCCACCTACCACAAGGAAGATGGCCACGATGGCGAGTTTGATGATCACAATCACCGAATTGAAGTTGGCGGATTCCTTGATGCCGATCACCAGGATGGTTGTGATGACCATGACGATCACCATCGCGATCAGGTTGAAAAAACCCGTGGCATGGCGCATGCCGATATCGCTTACGCCGGGCGGGAGAGACATCAGCGGCAGCCATGCATGCTGCTTCTCATAAAAGACCAGCGTCGTGCCGGTCGTTGCGGTGAGTTGCGGCGGAATGTAAATGCCCAACTGCTGTAGCAGGCTGTTGAAGTATCCCGCCCATCCGGAGGCCACTGTCGCCGCGCCAAAGGCGTATTCGAGGCATAGGTCCCAGCCGATAATCCAGGCCACCAGTTCACCGAGCGTTGCGTAGCCGTAGGTGTATGCCGATCCGGCGATGGGAATGATGGAAGCAAACTCCGCGTAGCACAGTCCGGCGAAAGCGCACGTCAAGCCGGCGAGCACGAAGCTCAGGGCCACGGCAGGGCCTGCATGCAAAGCCGCTGCCTGTCCAGTCAGCACAAAGATGCCGGCGCCAATTACTGCGCCAATTCCCAGAGTGATCAGATTCAGCGCGCCCAGCGAACGCTTGAGCGTGTGTTCGCCCTGTTCACCGGCCTCTTGCGTGAGCATCGACATGGGTTTGATACGAAGCAGTCTGGACATGAATGAGGGACTTCCTCCTCAGAGGTTGGGAACGGATTCAGTTTGGCCACTGTGGGGGTCGTTTTCTCGGCGCCGCGACCAGAAAAGATATACGGGAATGCCGAGCAGAACTAGCACCAGACCCGGCCATGTGTACTGGGGCTTGTACCGTAATAGTACGACACAGATGCAGGAAGCCATCACAATATACACTGCCGGCAAAACCGGGTAACCAAGCGCTTTGTAGGGACGCGAAGCGTCGGGCTGCTTGATGCGCAAAACGAACAGGCCAACGATGGTGAGGATGTAAAAAACCAGCACGGCGAACATGATGTAGTCCAGCAGTT
>PLZC01000232.1 GCA_003151985.1 Acidobacteriaceae bacterium
TTCGTCCCAGGCCATGCCGGATGGGTGCAGGCCCACGGCGATAGTCGCGGCTGCTTTGCCGGTGAGCAGATCGATGCGTTCCACGGTCCCACTCGACGCGACGCCCCGTTCGTCAACCAGCACCTGGTCCGCATTCGGCTCGGAGCCAGTGGCGGCGCTGCGCTCGCCGGGCTGTGGAGGACGCCCGCCCCAGTTGCTGACCCAGGCGACGGAGCTGTCCTTGCTGACGCTGACGGCAAATGGGGCAATCCCGGTCTTGACCTTGGAGACGACTTCTTTTGTGTCGAGGTCGATGATTGCCACCTGGTCGTTGAAGGTGAGCGCGACCACAGCCAGGCGCCGGCCTTGAGCATTCCTGGTGCGCCCCGCGCCGACGCCGCCCATCTGATGGGTGCCCAGGTCCGCTGCAACCACAACGCTGTTCTTGCCGCTGAATGTTACAAGCTGGCCCGTGGATTCCCGGCGCTTTCCGCTCCCCACCAGGCCACTGAGCAGCGGCGCATGGCTCACCGTGTCGTAAGCGAGCCCCTGCAGGCCGGCACTGGCGTCGGCAGAGAGCACGGTCACCATCTGGTTGGTCTTCAAATTGATTTGATAGACGTTTGTGCCTTTTTGGCCGAGGACCGCGGCATAAATCGACTCGCCGTTCTCACCGAAGGCGACTCCAAAGACCCGGCTCTCAAATACGCTTTGCAGGCCGGTGGGGGTAATGGCCTGGCGGCTGGGAATGACACCCGGATCAACGACTGAAACTGCCGGCGGGGCTGCGCTTTGCGGTTTTGACTCCTCCTCGCCGACCGGGCCCGGCTTCTGAGCAACCGGTTTTGAATCGGTGGGGTTGGAATTTTGAGCGATTGCCGCGCCGTGTATCGACAAAAGGATACAGGCTGAAAAAGTTGTTCCAGCAAACAGGATTCGGCGGGATCGCAAAATCATCAATTCTTCTTCCTCGGGACAAATCTCAGAGTTCAAGCAGGCAGCCTGCGCACGCGTACAGATGGGAGCGTGAAGAACTAACCGGCGATAACGCGGTTCGTAAGGTTCGACGCCATTCTTCGCACCAGGCACCGCGCCGGGCAGAATAGGTGAGGTCCTGGCCCAAATTGTTGCAGGATACCGGGTGTGCCGGTATCCCGCAGTTCGTGCTACATGAATCCCGCGGCAAATCCTTCTTGCCCCTGGCTGAGACTACTTCTCCCGGGCAGAGGTCCAGCGCAGACCACCGGCGTAGGTTGGGTGGTAATACTCGCGCTGGACAACATATTGCGGGCTGCCATTGTAGAAGCCGAAGACTTCGTTGTTCAGGTTGAGGCCGTAGGCATACACCTGGAAGCCCAGCGGCAGTTTATAGCTGGCCTGGGTATCGAACTGGTAGTGCGCGTAGAGATAGTTGTCGCCCAACGGCCCATGCACGCCTCCAATGAGGTCCGCACCGTCTGTCCAGTTGTATTGGTAAATCATGGCGGCGTCATAGGTCATGCCGACGCGCATTGAAAATTTCTTGATGTCGAAGGTTGGGCTGATGTTCCAGCTGTTTGGGGCGTCGCGCAGGAGCGCCGGCGAATCTGACCGGTTCGGGATGCCTTTTGCTTGCGAATTGGTGTAACTGTAGTTGGCAGAGATTCCTGCGCCCCTGAGCATTCCGGGCAAATAGCTCAACCGTTGCTGATAGCTGAATTCGACACCCTGCACATGAGCGCTGCCCGCGTTGCCCGGCTGGGTAATAAGCGTCTTCGCTCCCGTCGGGTTAGGATTGGGGTTATACGGGGTAGTGGCAACCAGATTCGTCACAGTGATGATCGGGTCCGAAAGGTCCTTGTAAAAGTAGCCCGCCTGCAACAAGCCGACATTGCTGAATGACCGCTCGTAGAGGATGTCGTAGTTGTTGGCGTGTTCGTCCTTCAGGTTGGGGTTGCCGACGCTGACTGTATTCGGATTCTGGGTGACAACCGGCTTGCTGACGGCCTTGGTGATGTCCGAAGGGTCGGGGCGAGAAAGACCGCGGCCATAGACCAGGCGCAGATCCGAATCCTTGTCCAACGCAAATCGCAGCGATGCGCTGGGCAGTACGTCGAGATAGTCTCCGCCGGCCTTGAAAGACAACTTGTTCGTGCTCTGGTCAAAGCTGGTCGTATCCAGATGAGTTGCCTCAAAGCGCAGGCCGGTAACCAGCCGGACGCGGCTGGCGAGCTCAACAGTGTTCATCACATAGCCGGCCGGGATGCGCTCGATCATGTCGAAGTTGTGGGAATTCACTCCCTGGTTGGTGTTGAATTCAAATTGCGACTGATTGGCGTTCACCCAGCCCCGCATTTTGCCCCAGTCGGTGACAGTGCCGAACTTGTAAGTCTTGTCGTAGTAGCTCGGATCGGAGAAGTCGCTGTTCCAATCCGAATGTGCCGAAATCGGGATTGGAATAGGGTTTCCGCTTGCGTCGTTTGGCACGGTCCAGTACGTATCATAAGAGTCATCGAACTTGTGCGCATTGCGGATTTTGCCGCCAAACTCGAGTGTTCCGTAATGCGTGCCCACGTGGTAGGACCTGGCGTAGGACGCCGATGCCTGCAGGTTGAGTTGGACGCTCTGTCCATATGTAGGAATGTCGAATTCGGTCAGACCGTAGTTGTTGCGATCCAGGGCATTGTCCGTCCCTGTTCCCAGGCAACCTGTCCACCCGGGACGATTAATGCTGGCTCCCGGACCGTTCACGCAGTTGTTGTTCGGATCGCCTATCCACTGGTAGTTCGCGCCGCCGCTGCCGCTCAGCGACCGGGAGCGGCCGACGGAGGTGGACCAGATAACGGTATTGGCATTAAAAATGTGCTTGCCCTGCAACGCCAGGCTGCCGACAGCCATGTTCGGGCGGCGCCAATCTTGTCCGTAAACAGGGTTGCCGCCATCCACCATCGTATACACCCACTTGTGACCCCAGTTTCGGAAGGTGGAAAAGAGTCCTCGAAGCGAAATGTCCGAACCTTCCCCGAGCTTGTAATCGACACTGCCTGTCGCGCCCCAGCGCGTGCGGTCATACACATAGTCACGAAGGTCCATCGTGTCGTAATACGGGGTCAGGGTCTTGTTCGGATTCGGCTGCGGGTCGGGCTCGATATCGTTGATGCCGCGGCCGTTGTAGTCGTAAGTGCCACCGATCAAAACGCCCAGCTTCTTCTCCCCGCCAAAGCGCTTGCCAATGGTGCCGCCCAACTGGTCCGCAGTGCGGCCGCCAACGATCGGCGTGTATCCGTCGATGCCGTAAAGAGTCGCCGTGGGCGCCTCGCCGGCAGTCTTAGTTACCAGGTTCACTGAACCGCCAATGCCATCGGCGTCGATGTTGGCTTGAAGGGTCTTGTTGATCTCCACCGATTCCACCAGGTCGGAAGCGATCGTGTCGAGCTTGATCTGGCGGACGCCGCTCTCCGGCGAAGGAACGGTTACGCCGTCAATCATGGTGTTGCTCAGGCGAGGCTCCGTACCGCGAATCTGCACGTATTTGCCCTCACCCTCGTCGCGTTCGATGGTGACCGACGCCATGCGACCCAGCGCGTCAGCGAGATTGGCGTTGGGAAGAGAAACGATCACATCGGCTGGGAGCACTTGCAGGATGTTCTCCGCCGCGAGAGTGCGATTGATGGCCTCCGCCTCGCCGCGGGGGCGATCAGCGGTCACGACGACTTCGTCATTCGCGCTCCCGACTTTGAGGACTGCATCGATACGAGTTGTCAGCCCTGCCGCGACTGTGACGTTGCCGGCGTAGGGTGCAAAGCCAACATAGGTAATGGCCACTGAATATGTTCCCTGGGCGACTCCAGTAACGGTGAACTCGCCTTGTCCATCCGTTGTGATAGGCCTGATCTGGGGCTGAAGTTCGATTTTGGCGCCTTGCAGGACGGAGCCCGCCGAATCCGTGACCACACCGCTGATGACGCCTTTGGACTGGCTAAACGCTGGTATCAACGCGAAAATGCAGAGAAACACGATAGTAAGGGAGACAAATGGCTTACGCATGGCACTCCTAATCCCGGCACTGAGCCGAAAGCTTAGAGAAGGTTGAGTCAAACTAGCTTTGAGAAGGCTGAGTTCTTAAATCGGAACTCTCTCCACCGTAGGGGACCGAGGTTAAAGCGGGATGACAATGCGATGAATCGTTAAGGTCGCCGCGACCGTCGCCTGCATCACAATTCATGCGTAGATTGTTGGTCTGGTTGCTGTTAGAGTGCGGCATCTCGCAGGCCAATGGCGCGGGTTTGGCGAGATTTACGCTTTTTTTCTCACTGTGACCAAGTTCGTGCGATCGGCGTCTGTAATAGAGGTATGACTTGCTCAAAGCAGGCGGTGTGCTGAGGCTTCCAGGCTTCGACCAGCTTCGCCGGCGGATGAACTCCTGGACGATCGGAGTGGTTCGCGCGCTGCTCGCTTTCCTTTTCTGTTCATCGCCTGCGTTCTGCCTTCAAGGCGCGGTGCTGCCGCAAGCTCAAACTCCATCTATACAGCAAGGCTCAGAATCACGCGGCGCATTCAGCGCGCAGGAACTGACGAAGCTCACAGTCCGCTCAGATTTGGTCCTCGTTCCGGTCATTGTCACCGATAAGTCAGGCAAACCCGTGTCCGGCCTGCAGAAAGACTCCTTTGGTATCGAGGAGAACGGCAAAGCCCGAGCCATCTCCGTGTTTGAAGAGATGAAGACCGAGAGCCTCGCCGTCTTTCCCAGGGACGCCGCCATTGAAGGGTACTCCAACTTCTCCCCTGGAAACGACCATCCATATCGCATCACCATCGTTGTGCTGGACATGATCAACACGCCGTCGATGCGGCAGATGGAAGCCAGGAAGCAACTTATCAGCTACCTGCTGCGCAGCGCTCTGCGCGATGAACCAATGGCGCTTTTCAGTCTCAACAGCAACGGCCTGCGTCAACTGCATCCCTTCACGACAGACACGAAGATACTGGTTGAGGCTTTGCAAAAGCTCAAGCTGGCGCTCAGTTCGGCAGAGCGTACTGAGGCTCCGGTCGATCCCACGGACTTCTCCTCACCTGACCAACAGGCTAGCGAAGAAGAACAGCTGATGGCCGCCGCGCTTGGCGACCTGGACGCCGGCGTATCAGCCGACTATCAGCGCATTGCCTCCCGCCAGACCCTGGCCGCCATGAAACAACTGGCGCGCGCCTTTCAGACGATTCCAGGCCGAAAGACGCTGATTTGGGCAACCGCCGGGTTTCCCTTCACCATTGACGATCCGCATTCATTTGCCCGTCAGGGGGACGATCTGCGTGCCGAATACGATGCGGCCTGGCGTTCGCTGAACTCGGCAAACATTGCGGTTTATCCGGTCGATTTGAACGATCGGGATGTCAATCCCGCATCCCTGCCGAGTGCCAATTCCGGAATGTCGTCGTCGCGAATCGCTGATATCAGGGGAACAAATGGACTAAGGTCCCCGCTGCGCTTGCCCAATGACAAAGCCCAACAACAACGGATGACACTGCACGCCTTTGCCGATGCCACCGGCGGTCGCACCTGCGCCAGTTTCGCAGAACTGGAGAAGTGTTTCGCGGCGGCCGTCGACGATTCCCGCGACTACTACCTCCTCGGCTACTACATCGGTGACGACAAGCAACCTGGATGGCGAAAGCTCAAATTCAAAGTTTCGCAGGACGGCCTGCGGGTTCGTTCTCGCACGGAATTCTATGTCACCCCGAGGATCGACGACACACCGGAAGTTCGTCGCAGAGAAATCGTAGATGCGCTGGCTTCTCCCGTCACCTACACCGGTTTGCATCTCAATGCGCATATTTTGCCGCCATCGGCCGACTCAACGTCTGCACCCGGGGGGAAGAAGCCCATCGAGATCATGCTCGCGATCAAGGGAGAATCGATAACCATCGATCGCGCAAACGGGAACGCGATCAATCTTGAAGTCACCACCCTCGCCTTTGACAGCAATCGAAAGAGCATAGCAACCATGTCGCAGACCATTTCCACCAAACTCAGTCCGCAACGAATGCAGAAAATGCTCGAAACAGGGCTGGGGATTCCCGAGAAGATCGACCTTCCTCCGGGCAAGTACGAGGTGAAGTTTGCTGTCCGCGACAATCTTAGCCAGGCTCTTGGCACAATCAGCGTGCCAATCCACGTCGAGTGACCTCGCCACTGGATATTTCCGAGAATAAAGCACGGAAGTGAGTCAGCATCGGTACCGGGAAACGCCCATGTAACCGGGAGGCATTCTGGCTTCGCGCTAAATCGCCGAGTATCAATCCGAGGAGCCACTTCTTCATTTGAATCGATCGGCAGTCGCACTGAGGTGGGGCAGAATCAACGTCGAGGGCGCTCAGTTGTTCGATTTTCTGCCCGAGTCGGCAGTAGGATCGTGGCACAGAGGCCACTTCCGGTGAATGATCGTCCAAAAATGCTCTAACCGGGGAACGTGAACAAACTGCTCACTGTGCCCAGCGGCATCGGCTCCCGCTCCACAAATACTTCCAGTAGGGTCGTCGTGTAGGGGTAAAACAACGACCCGCCCCCGTCAGTCAGCGCGGAGATATCCATCTTGACCGGCTTGTTCGCTTCCGGATTGTGGGAATCGATTGCTAGGCGCAGTGGATCGTTCTCGCTGCCCGTGTACGCCTCGTATTCAATCAGCTCCGACCCGCTCGACGCAATCAGCTCCAACCACATCTTCTTGTTGCTGGCTTTCAGGTCTAACATCTCTTGCGTCAAGTGAATGTAGAAGCACCGGTAACTGCTGTCGCTCGAGTATGTGTCAGCAATCAGCTTCACACTCTCCATCGCCGGATCGTCCGACTCCGTCAGTGTGTCTCCGTAGTAGACTTGAATGTTGTAGTCCGTCACCCCGTCTCCGTGGTCATCCACCATGTGAATCCACAACTGCTGCCAGCCGGCGCCATCCGTCACTCCGTCGGACGCGTCCATCTTTTCTTTTGATGGTGCGCCAAACGTCAATGCTCGCGTCTCCCAAGCGTCGTACTCATCCTTGCTGCTAACCCCAAAAAAGTCATGCACCAGCGACACAACCTGAGGCTTTGGATCCGCAATGATCGTGCCGTGGTTTTGCTCGTCCACCGCGATCATCGGCGCTGAAAGCCGATCGCTCGACCAGTCGGAGATTACCACTCTCTTCGTAGGATCCTTCGGATCGAGTTGCGGATGCCGCCTGAAGTCCAAGGTTACTTTGCGGGTATCCAATGCGCATCCCGCCCATCGAACTGTCCCATCACATCCCGGTGCGTTCGCCACCGCGGAGATTCCGCTGTACGGCACATTCCCGATAAACACCGCCACATACGGCGTCCCATCGCCCTTGTCATACAGAGGCGTCGGCCCAAGCATGTCCTTATGGGCCAGGTCCCATGTATATTTGCTGGCCAGTTCTAGTCCATCGAGCACCATATCGCCTGCATTTAGAAAATCCGGGCCCAGCGTTTTATTCCCCTTCACAAGGGCCCCCAACCAGCTGCGTCCCTTCTTCGCCTGAGGAGATCCGAACGTCGCCGGTGCGAGTCCAACCAAGTGTTTTAGCCGACGGATCCGGCTGCGAACATCGCCCGGCTGAAAGGGATCGCTCGTCAGCCATTGCCGCAGGACCAGCATCCCCGTCGAGTGCACCACCGCATCGAACGTCCAAGCGTCTCCCGGAATCTCTTTGGCAAATTCCGTCATGTGCAGCGCCCGGTCAAATGCCTCGCCTAAATCCTTGATCGTCACCTCATTGTTGAGCGTTACATAGTTCCCAACGCTAATTGTCTCCGTCGCAATTCCAGCCTTGGAGAGCGCCGTTTTCCACGGCAGAAACGCCTGCCAGTTTGCAGAGTAGCCGTGAATCAACAGGACGCGGCCTTGTGCTGCTGGCGTGGACGTCTGCGGTCCGGCAGCGGTGTCGCCGCTTTGCGCTGGCAATCCAGACGCACCGGCGGCCGCGTCCCCGGTAACGGAAGGCACTTCAGTTCCGCTGTCTGACGGTTTGTTCTTGTCCAAATGGAAGATGTGCTTCAACTCATCTTCAATGCCCATCGGCACCTCCAGAAACTTCGATTGCGAAAAGGCCCAGCGTAGGTGCGGCATGCGGTGCGTTCGGGGACGGCGGAACGAAGCTCTCCGCAGATGGAATCTATGACGCCCCTTCTAAGGCCATGCGCAGCGGCAATGAACACAAGTTCTATATGAAGAGATGGTGGTCTGGCAACAACGGAATCTCCGTCTGTCCTTCAATTACCTTCCTTTTCTTCAGGTCCATACGAATCACACGGAAGGTCCTCTTAGCGCACCAGACCAGGAAGGCTTCATGTTGAAAGGACTACACTGCTTCTGCACGTAAGCGGCCTGCAAAATACTCTCTGGTCTCGGGATCGCTTGAATATACGTAGCAGCCTTTCATGCCGCGAGTCATCAGCGTTCGGTAGGTGTTTTTAATAATCTCGTCGGCAGCAGCGAGTGCCTTTGCGGGAGCAGTTTGACACAGCTGCTTTATCCCGGGGAGGGATTTGCGTTGGTCAACTCTCGCTCGCCTCAGGTAATCCGTCTGAACTTTTCCGTTGCGGACAATGAGATCCGGCCCGATGATCACGCCGATATATTCGACCTCCAATCCCTGGCAGGTGTGAATACAGCCGACTTCCTCGACCGAGTTCGGACTTATGATCCATATGCTGCCATCCTGCGTCAGATTCCATCGCTTTTGATAATGTCCTTCTTCAAGCACGATGTCGAACGCCAAAGGGCTTGTCTTGCTCGCCCATTCCCAGCAGTAACCAGCGACCACACGTGCGCGGTTATTGTCTAAATTGAGTTCTCTTATCAGCTCATGCAATTCGGTTGGTGAATCAAATACTCGAAAATCGTATGACGCTGTATCGAGGGTCTCATTTGCCGTTTCCCGAATCTCAAGAAGATTGTCCAGCCATGCTACATACCCATCAGAGCCGTTGCACCGAAACTGCGATGCGAGTTCGTACGTAGAGACAGAAGCGCCTTGGTCAGCCGCCCACTTGCGGATTTCCGCTACCCTTCCGATATCGGCCAATGTGATCCTTTGACTCTCGTCAATGAAAAACACCGCGCATTTCGCAGCGCTTATCAGTTCCTTAATCTGATTTTCACCTAGGTTGCCGTATAGGCCGGATTTCTCATTGAGCCTGTGAGCCTCGTCTACCAAAAGGGCATGAAACGTATTGGGTTCGGTATCTATGAACGCGCCCGACCCGGAGAACAGATTGCTTATTTCACTCTGCCGAAGTGTTCCGGTCAAGTTCGATCGGTAGACAGCGCGCGGCGCAGCATTCTTTGAAACATACTTACTGAGCAATCCTCGTTTCGTCAGCTCTACGAGGAGATTGATCGCGACCACGGACTTCCCTGTCCCTGGGCCGCCCTCGATTATGACGACCTTTTTGCAGGATTCAGATGAGGAAGATACGGCAGAGCAAACGGATTCGAACACAACCTTTTGGTCGTCAATCAAGATGAACTCCTGATTGCCCCGAAGCATCTTACTCAAGCTGTCTGCCAGGGCCTTTGACGGGAGTATACGGCCGTCCTCGACTTGCTCAATTACCTTGCCCGAGTCGCCGTATTTCACATGCTGAGCAATGAATTTCCGCAGACGCTCGCGCTCGGCATCACCCTGCAAGAACAGCGGTGCCAGTTCAATATGATCTTTGTAAAACGGGCTATCTATTGCCCCATTCGGAGGATGATTGTGGAGGTAAGCGCAAGGGCGAAGGTCCATCGCCGAGGAATACACCGCTTCATTAAATCCCTTGAGCAGGGCAGCATAAGACCAAGCCTGATAAGAAGGGTGGGTACCTTCAGTCTCTCCCTTCGTGCCGCCTCGTCTAGCAAGAAGGATCCCGTCTTTAAGCGTCGCTCTGGATGCCGACCACTGCTTAAGTTCTATAATGATCAGCGCAGGCTTTCGGTCTTCCCCGTAACCAGAGATGATGAAGTCCATGCGCTTGGATGATTGAGGAATCGTGTACTCAACGGCGACCCCCGCGTCATCAGGAATCAATTTGTCATTCAGCGCAATCGCAACATGCTGTAGCGAGGAGCCCCAAGCATTTATTTCTGACTGGCCAACATTCCGGTGTGTGGCCAGCTTAAAGGATTCTTCGATGACTGCGCTGATGCTTCTCGTGAAGCAGACGTTACGGAAATCCGCTGCAGTCGATTTGTAAATGATCATTTAGCTTCGATCCGTCTGGGGTTGTATTCGAAATTACGTCCGGCCTTCCCATTGAATTTTCTAATAACCTGGTCTACTACCAGTAGATCATTTGTCAAGAAGCGTTCATGTCCACTAATGCGTCTCATTCCACCTTCTCGTTGTATTTCTTGTCTGAACCCTTGAATCTCTCGACGGGGTACTTCTCCGCGTTTAGTGCCAGCTTCTTTTCCGCCGCAAGCTGTAGGTCAATTCCCGCTTTGTCCGCAAATCTGATGAGATAAAGGAGGATATCTGCAAGCTCTTCTTCCGTCCGAGCTCGAATCTCCGGGGAGTCCAAGTCACTCCATTCCTTCTGTCCCCGCGACCACTGGAAGATCTCTAATAGTTCCGACGACTCCACGGCGATGGCGGAGGCAAGATTCTTGGGTGTGTGAAACTGATCCCAGTCGCGGTCGGCTGCGAACGCCCGAAGAGAAAGTGCCAGCTTTTCATTATCGATCACTTTTCCTCCAACCCAGCGGTTCACGCGCGCACGAAGTGTTTCCAAAAACCGCAATCAGTTTGAGGCGCCAATACGGGCACCTAACTCTCAACCATCAATGCGGTGAGCCTTCTGATTCCCTGCGCCCCTTCATCTTTTCAATTGAGAATGACAACCCCTCTACCCACGTCATCCCCTTCCGTTTGGCAATTGCCATCCATCTGTTCAGCTCGGAATTATCGCCACTGATGCTGCGGCTCAGGTCGATAGCGGCCGATTGGATCCTCAATGCACGGGTAGTAAACTCTTTGGGAGATTCCATGGGATTTATGCTACTACTCTCCGGTCACCTAGCGCGGGCCAGGCTCCCGCCCCAGTCGAAGGCGGGCAGTCCCTGGGATTGCCTTCGGGCTCAAACTGCAAAGTACGATATCGCGCTCGCTGCCGGGCTGGGCTATGATGGCATGTCAAGTTTGTGGCCATCTCGCGTGACGTTTACCAATTGCGCAGGACCGGAAACGCTCAAAGCACGATCAACCACCCGAGAGTGACATGTCAGAAATGCTGAAATCAGTAACGCGCAGGAGCGTCCTGCAAAGTGTGCCTTCTGTTGCCGCATTGTTGATCCCGACCGCCTCCTCTGCGCAGCAGCTGAAGAGTATCCTGTCTGACCCAGTGCACGATGACCTCGATTTGCCAGTGCTCGCACAGCCTGACCTGATCTTTGTATTCACCGGCGATTCAGAGGTAGAGCGCCGCCGGCTCTCGAGAACAGGAAGTACCTGGACGGGAAGCAACCCGGCCGCAGGTGTGAGGGTGGATTTCGCCGCAGGAGCAGAGGAGGCCACGATCTTTGTTGATGCACCCGCGGTTCCTGTCCAGCGCGTGCATCTTCGCTGGAAGCGCCGTATGGCAGAAGATGTTCTTGCACTTGGCGACGCATGGGAGCGCAGCTATGGGGACCTAGAATGGAGACCCCTGCAGGCGGAACGTGTGTTGCCCTGGTACGCTCTGCTCCACTCACAGGGGCGAACCTCCGGGATGGGCGTCAAGACGGGAGCCGCTTCATTTGCCTTTTGGCAAGTAGATTCATGTGGCATCTCGCTGTGGCTTGACGTGCGCAACGGAGGGAATGGCGTATCGCTCGGGAACCGCAGGCTGGAAGCGGCAAGAATCGTGCGTTGCAGCGGCGCGACTGAAGAAAGCGCTTTTGCCGTGACGCAGCGCCTATGCCGTTTAATGGCTCAAGGCACAAAGGTTCCCACCACACGAGGCGCCAAGCCAATCGATGTCATCTTTGGAAGCAACGATTGGTACTACGCCTACGGGCGGAACACGGAGGAGGGCATCCTACGCGACGCCGATCTAGTGGCCTCCCTTGCGCCTGCCGGAGGCATAAGGCCGTTCACGGTGATCGATGACGGCTATCAGGACCGGTCACGCTTTCCAAGTCTTGCCAGGCTCGCATCGGCAATCCGCGATCGCAATGCAATTCCGGGCTTATGGATTCGGCCTTTGCGTGCGGCGCCAACAACCCCTGCGAATCTGCTCCTGCCCGACTCTCGCTGGGCCGGATCTCTAAACAAGCAGGCGCCACTAGCCTACGATCCGACCATTCCAGAGGCACTTCACGCTGTCGCATCTGTCGCAGCCGAGGCCTGCCAGTGGGGCTATGAATTGATCAAGCATGACTTCACCACCTGGGAGATGTTCGGACAATGGGGAAGTGAGATGGGCGCTTCTCCGGTGCGGGGCAATTGGCATTTCAGCAATCGTGCTCTTACCAATGCTGAAATCGTAACTGTCCTGTATCGGCAACTCCGCACAACCTGCGGGGAAGACCGCATCATACTGGGGTGCAACACGGTAGGCCATCTTTCGGTCGGCCTTTTCGATGCGTCTCGTACTGGCGACGACGTAAGTGGAAAAGAATGGGAAAGAACACGGCGGACAGGCGTTAATACATTGGCTTTTCGCGCGCCGCAGCATAAAACCTTCTTCTCACTTGATCCGGATTGTGTCGCGATCACTCCGGAAGTGCCTTGGTCCATGAGTCGCCAGTGGTTGCAAGCCGTGGGAGACAGCGGAACCGTACTTCTGGTTTCATCTGATCGCAGAACCGTCGGCCCGGAACAGAAAGAATCGGTTCGCGAAGCCTTCGAGCGCTGCGTCAAGCAAGCGGGCTCCGAGCCGTTGGACTGGATAAGCACCCGTACCCCCGCATCCTGGCGCTCGTCTCAGAGAACTCAGAAATACGAATGGATTCTGGAAGAGGGAGAAAGTCCGTTCCCCATCGGAATACAACGCGGGCCGGATTAGTCGTGAACTCGGCTGATGGGTATAGCTGAAATGGAATAGATGACTAGAGCCAGGTTTGAACTCTCACCTCCATGGCACCAGTGCTCCGTAAACGCGAAACCGCCCGATGCCATCATCGAAGTTCAGATTTGTAACGGGAAGTCGGCTTCCCGACTGCTTTCCGGAGTCAATGGGCTCCATCAGCAGACTGGCCTTCGGGACACGGAACAAAGCCGCGCCGTTGCAGACTTGGCCGGATCGAGGGCGCTGCCGGGGATCGTGCTCCGCAATCCTGCATGGGATGCACCTTAGCGTGTCGTAGATACGCCTCCATCGCACCTCAGGGTACCGGGTTAGCCAACAGGCTCGCAAAGTTGGCACCGGCCGGGTGCAGGTTTCCGGTTCTTGTTGCTGCAAATCAGGCTATCATTCGGAGTTGTCGGGTCCGGGCTCGAAAAGACAGGCTTGGGCGAGAAAAAGGTGAGATATGGCAAAGTCCCCGCGCATTCAATCACGATCCGTTAAATCCCCACAGTTTGCGGAGCAGGCGCGCCTGGTTCTTCCCGGGAGCGAAAAGTCTGCGGCTCCCAATGCAGTTCATGTGAAGGCTACGCCGGCCAGGTCGATGGTGACCGTGTCGGTGATTGTGAAACGCAACGAGCCGCTGAAGGTTAACCGGCGCGGCGGCCGCGCGAATGGGCCAGCGCGCGTCAGCGCAACGGAGTTCAAGAAGCGCCATGGTGGTGACCCGGACGCGATCAAGCAGGTGAAGGCGTTCGCGCGAGAGTTCGACTTAAAGGTGGGGCCGGACCCGACGGCGGCGCTAAGGCGGACTGTGAAACTTACTGGAACGGCAGCGGATATCCAAAAGGCGTTTGGCTCGGTGCTGCAACAAAAGAGAATCGATGGAGTGGAATACCGGGTCCGCGAGGGCGGAATATACCTACCGGCATCGCTGGTGGGAGTGGTGGAGGCTGTGCTGGGGCTGGATAACAGGCCGCAGGCACAGCCGCATTTTCGCGTCCAAAGTGCACTCGCCAAAGCCGCCGCCCCCAGCAGTTACACCCCGCCCCAAGTTGCCCAGGCGTACAGCTTCCCAGCAAAAGCCAGTGGAGCTGGACAGACCATCGGGATCGTCGAGCTTGGCGGGGGGTACCGGCAGGCCGATCTCAAAGCTTACTTCAAATCGCTCGGGCTCAGCGCGCCGGGGATCAAAGCAGTCAGAGTAGACGGCGGGAAGAACAAACCGTCCACCGCCAGCAGCGCAGACGGGGAAGTGATGTTGGACATCGAGGTGGCCGCTTCGGTAGCTCATGGCGCGAAGATCGCGGTATATTTTGCACCGAACACTGACCAGGGTTTCCTCGACGCCATAACAACCGCAATTCACGACACCACCCACAAACCGAGTGTGATCTCGATCAGCTGGGGCGGACCGGAGTCGAGCTGGACCCAGCAAGCGATGACGGCTATGGACGCGGCATGCCAGTCTGCCGCCGCATTGGGAGTCACGATCACCGCTGCGTCGGGCGATGACGGGTCGACGGACGGAGGAAAGGGCAACAACGTCGACTTTCCGGCCTCGAGCCCGCACGTGCTGGCATGTGGGGGAACCAAGCTCGATGCCAACGGAGCAACGATTGTCTCTGAGGTAGTGTGGAACGAGTTGGCCAATCAGGAGGGCGCCACCGGCGGAGGAGTGAGCAACGTCTTCGCTCTTCCGTCGTGGCAGGTAAATGCTCACGTCCCTGCGTCAGGCGCGGCCGCGGGCGGCCGAGGAGTGCCAGACGTGGCCGGCGATGCTGACCCAACGACCGGCTTCCAGGTTCGCGTGGACGGCCAAACATTCGTGATCGGTGGAACGAGCGCGGTTGCTCCGCTTTGGGCGGGGCTGGTAGCGGTAGCCAACCAGCAACTTGGGGCAAAGGTTGGGTTCCTTCAGCCAGCGATATATGCTGCCAAGGCTGCCTCTGCGTTCAACGACATTACCAAGGGTAGCAACGGCGCGTTCAAGGCAGGTTCAGGGTGGGACGCTTGCACCGGGCTTGGAACGCCCATTACCAACAGACTCATACCGTTGCTGGCGCTTGCGAGCAAGGGCACAAAAGGCCCCTCGAAGCGCGCCGTCAAAGCTGTGAAGAAAGCGCAAAAGAAAGTGGCCAGGAAGTCTGGCAGGTAGTCATGTAACCCAGAGCGAACATTCTTTGCCCGCTTGCGATTGCAGCGGGCAGAGCCTGTCAGAGCGCTCATCTTGCTTAGAAACGGCTAAGCTGAGCGAGCACGGCTAGAGCAACATTCGTGTCGAATAGCCGCTTGAGGCACCTCGATCGAAGATCTCAAGTGCAATAGGCGTTTGAACTAAGTCGCTGGCGC
>PLZC01000395.1 GCA_003151985.1 Acidobacteriaceae bacterium
GAAGGCAGGAACAATGGTTCCGAGAAACAGAAGCAGGATCGATGTCCCGAAAGTTGCAAACGCTTTCATATCCATTGCCTCAACTACAGAATAGCTACGCCGTCTACGATACGTAGCTCGACTCTCGAACTGGTGTCCCGATCTGCTCCGCGAGGATTCCTTTGAGCCTCGGTATGCTCAGGGCACGATTTGCCGTTTTCATGAACAACTCTAGTAAGTCTTGAAGCTGAAAGCTGTGACGAGAATCACATCGCACGGAGTCAATCAATGAACGTTCTGTCTCCTCTCACTCGCCGTACATTGCCGATACTTGCAGCCGCTCTCATCTTCAGCCTTGCTGCTCCAGCCATGATTGCCCAGAGCCCCTCCCCTACTTGGGCGCAAGATGACACGCTCCGCATCGCCCAAGAGGTGCAGAAGAGGCTCGGCAGCCTCAACAACTACAGTGTTTTCGACTGGATCACCTTCGGCTTCCATGGCAAAACCGCCGTTCTCAAGGGCTACGCCTCTCGTCCGGCACTCAAGAGCAGCGCAGCCAACGTTCTCAAGGGCATTGAAGGAGTCGAGTCGGTCGACAACCAGATCGAAGTCCTCCCGCTTTCTGCTAACGACGATCGTATCCGCGCTGCCGTCTACAACCGCATCTATAGGCAGCCCAGCCTGCGGAAATATAACGCCAACCAGGGCAGTGTCGCGCAAGCGATGGGACCCGGTGGCCGCAGCGTCGCATTGATGGCCGGTGGCATCACAAATGATCCGCCTCGAGGCTTCCATGCCATCCACATTATCGTGAAAAATGGAAACGTTACCCTCTACGGGGCCGTCAACAACCAAAGCGATGCGGCCATTGCTTACATGCAGGCCAACTCCACTCCCGGGGTCTTTAGCGTCGACAACGACCTCATCGTTCCGGGCGCCCCCTCCAAATCCGAATAGGCCACTCACCAGAGACCTGCTCTCCTCCCGCTAATCGCCGCAAGGGAGGTGGATTGTGGTGATACCGGAACCAGTTCATGAAGGCCACCAACGTGCGCCCGCACCAATCGCTCACTGTCTTGGTCTGTGCAGGCGCACAATCCGTGAACCGCGCGGGTCGATCGTGTGAGGGGCCTCGATGTGCCTACCTCTTCGAGCTCGGTGCAGCCGACTGTATGATTGGCAGATCGAGATGTGTTTGGAGCGTTGTCACAATCTTGAATCGCTTCTACGCGAACAAAAGTTTGATTAACCTGATCCCATAGCAGACACAGTTGCGCGACCTAAGCAGTCTACAAAGGCAAGCTGCCGCCCCGCATACTAGTAGAACTGGCACCTCGGCACGGGAATTATCTAGGTCTGGCGGATTGCCCCCGGGTCAAGTTCAATCCGGAAGCGATCCTCGTAAATGCCTGCGAAGACGACAGCGAAAAGAAGTTGCTTGAAGGCTTTCTAGCGGGGAGGAACGTATAGCTAAAGAAGCTAGGAAGGAGACCGCTCAAACGAGGCTTTTCGAATGAAGTCATTTCACACAGCCGCGATTCCTTTTCATGCGAATATCCACAGCGCCGGTGACCATGATCACTATTGCTTTTATTACATGGGCACGGTGGGCTCAACCAAGACAAAAATCAACAAAGAAAGCAGGGAGCTCAGATGGGTTAGCGCAAAGGAGCTGGATATGCTGCCCAACACGCCAGTCAACGTGAAGAACCTAGGAAATATGCGATTGAAAGCCACGGCAAGCGCAAGTAAAGCAAACCCTTTTAAAGATTAGTTTTTTATTATAAATTATGGCAGAGAAAGCAGCCAAGAAGAGAAGCTCAAGGGGGAAAGCAAGCACTCATCATGAAAAAGAGTGGTTCCCAGAGAGTCGAATCTGCATCTCGACTGATAGACGCGAGAATCCAGGAGCTAGGCGACTGGCGCGGAGAGATGCTTTCCCGCCTCCGCGCTTTGATCAAGCAAGCCGACCCTAAAGTCGTCGAGGAGTGGAAGTGGAGGGGGATACCTGTGTGGTCCCACGACGGGTTGATCTGCACCGGCGAGACCTACAAGAATGTCGTAAAGATGACATTCTCCAGGGGCGCCTCGTTGGATGACCCCTCAGGTCTCTTCAATTCTAGTCTCGAGGGTAGAGCGAGGCGTGCCATCGACTTCCGCGAAGGCGACAAGGTTAACGAGAAGGCTCTGAAAACTCTTATTCGCGCCGCCGTGGCCCTGAACACGTCCTCGGCCTCAGATGGCTGAGGGAATTCTACCTCGGCTACTTCGTCGTTATGTTCACTTGGATTCCATCGGGGTCCAGGATTCCAAGTTCGTTTTTGGCGGGTGGCCGACTTCTCAACCTACCACGAACGATGGGTGCGCCAGGTCTAGATTTTCAGACCTGGGAAACTTCAGAACCTGAAGATGGAGAGAACGAGAACCCGCTGGTCGAGGTTCATCGTCTCCCACATCTCAGAATGTTCAGCCTCATGACATCCTTTACACATTGTCTCGGGACATGCTCTACACTTCCGCGCGAGCGCAAGCGAGCGCGGAGGTGCATAGGGTATGGCATGGAGGACGGTGGACGTACAGGATCAGCGGGTTCAGTTTGTGGTTTTGGCGTCTCTGCAGGAGAAGCCTTTTGCCGCTTTGTGCGAGGAGTTCGGCATCTCGCGTCCGACCGGCTATTTGTGGGTCAGCCGGTATAGCGCTTCAGGCGTCTCCGGGATCGCCGAGCAGGGCCGGCGTCCGCTCCACAGCCCAGGCCGGACCGTCAGCGCATTGGAACAACTGGTCGTGGAAACGCGCCAGCGCTACCCGGACTGGGGTGCTCGCAAGCTGAAGATCGTGCTCGACCGCAACGGTGTTGCGTTAACCCGCAGCACCATCCATCGCATCCTGCTGCGCTACGGGATGGTGCGGGAACAGGACCGTCATCAGCAGGCCGTCAAGCGTTTTGAACGCGAACGGCCCAACGAGCTGTGGCAGATGGACTTTAAGGGGCCAAAGAACTGGCCGCATCGTATCGGCCCACTTTCTGTCCTGGACGACCACAGCCGCTACCTGATCGCGCTTTCTGCGACAGGCAAGCTGGACGGCAGCTTGGTGCAGGCCGAGCTGGAGCAGGCCTTTGAGCGTTGTGGCGTGCCCGAAGCCATGCTGATGGATCATGGCACGCCTTGGTGGAACTGGCAGTCGTTTTCTGGCCGGACGCACCTGTCTCTGTGGTTGATGCGCCAAGGCATCCGGCTGCACTGGAGCGGCATCCGGCACCCGCAGACGCAGGGCAAGGTGGAGCGGTTTCACGGTAGCCTGCAGCGGGCGCTGGACCGGCGGGCAGGCGTGGGACACGAGCCGCAGTCATGGCTGGACGCCTATCGCAGGGAGTACAACGAAGTGCGTCCGCATGAGGCGCTTGGGATGCTGACCCCGGCCAACGTGTGGCAACCCAGCCCGCGACGATACAACCCTCGCCCGCCAAGCTGGGAGTATCCGCAAGGCGCATGGACGCTGAAGGTGGACTGTCAGGGCACGGTCGACATAGGCGGGTGGCCCACTTCTGAACCTCCCACGAACGATGGGTGCCCCAGGTCTGNNTGGGAAACCTCAGAACCCGGAGTTGGGGAGAACGAGAAGCCGCTGGTCGAGGTTCATCGTCTCCCACATCTCAAAATCGAGATGTGGGCCACCCAACGTTATCGGTCAGACATGGGGCACCCGCGTCGTCATGCCGCGCTCGGCGTCTTGGCGGTCAACTCAATCCCCAGAGCCTTCATTACCGCCAGTGTGGTCTTGAGCGTGGGGTTGCCCTTTTCGCTGAACGACCGGTAAAGCTGCTCACGCGACAAGCCCGTCTGGCCTGCAATCTGCGCCATCCCCTTAGCTCGCGCTACCACGCCAAGCGCGTGCGAGATGTAGGCCACATCGTTGGTTTGGAACGCCTCTGCCATGAACGTCGCTATCGCCTGGTCCGATGCGAGGTCCTCAGCCGGGTCGTATTTCGTCAGTTTCTCAGCCATTGTCTTCGCTCCATTCCTTTGCCAGACGCTTCGCCGTCTGTATGTCTTTGTCTTGCGTGCTCTTGTCGCCGCCGCACAGCAGAATGATGATTGTTTTTCCTCGCCGCTCAAAATAAACTCTGTAACCCGGCCCGTGATCGATCCGCAACTCGCTGATACCCTGCCCCACCGGCTTCACGTCTCCCGCATGACCGAAAGCCAAACGGTCCAGCCGGGACGCGATCAACGCTCTCGCGCGCTCGTCCTTGAGCCGCAATCGCCACTTGCGAAACGTCTCGGTTTGTTTAAATTCGAACAAGGAAAGCCCTGTAGTTTATAGACTACCACGATTTGGAAGCTTTCCTGGTGCCTGTAAAGCCAATAGAATCAATGGCTGGTTGCTGGATCTTACTCTTAATTAAGGCACTTGCAAAACAACGGGTTTTCTGCCTTGATCGGCCATTTTTCGGGCTTTCCCTTGAAATCGATCCCTTTCAGCCGTTTATTTTGCCCCTGTTCGATGCTTGTCGAGCCATCTTTCTCCACGAAACAAGGAGGCCCGCAACCCTGCCGCCGCTTTCTCCTGTACTTTGCGCATAATTACCACCATCCGGCGCACAATATTGATAGGTGTGTCCAAGATGACCAAAACATGCACGGCGGGACGCTCGTTAACCTCCAATCCGAGCCAAAAATAATAAACTTCGCGTTTTTCTCCATTTTTTTCAACCACCTACGATGATAAGTATCAAAGAATGAATAGTTTGTAAATTTTACATATTAACTTACCGGTAAACAAACACCCGGCTTTGAGGCTCTTTCGCACGAATTATCTTGGGTTTGAAGGCCTCAGAAACCGGCCGGCTCCATCCCGGCGATCTCCACTTCCAGGCCCCCATATTGCGGATGGTCGTTCTCGCGGATGCGGTAGGCCAGATCGATGACGCTTCCCCGGGTCAGGCCCAGTTGGGCGGCGCGGGCGGCCAGACCCCAGCCAACCGCGCGAATCGTTCCGCTCGAGCCGGGAACCACCGGTTCCTGGGCTATCTCTGTTGTTCGCTGCTGCACAAGCTCCAGGCGCACATGCCGCTCCTTCATCAAGCGCGGAGGGCTGACCAAACGGACTCCACGCGCAACGAAAACTGGTTCTGGATTGCCGTGGCCCAACGGCTCCAGTTTCCGCAGCCAGCCGACCAGTACCGGGGTAATTCGATCGAGAGCCAGCTCGGCGTGGATGCCAAGCACACACTCGGGCTCGCGCTCCGCCAGGTGCTCCTCGGCATAGAGGCGCAGGCGGCGCTTCAACTCGGGCAGCGTTTCTGAAGGCAAAGCAAAGCCTATGGCAAAGGCGTGGCCGCCAAAGCGTGTGAACAAGTCGGCGCAGCTTTCCACCGCGTTCAGCAATTGAAATCCGTCTACCGAGCGGCCCGAGCCGTACGCAACGCCGTCCTCTACACTGACCACGATGGCCGGCTTGGCGGTGCGCTCTACCACCCGCGATGCCAGGATGCCGATCACGCCGCGGTGCCAGCCGTCGCCGTCGACAACCAGCAGCCGGTCGGCAGCCAGTTCGCTGTCAGTGGCAAGCCGAGCCTCGATGGCGGTTAGTGCAGTGGCCTCGGTATCCCGGCGCTCACGGTTCAGCCGCTCCAATTTGGCGGCCAGTTCCCGGGCGCGGCCGGCGTCGCGTGTGCAGAAAAGTTCCACAACCTCAGAGGCCACATCCATGCGGCCGGCGGCATTGATGCGCGGCGCAAGCCGGAAGGCCACGTCGAAACCGGTGAGTTGCTTTTGGGCAGGATCGAGCGCGGCCGCGGCAAACAAGGCGCGCAGGCCGGCGCCCACGGGCTTGCGCAGTTCCTTCAGTCCCAGCGCCGCAATGACACGGTTCTCTCCGGAGAGCGGGACTGCATCGGCGATGGTTGCGATCGCGGCCATCTTCAGAAAGCTGGGCAGGGTCTTTTCACGCGTTCGTGCCGGGTCGCGCCGTTCGAGCACGGCCTGGGCCAGCTTGAGCGCAATGGCCGCACCGCACAGCGATTTTTCAGGGTACGCGCAGCCGACCTGGTTGGGATTGAGCACGGCCAGTGCGGCGGGCAAAGCGTCGCCGGCTTCGGCCAGATGGTGATCGGTGATAATCAGGTCCAATCCCAGGCGGCGCGCGGTTTCGGCCTCGGCAAAGGCTCGCATGCCCGTGTCAACCGTAATCACCAGGCGGACGCCCTCGGCACAGGCCGCTTCCAGCACGCTCGATTGCAGGCCGTAGCCTTCCAATAGCCGGTGGGGCACATGAAAACGCACCACCCCACCCAGCATCTCGATTGCAGTCTTGAGCAGAACAACGGCGGTTGTGCCGTCCACATCGTAGTCACCATAGAGCAGCACAGGCTCACGGCGCGCAATCGCCGCTTCCAGGCGGTCAACGGCCGCGGTCATCCCCAGCATCAAAAATGGATCGTGAAGGTGAGCCTGCTCGGGATCGAGAAAGGCAAATGCTTCGGCTGGCCGTATGACGCCACGAGCCACAAGCAGCTCGGCAAGCACCAAGGGGAGGCGGGCCGTTTTAGCCAGTTCCGCAGCCTGTTCAGGATGTGCCTCAGCCAGTTTCCAGCGTTGGCGCGGAAAGGGTCGCGGCAAATCGGCCGAAAGAATCACAGGCTTGACTGACGAATCTGCCAGATTCGCCGGGCCGTATGGACCAACCACGCTCACTGGGCTTACTCGTCTTCGTCGCCGTGCGAGTGGGCGTCGTCGATGACAATGTCCTGGAAGCTCTCGATATCTTCCAGCAGCGTTTGGAATCGCTCATACCATTCAGTGGTGGTTTCATGCAGAAACACCAGCCCCTGGTAGACAAATCCAAGCTGAATATAACCCAGGTTGCCGGCGTACTTGCGCAGCCATTGCGCTTCCACCAGTTCGGTGGCTTCTTCGTCGGGGAAGTTCATCTCCCCGGCCTCGTCGATGAGCGCGTCGAGTTCCTCGCGCTCCAGCGTCATCTCGCTGAACGTGACAAAGGGAGCGCCTACATGCTTGGCCATCTCCACAAAGTNNTGACGTAACCGGGAAGGCGGTGCAGACCATGGCCTGCGATAAAGGCCACCATGTCGTCTTTCAGCGATAGCAAATTGTCCGTGCTCATAGTCAAGATTCCATTTTCGCAGATGACCCCCCACTGGCAAGGTGATCGTCGAAACTTTGTTCCTGGGGGCCGTAGCATTACTCTGGAAGCTGATTCCGAAAACTCGCCGCTGGACCCCGGAGGAACAAAGCTTGCCACTTTTTGAGCACCATGTGTTTGTTTGCCACAACTCCCGCCCTGAAGGCGCGCCGCGCCCGTCCTGCACGTCCAATGGAATTAGCGATTTGCACACCCGGTTGCAGCAGTTGGTCAAGGCCGCGGGGCTCGGCTCCACGGTGCGCATCAATAAGTCCGGATGCCTTGACCAATGCGAGCATGGCCCCACGGTCGTGGTTTATCCCGAGGCTGTTTGGTACGGCAACGTGAGGCCGGAAGACGCGGAAATTATTGTTGCAGAGCACCTGGTGGGCGGCCGCCCGGTGGAGCGGCTGCGCGTGGCCGAAGAGTGCCTGAACACTAAAAGCTGCCCGCATCGCGGATAAATGAAAGCCGGCAATTTCTGAATCAAGTTGTCCTGAAAGCAACTTGCCAGCGAACATGACCAGCCTTACATACAAACCGATGCCGCATATCGAAGTCATACCCGCTGTGGCGGACCAGGAACCAATCCTTGCCAATCTCCTTGAGCTATATGCGCATGACTTCAGTGAATTTTACGACATAGAAGCAAGTGCGGAAGGCAAATTCGGTTACAAGGATCTTTCGTTCTATTGGCGGGAATCTGACCGGCACCCGTTTCTTCTAAAGGTGGACAGCAAACTGGCTGGCTTCGCTTTGGTGAAGAGAGGACAGGATTTCTGGGGCGATGAGACAGTCTGGGATATGGCGGAGTTCTTTGTCGTTCGAAGATACCGAAGGCGCGGAATTGGAATGGTCGCAGCACATGAATTATGGCGGCGGTTTCCCGGCATGTGGCAAGTTCGCGTGATGGAGTCAAACCATGCGGCGCACCAATTTTGGCAGCGCGCCATCGCGGCATTCACCGGTCAGAGGATACACTCAACTTGCGTTGAAAATTCAGGCGGGTCCTGGCGCGTATTCACGTTTGAATCCAGGTCTGTATCGTGACCATGTAAGAGCGACCAAGCAAGATCCACTCGCCGGAGGACCCGGGACAAGGGATCTCCAGGGGATGAACGTGCCAGAACGCAGCGGGGCCAGCAGGCGAACCTTTTTGAAGATGGGGGGAGCGGCTGCTCTGCTTTCCTCAGTGAGTTCCAATGCGGAGGGTGTGGAAGGCTCCGCAAACATCAAAGACCGTCGTACCCCTTCCCATCCGCAGCCCACTCCAGGCAGAACGCACCTGGTCGATCTGGTGAATCCCCTCCAAGGCACTGACTCCACCTCGCTTTTTTCACGCGGCAATACGTTGCCGATTGTCGCTCTTCCTTTTGCGATGGCCCACTGGGCGCTGCAGTCGAGCGATAACGATGCATGGTTCTTTCAGCCTCACGACGAGCGGCTGCAAGGCATCCGATGCACTCACCAACTAAGCCCCTGGCTTGGCGATTACGGCCAGGCTACGTTTCTGCCCTTCACCGGCGATCCTTCTCCGGAACCGGCAGAGCGCGCATCGTCCTACAGTTCGCGCGAGTTACAAATTGTTCCGCACGCTCTCACAATGCGCCTCATGCGCTATCGCTGCCAACTCGAACTGGCGCCGACCGAGCGGTGCGCGATGATGCGCGTCACTTTTGAGGAATCAGGCGAGGCAGGTCTCTTCATTGACCTTCCGGGCAAGGATGCCGAGGTGCATCGCGAAACAAGCAATGGGGTGGTTACCGCACTTACAAGGGCAAATAATGGAGGAGTTCCGGCGGGCTTCGCCTCCCACTACTTTGTGCGATTCGACACGGAGATCGCCCATTTTGACGTGAGGGAATTGGCGGACCGGCGAGTCGCTGTAATCCGCTTTATGGTGCAGGCTGGGAAGCCGATCACGGTGCGCGTGGCCACGTCGTTCATCTCCTTTGAACAGGCCGCGTGCAACCTCAAGAGCGAAATGGGAGACAAGCCCTTCGATCAGGTAAAAAGTGAGGCAGCGGCGGTTTGGGAGGATGCGCTAGGCCGCGTGCGCATTGAAGGCGGCAGCCAAGCGCAGCACAGGATTTTCTACTCCGGCCTCTATCGCGCACTGCTGTTTCCGCGGATTTGGCACGAGCGGGATGCCCAGGGAAATCTCGTTCACATGAGCCCGTATAGCAGCAAAGTCGAACCTGGCCCGATGTATGCGGATCACGGCTACTGGGATGTTTATCGTGCCTGGTATCCGATGATGGCTCTCTTGTATCCGGAACGGCTCAGCCAGATTCTTGAGGCCTGGGTGAACGCCTCCAAAGAAGGCGGCTGGCTACCGCAGTTTCCGTGTCCCGGCTATCGCAACTGCATGACGGGCAGTCCGCTCGACTTTGTGTTTGGCGATGCGGTGGCCAAGGGGGTAAAGGGTTTCGATCTCGATGCGGCGTATCAAGCATTAAAGAAGCATGCGACACAACCGGTTGCTCCGGGCCTGGGTTACGGGCGTCCCGCGGTGGCCGAGTACGCGAAATTGGGCTATATTCCATGCGACTTGGTGGTTGGCGGATTGGCGGAGACGCTTGACTCGTCTTATGGAGATTTTTGCATTGCGCAGGTGGCGCGCGCGGCCGGCAAGCTAGACGACGCAGCAATGTTTGAAGAGCGATCGCAGAACTGGCGGAAGGTCTTCGATCCGAACACGCGTTTCTTGCGCGGCAAACTTACCGATGGGTCGTGGGCGGAATCGGGACCGACAACGTTCGATCCATTCCTCTGGGGCGGTCCTTATGTCGAGGGCGCGGCGTGGCAATATCGATTCTCGGTGCCCTACGACCCGGAGGGGTTGATGGAAGCCACGGGAGGCAAGGCTGCTTTCCTCGGCTATCTCGAAGAGATGTTGGCGCATCCCGCGAAATTCAAGGTGGGCAGTTATGGGCGGGAGATTCATGAGATGTCGGAGATGGCGGCTGTCGACTTCGGGCAGTATGCACACTCGAATCAGCCTGTCCATCATGTGTTGTATATGTTCACGGTTGCCGGGCGGCGCGACCGAACACAACATTGGGTACACCGCGTGTTGAATGAGTTATACAGCGTGGATAACTTCTGCGGTGACGAAGATACAGGCTCGATGAGCGCATGGTATGTGCTGAGTTCGATGGGGATCTTCTCGATGTGTCCCGGCAAGCCGGAATGGGTGCTGGGGGCGCCAATCTTCGATCAGGTTGACATTCGCTATCCGGACGGACGCGAGATTCGCATTGAAGCGCACAGCAAAAGGCCCGGAGCGTTCTTCGATAAGGTCACACTCGACGGTGCAGCAGTGCATGACTACTTCGTTCCGCACTCGGCATTCTTGAAGGGAGCGCGGCTTGTGTTTTCGGCCACGTAGGGTACAAGGAACAGAAAGACGGCGGGAGTCAAGGTTCGTGCTATCCCAGGTCCCAAAAGCGGGACC
>PLZC01000099.1 GCA_003151985.1 Acidobacteriaceae bacterium
TCCAAAAGGTAAGGGTTCAGGTACAGCGCTTAGATGATCGTTGACCCTCACCAGCTAGTTGATTCCTCTATACTGGCCCGTTTGATCGGAATAGGGGCGGGTGTCCGACGTCAAGCTTTCTTTCCGGTCGAAGTTTCCTATTGTCGCCCGTCAGGCGGGCGACAGTTACCTGCCGATCTCGTCGCAAATGTGGAAGTAACGCCTTCCACGGACGACAAAATACGGTGTTGGCGGTCAATGGCTCGGAATTCGGAAACAAGATGCTTATGCGTTGGCGATGCGCGCTGGATGTCCGGAGAATTCGCGCTAACCGGCGCGGCGAATGAAGGCTAGGTCAGGTTGGGCTCCGGTTTCGCAAGCAGAACGCCGAGGGCCCAACTTGCCATTCGAGCCAGTTCTCCATCGGCGCGACTGGTGAGAACTATCGGAACCTTAGCTTCAACCACGACTCCGACTGCCAGCGCCCCAGCCAGATATTGAAGCTGCTTGAAGAGGATATTTCCGGCTTCCAGATTGGCTTTCCCGATCCCGCGCATGGCCTTTTGTAGCGCCATGCCGACATTGCTTGTGACGGCGCGGATATCGGACCAGCGGGAACCGCCGGGAACCTGGAATCGGTAATTCTGAGGAAAAGAGGCGTATTCTTCGTCTCCGCCAGGCTCGTCCAACGCTGTCGGTGTATTCCTCGTAATAGTCGTCGGAGATGCGCTTGAAAAAGAGCAAAGGTTGCCTCAATTTAGGGGCGCTGTGCAGCTTTGGCGGCGACAGAATTGACTACATCGGCTTGTAGCCTTCGAAATTGAATGCGCATTTCAACGCCAGTTTGTCTCTCGTCGCTTCTGACTCAGAATTCGCCGAGCCGTCCATTTCTCGTCGCCCGGGAGTCTCGATCCATTACTCGGGAGGCCTCAGATGAAAAACCATTGACTCCTCAAGTGGCCGAGATTCTCCATTGCATTAGCGATGAACGCCGAGTTGCGAATCCGGCGAATGGGGCTCGTCCGCACCTTCAACCAACACATACCGGTTCATGTGGGAGTCTTTATCGGAAGCAGCCATGCGCAATGCCACTAACCGCTTAGTCAACGCCGCAGTCTCACCGATTCGGTCTGTTTTGCGCAATGCCAGAATCAGATGATATAGCGCTTCCTGATTGCTTGCGTCGAATTGCAATACCTTCTCGCAATGTTGGATTGCAAGATTTGTCCTGCCGGATTGAAGATAAATGTCCGCTAGAAGATTGTGGGCCAAGGCCAAATGCGGATCGAGTTGAACCGCCCTGAGCCCGGCTCGAAGTTCCTCGTTATAATCCTGGCTTTCCTTCGTCACCCCTTTCTGATAAAGCGTTTCGGCCAACATATATTGATTGAAGGCGTTCTCTGGATGCAGGCGGACCTGCTCGCGGAACTTGGCCAGGCCCTGGGCCGAATCGTGTTTTTGAGTCTCGGTAATTCCCTCCGCGGTTCCAGCGAACGAAAGGCGCGGATCGAGTCTGTTTGCTGTCTCGAAGTCTCCCATCGCCTTGTCGAACTCGCCGATCTGCGCGTACAAGACACCACGCGTCAAGTAGAGTTGGGCCGCTTCGGGAATTCGCGCCAGGCCGGCGTCGAGGATGTCGATGCCAACCTTGTAGGAGCCGTGGTCGTTGGACAGAGTCGCCAACCATAGGTACGCATTCGGACTCAGCGGCTTGGCGGCAATCGCGCGACGCAAAAGTTCTACGGCGCGCGGCGTATCGTTCATTGCTTCATAGATGTCGGCGGCAAGGGTTAATGTATCTTCGTTTACGGAGCTGGATTGCAATTCCGGTTCTAGGACTGCAATCGCCTCCTCATACTTCTTCGATTTCCAAAAAACGAGGGCCAGGTTGTGCCGCGCCTGACTTCCTCCGGGGTCGAGCGCAATGGCCTGTTGCAAGACTGGAATCGCCTCCTCGAAACGGTCAAGCTTCGCCAAGCAGACCCCGAACTCCGATACGGGCACATACTGTGAACCGATCACGGCCTGGGCTTTCTGAAAGTGGAGGATTGCCTCCTTGCAGGCTCCCGATTTGTATTCGAGAACAGCCAGCATGGCATGTGCTGTGGGATCGGCGGGGTGCAATGCAATTAACTGGCTCAAATGCAACTCGGCACTCGGCGATCCTTGCTGATATTCGACCTGCGCGATGCCTTCCAGTGCAGGAAGATAGTTCGGCCGAAGCCTGAGGGCGCGACGGTACGCTTCCGCTGCTGCGGCAAAGGAATTCGCACCCGCGTAGGCCATCCCCTGCAAGGTCCACATGCGGTAATCATCCGGGTGCGCCTGAAGTGAGGCGCTTGCGGTTTTGACGGCGTGATCGTAAGCATGCCCAGAGAGCGCGCTCTCAACCTCAGCCATCGCGTCCGGCTGCGCGCCGCCTACCTGACCCTGCAAAGCAGCGCCATTCAGGCACACCATACAGATGAGGGCGACAAGAATTGTCGCGATGCGACATGTGGTTTGTCCTGGAACTCCGCTTGACTTATGGATATGTGCCTGGAGCATGGTGGGCAACCGACTTGCATCCCCTATCATAGCGAGACGGCGCCGAATTCGCACGCCGTCTCGCTATGATTTTGCTGAATGAATGACTGAGTAACACCTCGCGCTAGAACTCCAGCCGGGCCCCGAGCTGCCCCTGCCGAGGAATCTGGGTGTTGGTTGAGACCCCGAACAGCGAACCGCTTCCCGCATCGGTGTTCACGCCTTGTAAATTCACCCGATTGAAGATGTTGAAGAGGTCGATGCGCAGATCGAGCTTTACGTGTTCACTGATATTCGTGACCTTCTTGAAGGTCGCGTCGACCTGGGCAAACCCGGGATTCCGGAATTGGTTGACCTTTTCGTCCCCTTCCTGTCCCGGTGCCGGTAGCGTGAATGGACCGCAACCGTCAAGGTTGGTTCCCGAGCAGTGCGGGAAAACGCCGGCGATGTAGTTCTTCCGGCCGGTTGAAATGTGGTAGTTGGACACGTTTGGAAAATCGTTGTTATCGCCGTCGGCGTTGAAGTCCCCACTGTCGGGCTTATACACAATGTTCCCGCTTGCGTCTTCGGCTACATCCAGGGGCGCGCTCGAAACAGCCGTGAACGGCAGGCCGGATTGCAATATCGCGAGGGAGGACACTTCCCATCCTGAGGCTGCGCGGCCGAGAAATCCACGACCTTGATTCAGGCGTGGAACCTGGTAGCTCCATCCCAGGGAAAAGCGGTTTGGAACATCCCACGCGGATGGGCCGTAGAACCGGCTCAACGGATATTCGATCGGGTAATTTCCGATAGGCAACGCGCCCGAATTGTCTTTCGAAGTGGCACGGGTATAGGAGGCGGTAACGAACCCGCCTTGCAAGAAGCGCCCCTTCACGGCGAGGATCAATCCGGAGTAATTGGACCACGGACCATTAAATGTATAGTTGATCGCCCCGAAATTCGGATTGAGGCGGGTCTGCGTCCCAGTGCAATTTGCCTGCTTTCCATTCGGAGGTGTTACTGGAGTGCAGGCAAGATGCTGGAGCAAATCCCCGGCAAACACGTTTACGTCGCCAGAAAAGGAGTTGCCGAATGAACTTCCTCCACCGTACTGCAAATCGCCGGAGTGCTGTCCAACATACCCGACGCTTGCCACCAGTCTACTTGTTAACTGGTGCTCAACTTCGGCCGACCAGGTCTCAGAGTAGGGAGACTTGAGATTCCCATCGACACCACCAACGGCGATCTGCGCCCCGGGTATGCCGCCACTTGCGTTGAGCGGCTGCCCTTGGAACGCCGGATACGGAAAGCCGAACGGGTAAGTGTTCTGAGTACCGTAGCCGAAGATTGGGGCTGCTGTCGATCCATTGTTGAAGAAAGTAGGAAGCACAAAGCCCGGCGGATTCCCTTTCAGATTGTTCTCTGCATTTCCAACCGTCACCCAATCTCGATAGAGGCCAAATCCTCCGCGAAGAACCCACTTACCGTTCCCGGTTAAATCCCAGGCCACGCCGCCGCGCGGGCTGAATATCCAGTTCATATCGCCGTTATAGACACTGCTTTGCTGCTTGTTGATGCCACTTGCGACCTGTGCGGCCATTGTCGAACCGGAGCCCAGATGGAAATTGGCCAGCGGAGTATCTGCCAGGGGATATGGATTGCCGAAATTGTCATAGCGAATTCCATAGTTCACGGTCACTCGCCGCGAAACTCTCCACGTATCCTGGGCAAAAATGCCGAACGTTCTCTCACCGTATTCGTATTGTCCCGGCATGGGCTTGCCGGTCGTAGGGTTGTAAGACAGGCCCGACTCGGAATAGGGCTTGTTATTGATCAGGTCTATCATGTTGTTGAATTGAAAAGTCGGCTGCGCATAACAGGGGGCGAAAAGCGCCAGGTCATCCCCGGTCCAACCCTCATAGCCGATGCTGAAAGCGTGCGGCCCCTTGATGTGGGTGAGCACATCGCGCCAGTGATAGTTGTGCTCCGAATATAGCCCATCCGCAAAACCAATCCCCCAGCCGACACCCAGATTGTTAACATGCACGACGGGAACCGACAGTTGCCCGGTGGCGGAAACATTTCCAAAGAGATAGTTATAGCCATAGGAGGCCGCGTTCAGCGTATTCGCCGAGAACGTGTGGGTCTCGTTGGCTTGTATGGCGATGACCGCAGACGGGTTTGTGGTATTGAACGCGGGTCGAACGGCAGGTCCTCCGGCATTCGTCGTGTCGCGGAATAGAGTGCCATAGATACGGTCCTTGCTGAAGTATTGATCGATGCGGAAGCTATACTGTTTGGCATTATTGTAACTCGATGAATTGAAAACCCCGTTGTCAAAAACAGGCGTGCCACACGGGATGTTATCCGTACTGGGAGTTCCGCATCCTGTATTGCCTGCCAGATCTTGAGGCCCGAAGGCTTGCAGCGCAGTGGACGCAACCCCGGTTGTAGTCGCGCCGCTTGGCATGTATTTGGACATCAATTGGACTTCTGGAGAGTTCGGCTGCGCTTGCTGCGCGAACGCCAGAAACGCAGGATCCTCATACGTTTGGACGGAGTGCCCATTGGAGGTGAGGGCCAGGTACGGCTCAATGCTGAAAAAGAAGAACGTGCGATGACGGGGAATGACCGGTCCCCCGATGCCGAACGACATATTCGTGGTGTGAAACGGGGCAATCTTGACTGAGGAAGGAGGACCAAACTCACCCCGCGCATTGAGGCCTTGGTAAGTATAGTAAACACCGCCGAATCCATGGTAACGGTCTGTGCCAGCCTTCGTTGTCATAACCGTCTGCATGGAACTGGTCTTTCCGTAGTCAACCGTATAAGTGTTGGTTTGAACGGAGATCTCCGCAACCGCGTCCGCATTGGGCACCAACGTAAGAACTCCCGGGTTCACATCGATGTTGATGTCCAGTCCGTCGAGGACGTATTGGTTGCCGTTATTGCCCCGGCCGTTGGCACTGTAATCGGCATTCTCGGTGAAGAAGTTGTTATAACCTGCCGATCCCAGCCCCGACACTCCGGGGCTCAAGCCGAGCAGCGAGGTGGCGTTTCTCGCCGCCAGAGGAAAAGACTGAATAGACTCGGCATCGATCGTCAATTGGTTGCGGCTGTCGGATGTGTCAAGAAGCGGCGCCTGCTCAGTAACCGAGACCGTGGACACAACTTGGCCGACCGAGAGAGTGATGGAGACCTCGCGGTTTTCTTCGGTCTGCAAAGTAAAGCCGACCTTTGCAGGAGAGAAGCCTGGGGCAGAAGCCGAGATCTCATAGTGGCCCGGCGCCATGCTCACAAAGCGGTAGGACCCCGAATCGTCGGCGGCTCTTTCCTGCGTCACTCCATTGTCGATGTTGAGCAGAGTGACTGTGGCTTTGGCAATTGCCGCGCCTTTGTTATCCAGTACGTTGCCTTGCAGGCTTGAAGAAAACTGCGCGAAGGCCTGCGCCGTCAGAAGCACGGCAGTGAACGCCGCCAGGAATAAGAGTCTCTTGCTGCGCATAGTCGTCCGTCTCCCACCAGATGTTCGAAGAAGCGCATCCAGTCCTCAGACTAATTCCAAGAATGGTTCTCGGGAGGTCGATAGAACCTCGAACCATTTCCGCCTTCCAGATGCGAGAGCACGTAGATTACTCACCGGTCTGAAATGTGAGTTGGGGTGATAGAAAGCCAGCCGTACGGGCTTTGGGGAACTCCCACTGTTGCTAAGTGAGCGTAACGACTCCAGGCGACCAATGCATGAACCAATTCAACCCCTGCGGAGTAGTATAGATGGACTGTTTAAGCGCTCAGCGGCCCGGGCGGCTTGCCAGTGCGACTACGTAACGGGCAAAGTTTTCGACTTGGAATCGCGCGGATGAGCCGGTACGTTTAACCGGCACGGGCCGGCCGTCTGCATTGACGACGGTGACAACATGAAGAAGCCCGATCGACACAAATTCCGCGTCCATTCTCCGGTCGTCGATGAACGTGAAATGCAAGTTGAAGCGCTGATTGGCATAGGTCAGCCCGGCAATTCCATACTTTTTGCCGGGACCGGACAGTATCGCCCCAAAGCCGGGGGCAAAGACAACTCGATACGCGATTTCGGTTTCCCGAAAACCGATCAGATTGCGAATGATATGGGCCGGCATCACGGCACCCCATCCATATACTTCTCCGCCAAAAGCGCCATGCGCTCCCCAGACCTCACAACTGACTCCGGGCCATCCCAGCCTTGGCCGTGAACCTGCTGAGCCCAATTTGTCTTCAATCGAGTGGCGATCCATGCTGGTGTAAATGCGATTGCAGATGGACTCCACGGTTCTGGACGCTAGTTCCCCGTCACCAGCCGACCATGCCGATTCGAGGTAGGGCAAAACAAAGGACGACCATCCCAGAGGAAAGTCCGCCCAAAGGAGGTCCTGCCGGGTCTGCGCCTCCATATCTGCGTACATCTTTTGCAAGGTGCGCAGGATGTCTTTTTTCTGTCGGCCGGTGGCAATGCCGCAGAAGGCGGGTGCGGCTTGCGATGGATCGCGCTCATTCATCTCGACCAGCTTCATTGTGCGCGTGTCGAAGTCGTGGAACCAATCGTCTTTCCAAAGCTGCTGGGTCTTTGCGGCATAATCCTGCTGAACGTTTTGCCACTTCTCAATGCTTCCGCGGTCCGAGACAATCTTCGCGAAGCGGGCCAGAGTTGCTCCGGCATGCGATGCAGCAGCCTGTAGTTCAACGAGACGCAAGAAATCGACTAACTCGCCGCCCGTTGGCTGTTCGATCCCAAAGCGCTTCGAAGCATCCATTCCCGTCTCCCAACTGCACTTGCCGACTACGAAGCCGGCGGAGTCGGTTCGATGTGCGAGCGTCCAGCGCAGTAAGGCACAGAGGCGTGGATAAAGTTGCCGAAGCCACTCCAGATCCTGGGTGCGATCGTAGATCGAAGCAGCGCAGAAGAAGGGAAAGCACCAGGAAATCGACGTTCCGCATTCCGAGCCATCCGCTGCCACCATATTCATCACGCCGTCTTCGCGCATGCACGGGATGTTATCTTCCAGGGCGTCGAGAAACTGCCCGAGAAAGACCGACTTGGCCAGCTCCGGCTGGGCATAGCTCAGCGCCCACATGTCAATCGACGTCTCGGCCAGTACGTTGCGCGGCGCCTGAATCTGCATCGCATCCCACGGGTGTTTGTAGACGCCTATGGGCCTGCGCACCATGGTACGCAGGGTCTCCAGATCGTAGACCCATCCATGTTGCCAATGTTTGGGCCAGTCCCCTGCGAGCTTGGGCGCTGCACTCCAGAATGCGTCATCCTCGGCGCGCTTTCTATCCAGCACGGCAGGAGCCGCAACCAGGGAGGCGCGTCCGTGTTTCATCGCGGATTTGAGGTTGGTTCCACGTGCCATTGCAATGACGAATTCCGTCCTGGAATGTGGGTCGAGAACAAGGTCATAACGAAGTCCGCCGTGGAGAGGATTGCGATCATAGCTGAGCTTGCCGGCCGTATTCGCATCCAATCCCAGCCACGACTTACGATCCTCATCGCGGGCACTGAAGAATCTTCGGTCACTCTGGCGGTTAGCGCCAACTGCAACGACCGTTCCAGCGGCGAATGAGCGGGTCCACAGCGCGTCTGCCGCCGCATCGAAATCGCCGGCCAGGCCGTCCCCTCCCCACCATTGGCTCCCTCCCAGCCTATAGGTGTTCGAAGCCAGCACATGGACAGGAATTCGACGCCCAGCCTCTTCCAGGATTTCGAGGCGCACTGCGAGCGCATCCTCATCCACCTGAAAGAAGACGCTGGTGATTCGGACTCCGTCTTGTTCAAACGCGTAGCTGAAGACCTTTGTACTATGGTTTGGCGAGGTCAATTGGCCCTGGCGAAAATCCTCCGGTGCCATCAGGATGTGTTCGCCGATTCTGAAGCCGAGAGCGAGTTCTGCCGCATAGATTCCGTTTTTCTTATAGTCGAAGTACCCGCCCGGGCCGGCCGGAAAATAGAGACCAAAGCCAATGCCGGGCAAGGAACGGAAGACGCCGCTGCGATGCATATCCCAGGTGTGCCAAGGATTGTCTAGGTAACCGAAGGGAGTGTAGTCGCTGGGCGGGAATCCTGCTTGTGCGCCCGAATCGGGTGCCGGCACACCACCCTGTTCAAACGCTGGAAGCGAGACCGCCTCCGCAAGCGAAGAGCGCGTCTTGAGACTTGCGGATGCGGCGGCAAGCATTGCGATCAATTGTCGGCGGTTCATCATTTACGGCGCTCCGTACGTTTTGTTTGGACCACGGGGGCTAACTACGAGCCTCTTTGGCAGATGTTCGCAGTGAAAGCCTCGGATTGGCAAAGAGTTCGAGGATGGACCGAGGATATAGGCTGCTTGAGATAAGTGCATGGGCCAAACGGACCGGGTGGCGATGGTAAGAACGAACCGGGTAACAACTTCACAGTTTGCCCCCGTGGGGGTCGAGGCCGTTGCGAGTTCTATCGCGCTGGAGCGTATACTGTCGGCGATGAAAGAGCATTCCGCCGGTGATTGGCCGAGGAGACTTCAAGACGTCCTGGTTGGGTCCTGCGCCCTGGCGATACTGGCCGCTGTCTCATCTTGCAAGTCTGTCCCTCCGACCGTTGCAGTGATTCCGCGAACGACGGGCATGGCGCTCTGGGAACCCGAACACGCCGGCGCGGAAGCGGCCAAGAGGAACTTGAAGGTTTATTGGAATGCCCCTACCCGGGAAGACGATGTGGCGGGGCAGATAGCGCTGGTGGAGCGCGTCATTGATAAGGGCTATGCGGGCCTGATTCTCTCGCCGGACCAGACGCTTGCATTGATGACCCCTGTCCGTCGCGCACTGGCCAAGGGAATTCCTACGATCATCGTGGGCTCGGCGCTTCCCCTGGAACCAGGAGGTAAGTTGTCCTATATCCTCAGTGACGACGAGGAAGCGGGGCGCATGGCCGCGGTGCGCATCGGAAAGATTCTGGATGGTAAAGGCTCGGTCGCGATTATGGGCATTGACCCGGATGTCGCGGGTGTGCTCGAGCGCGTCCGTTCTTTTGAATCGGCGCTGGCCAGGTACTATCCCGACATTCAAATCTCCGAAAAGAGGATAGGCTCGTTCAATGTTCCATTTGAGCAACAGACGGCCGAAGAGGTGTTGGCCGCGAATCCGCGCCTGGGCGCCATTCTCGCCGTGACCACCGACGCGACTCGCGGGGCGTATTCGGCATTAGTCGAATTGCACAGGGCGAGATATGTGAAGTTGGTGGGCTGCGATCAAGACCTGCTGCAGCCACTTACCACCGGAGAGATGGACTCATTGATTGCGGAAGACACATACCAAATGGGATACCGCGCGATGGAGATGCTTGTGGCGGAGCGGGGGGGAGAAACAGCGCCCGCGCTGACCAAGATCAGCCCTAAGCTGGTGACGAAGGATAATTTGAGTTCTCCGGAAATCCGGCGCATGCTTGCGCTTACCGGGAGATAGCATCCATTGAGCTTGAGAGCCCTTGCCTGGCGCATCGTCGCTATTTCCCTTGCCGCTTGCGGGGCGGCGGCACTGGCAATCATTCTCGCCATCAGCTATCTGCATAGCCCGAAGTACGGTCTGCCTTACCGCGACCAATTCGCTGCGAAGAAGGCCGATGAATGGCAGGCGTTCGGGGGAACATGGGCAGTTTACGATGGCGGCATGAGGAACGATTCGGATGAGCGGGGCGGCAAGTTGATGTCCGGCTCCTACAATTGGAGCAACTATTTGCTGGAGGCCGACGTAAAACTGCTTGGCCAGGATGGGGATGCCGGGCTTGTAATTCGCGGAAGCGATGAGGAGGAGGGCGCCGATTCCTACAGCGGATACTACGCAGGCTTGCGCACACGAGATAACAGCTTGACTCTGGGTCGTGCAAGCCATGGCTGGCAGGAATATCAAAGTGCGCCAGTGCCCGAGGGCGTCCAGGCCTTTCGCTGGTACCACCTGAAGTTGTTTGCCTATTCATGCCAGATCATCGCCTCGGCCACCTTTCCCTCGAATAGCGGCAATACAACCACCGTCGCAATCGAGGACAAGGACTGCCTGAAAACGGGGCGTATCGGTCTCCGCTCCTATTCCTCGGGCGGAGAGTGGAGAAATGTGCGGGTGAGTGAGGAGACCGAATCGGATCTTCGCTTGATGCTGGCGGGCGACCTGCTTCATCGGCAGGCTATTGAGCAACAACCCGGCGGCGGCATAACCGTCTTCGGCTCCGGGTCTCTTCCTTCCCATCTGATCGCCCAGGCAACAGTGCCGGATGCAGCCGTGCAGTCCATCAACAGCCTCCGGCTCGTCCCAAGCTCGCACACCGTCATCGCCACCGTTCGCGGGGTGGTCTCACTGACAACACCCGTGTTGTACGTGCAAGACTCCACCGGAGGAGTAGCTGTCCTGCCCGCCGCAAGTCCCCCCCTGAAAGTTGGTGACGAGGTACAAGTGACCGGCACTGTCGAGGCGCGGGACTTCAACTCGACGCTTCGCGACGCGACGATTCATTTGCTTTGGGCGCGAACGCCCGTCCCCCCGGTCTCGGTCACGTCTTCCCAGGCCGCAACTGGATCGTTCGCAGCGATGTACATCGAAGTTGAAGGATATCTGGAGGGCAAAGAGCCTGGTGCGCAGAACACCCTGGTGTTGAAACTGGAGTCAGGCCAGCAGTCCTTTCGGGCAATTGTGAGCGAAAGACGCGGAGACCTTTTCTTCCGAGATCTGAAACCGAAGAGCCTGTTGCGCCTGCGCGGAGTATGCGCCGTGGACCCGGAGTATACGCACAATCTGACGCCGTTCGTCTTGCTCATGCGTTCAACGGACGATATCGAGGTGGTCGCCGGTCCGCCATGGTGGAACGCCTTCCATATTGTCGCCATCGGGTTTGCCGCGCTGCTGCTGGCATTCATCAGCCACTTCATCCACAGTCAGGTGAAGCAATGGAGACTTCGCGCAGTTCTGGAAGAGCGCGAGAACCTAGCCCACGAGATGCACGACACGCTCGCGCAGAGCTTTGCCGGGCTTGGATTTCAGCTTCAGGCTATCCGCAACCGCATGCCGGAGGATATGCCTGCCGTTCATCAGCAGCTTGATCTGGCCTGCGACCTGGTGCGCCATAGCCACGAGGAAGCTCGCCGGAGCATCATGATGCTCTGGACAGAATCGCAGGAGTCGATGGAGCTTGGCCGCATTCTCGAACTCTCCGCCCGGAAAATAGTGGAAGGCGGGACGGTGAGTATTGTAATGTCGCAGACTGGAACCTCAAGGTCTGTTCCGTTGCGTATCAATGACACTCTTTTTCGCATCGGTCAGGAGGCGCTGGCAAATTCCGTTCGGCACGCCCGGCCGGCACGAATTCAAATCTCCGTCTGTTATGAAAAGAATGCCGTGCGACTGGAGATTGAAGACGATGGGACAGGGTACGATAGGAGCAGTGAGAAGAAGGGATTTGGGCTGCGGGGAATGAGGCGGCGCGCGACTGCCATTTCCGCCTCGTTCGAAGTCATTACATCCCCAGGGGCGGGAACTCGCGTGGTGGTCACCGCACCCCTGCCTCCGCGCCTGACTCTGAATACGCTGCCCGCTTACATCTGGAGACGAATTCGAGGCTTCCACCCTGATGAGCAATCGAGAGAAACGAGCTATTCGCGTTCTGATCGTGGATGACCATCCCGTCGTTCAGGCTGGCCTCACCAGCATGCTCGCGACGCACGGCGACGTCGAGGTCATTGGATCGGCTTCGAGCGGCGAAGAGGCGCTGGCCATGGTGAAAAGGGACATGCCCGACATTCTTCTGCTCGATCTCCGCATGCCGGGAATGAATGGCATCGACACCCTATGTGCGCTCAAGGAGATGAAGGCATCCGCGCGGGTCATCGTCTTGACCAGTTTCGAGACAGATGAAAATATATATCGTTCCATTCAGGCAGGTGCGAAGGGATATCTGCTGAAGGATACCTCGCAGCAGCAAATGCTGGAAGCGATTGCGACGGTTCATGCCGGAAGACGATACATTCCAAACCAAATCGCGGCGCGCCTCGCTGAACGAATGCTACGCTCAAGCCTGACTGCGCGTGAGTTGGAGATTCTTGAAATGCTCGTGAAGGGGCTGACCAACAAAGGGATCGGCGGCGCACTCACAATCAGCGAGAATACCGTGCGCAATCACGTGAACAGCATCATGGAGAAGCTGGAAGTCTCCGATCGTACCGAAGCGGTGGCTGTAGCTATCCAGCAGGGCATCATTCAAATTACTAGCTGAACCTGGGCCGGCAACCGACTACCGTAATCAGGTTGCGCTCCCTTCATTGTGCATCCATGGCACAGCGGAAGCCTATCGTACCTGATCGATCGAGGCTCGGAGCCATCAGAAGATACTTCCCATGCGAATCGAGCCGGTATGCCTGCGGGAAGTACCACATCGAGCCCTGGGGCTGGTAGTAACTGCCGCCGCGAAGCACGGCCGACCTCGTGTGGGCATCTTCAAATTCGTCGGTCCATTGCCATACGTTGCCAACCAGATCCATTACCCCAAGCCGGCTGGCGCCGTGAGGATGTGCGGACGAGTTCTGCGGAGCGGCCAACTTCCGTCCCTTGTCTGCAGCGGGGACGGCTGAAGCATCCCATTCGTTTCCCCAAGGGTACAGCCTTCCGTCACCTCCCTGCGCGGCATACTGCCACTCCCATTCGTGGGGTAGACGCTTGCCTGCCCAACGCGCGAAGGCGCGGGCATCCTCCAGTGAAACCCAAGTGACGGGTTTGTCTGCCCAACCTGCAGGAAAATCACTATCGCGCCAATCCCGCAAGAAGTTGTGATCGTCGGTAGGATGATAGCCGGTTGCAATTATGAAGCTCTTGAATTGCGAGTTGGTCACCGGGACGCGATCGATGTAGAAGCTCTTGATGGTGAGCACATGGTCGTGATACCGGCGCGGCAAGTCTTCCCACGGATATTGAACGTCCACTCCCGGATCGTTCTTGCCTGCAACCTCCAACCCATTGACCTTGAACTCGAATTCTCCACCGGGAATTAATATCATCCCATCCGGCGGGCCATCTGGCGCCTTGGTGGCTGGAATCTCGACGATGTGCTGAGGCATAGGCGACCACTGATCGTCATACGCCGCCAGATCCTTGCTTGATTGCCGGCGCATTTCCGTCAAGAGTGAAGGAAGAGACTTTGGAGTGTTTTGCGATGTAACAGAAAGGACGGCGCCAAAGCCCTCCGCTTCAATGGGAAAACTCAGGACCGCGGCTGGCGGCTCGGTGGTGCTGATTTCAGGCTTCAGCTCCGCTCCACGCCAAAGGTCGAAGTAACGCGATCCCACAATGTACGATACTCGAATCTGTCCTTCGTCTACCCCGTATTGATTGCGATTGATCAGCGTCCAGAGTGTCTGCTCTTTGCCGGGAAACTTACTTGCGAACACTCCGAATTGAAGAGTAGGAGTATGCGGCTCCCAATCCGGGCTGACCAGGAGTTCTGCGAAGGCCCGCTCAATCTGCATCACTCGGCGCAGCGCCGCATCTTCTCTTTCGGTGAAACCATTGTGGATGCCAATCACGTCTTCCTGCTCGGCGTATCCGCCGCCATTGAAGAATGCCGCCTGTATCCCGTCCAGATGATGACGCCCCCCACTGGTTAGAACTGGCATGTTACGTGGCTCAAGCCACTTATAGCGACTGATCATGGGGACGAAAGGATAACTCCAGTATCCCCAGGTCATTTCGTTCCAGGCCAGCGCCTCCTCGGCGGGCAGTCCTTCCGGCTGAAGCGCGAGTGCATGCCCGGCCTCTTCCGAAGCTTTCAAGAAGGCGTGCGGCACCCCATCCATTGTGTCCCCAAGCACGCCGTCCGCTCCCACCTCGGCCATCAAATTAGCCTGCGCAGTCCAGTCCGGTGTTCCCTCATCCCGTGTGCCCATGTCCCATGGAGTCTCCGGGAACAATACGCGCACTCCACGGCGATGGAAATCCGCGACCATCCGCTTGACCGCGGGAATGCCGCCCGGCATATCTCTTAGCCGGTCGAACTGATTCCTGTCGTCTACGCCGAGGTTAGGATAGGTGTCCCAGACGAGGACGCTGTCTATTCCTCCAAACGCCTCTTTCAGCCTGTCAAGGTAACGGTCGACCGTATATGTGGCTCGTTCGCGGTCGTAGAAATCGCGTTCCTCGACCATCATCTGCGCGCAGACGAAATTGCGCTGCGTCCATTGCAGCTCGGGCCGCAAATAATTCCCAACGTCGTAGCCCATGCGAACCAATCGCTCGCTGCGCCAGTGCCGGAGGTCGCTAAGCCATGCTGGAAAATCGGCGGGGGTGGGTGGACCGGGAATCTGGGCGTCCACGGGGGGATATGAAGTATCCTGTGCCGGCAGATAGAAGGGCAGAAACATCAACACGAAGAACAGATAGCTCCGCCACGTTCGAAGACTCGGTTTCAAACAAGGCATGGATGATCCCTCTTCCGCCATCTCGTCCCCATCGCGCTTGAATCCAGACCAATCAGCCTATTTCGTCATGCGTCCGGTGTTTTTAGTTGAGGAAACGCAGTGATCCGGAGCTTTGCGGCTGCGTATGGAATGAGGGTAATCTGCTCTTCGGGCTCGTCGCTCTTCACCGGGCATTGCGGCACTGGAGCCGCAACACCATCTTCGCCAACCCAGGAAGGGAGCTTGCGCGCCTTCGCCCTTAGCTTTACCGGAGCTCCAGCCCTCGTGAACGGACCCTCTCCAACCGCCGACTCGATTGTTGTAACCGACTCCTGGATGCTCTCGGGCGCTAATGCGAGTGCGTAATTCCACTGTGTCGATGGGAATACCTGCCAGTCTGCGGTCATGCCGCGGTTGCGCAGCTTAACCCAGTCTTCACCTGGAGCGAAGGAGAATACAAGTGGCCCGCGCTCAATTGCAAGTGAGTCATGGTATCCGCGAGACGCTCTTGGCGTCAGCGGAAAGTTGATGCTGACAATGTCTCCCCGACGCCATGTGCGTTCGATTCGAGCAAAGGTGCCAGGCTGGGGGTCAGGTGCGGGCTTTCCGTTGACACTCACGCTCGCTGCCGATGCCCAGGCAGGGATCCGCAGCAGCAGCGGAAAATCGACGGGGGAAACAGGATTGACGGTCAGCTGAATGCTTCCGTGAAACGGGTAGTCGGTCTCTTCAATCACATGGACTGGAGTGTTGCGAAGAGCGACATGAACTGCGCAAGGAGCATACGCTGCTGCAACAAGGCCGTCGTCCGCGGATTGCATGAAGAGGCTCGCGGTGAACTTCGGCCAGCCTTGGTGAAAGTTGGCTGCGCAGCAACCGAAATTTGGATCAAGCCCATAGATGTTCGACTCTGGACCGTCCGTCGTCCATGGCTTGCTTTGCAGGCTTACTTCAATCTGGTTCGGCTGCTGGTTGTATTGGTGCGCCCACATGTCGTCTGTAAATGCGCCTGGGAGAGTGTTGAAAGCCAAACGTTCCAATAGGTCGCCCAGCGCCGGGTCGCCGAGGATGGCCAACGAATGTTCGAGAGAGAACATCGTCTCCACTACAGTGCATAGTTCGGTGCCCTGGGATGGATTGAGCCCGGCAAGATGCTCGTCGGCAGAAAAAATTCCATTGGGCAGTCCATGGTATCGATAAAGTTCCCTAAGCATCTGCAAAACCGCACGCCGATCCAAATCCTCCCCGGAAACAAGAGACCAAACAGGAGACATCTTGATGGCCATTGCAAGGTTGACGCCATGCGTCTGCATGCCACGGTCCGTGAGTCCGGACCCGGGCGTGAGGCCAATCGCTTCGGGCGTGGTGCGCTGGGTGTACTTGAAGTCCACAAACTCCGCTTGCCAATCGTAACCCTGCTGCTGCAGCAGTCGCAAGAGATCGAGCAGCCCTGGCTCGCCGGTGCGATTGTACAACCAGATGACGGAAAGAGCCTCGTCCTGCCAACGGTATCTGCCCCAATCGCGCAGCGGCCGGGAGCGCAGTGCGTTTAGCTGATAAGCGAAGTAGCGGGACAAAACGGGAATCACGCGCACATCGGAGGTAGCTTCGTGATACTGAGTGAGGGCCTTGAGCATGACCATCCGGGGCCACCAGTCATCGTTCGACTGCGGCCCGATCATGCCGTCGGCAGAGGTGTGGTCCAGCGTCCATGTCAGGTACTTTTGGGCCTTCGCTTTGAGGCGGGCATCGTCGAGCAGATACGCAAGCGGAACGAGTCCGTCGAGAAAGTAAGGGCCTCGCTCCCACGATTCACCGCTACCGCCAAGCCATCCACTTGCAGGGCCGACGTCGGGCCAGGTTTCATCCAGGTGGCCTCCAAGGCCATTCGCTTGAATTTGAAGCTGCCGCCGGAGGAATCCCTCCGGGCGAATACGCCCTAGCGGCAAAGGATAGAATGCGCTGGCAGCAAGTGGCGCGCGGTTTTTGACCGGTGTAGCCGGATTTCGCTCACGTCCGCTCTCTGGTGGGAAGGGAGAAGAACCCGCAAAGACGCCGAGCCCTTTGCCGCGGACCGACGGCAGGCTCGCCGCACCGAGACAGGTGAGAAAGCGCCGCCGGGTGAGGCTTTGCCTTGCGGAACGGAGGGGACTCATTTGCTGTCAGTTCTCCCAAGAATAACTCGTTAATCGTAACGGCTTCACTCAGGAGGCGCATAGTCCAAATGACCTACCTCCACGTAGAAGGTTCTCAACGTGTGGTTCGTCGAAAAGCAATTTACTGTCGAAGCACGCAGATGAATCGCGCTTCCATCGCGGCCGATCTTCGCGCAGGGTGGTGGGGCCTGGTTAAGGAATGTTCTTATGAAACGCCGATTCAGGTGAATCAAGATGACTATCGAAAGACGAGCATTCCTCCGCGGCGGACTCTCGAGCCTGGCCCTGATTTCGAATCGGAACTTGCTGTACGGGCTCAGCGATAATGGCGAGCAATTCTATGCGCCCGGCCCTCTATACTCCTTCGATTTCTTGAAATGGCTTTACATTGGATGGGAAAATGATCACCCGAAGTCGTGGACGTTCATGGGCGGAGCCGTTGCTCCAGGGCTGAGGGATACGATCCAATTTGCTGTCTCTGTCGAAGGAAGGACTTACTATCCGGACGAGCTTTCGCCCAGCCGCAAACAAAACATCAAGTGGTATCTCAGGGAAGGCTTTCTGCCGGTTCCGGTGTCGGAGTGGGATGCCGGCCCCGTCCATGTGACCATTCAACACCTTGCTGACCGCGTTCTTCAAGACACAGTCACGGCTTTATATTCTCGCGTTGAGTTGTACAGCTCTTCCCCGGTCGAGATCCGGGTTGGTCTCGCAATTGGAGGCGCCAAAGAACTCCCGCTTCCACTCACCGGCGAGCCAACACACGCGGAGAAGTTCCGGATGTCCTATGAGAGCGTGATCCAGCCGGGGCGAAAGGTAGTGCACGACTTTGTCTCCCTGGCCAGCGGAAGCGCAACGCCCTCCCAACTGGCCGCCGCGGGGGGATTCGACGCGCACTACGATTCGATGAAGACGTATTGGCTTGGGCGTCTTAAGTCGCTCACACACCCCGTCGCTCTGCCCAATTCCGAACTTGTCAATATGTACAAGGCGCTGCAAATCGTGATCTGGGAGAACATGGTCAAGGTTGGCAACGAGCACGAAATCCACGCCGCACCGCGCGCGCCGGCCGGCCTCTTCGACTATGACCGCACCTTTACCCACGATGTGCCCAACTACGCCGATCAATTCATGCGGGAAGGTGATTGCGAACTGGCCAAGAAAATAATAGACAGCCGGTACTATAAGGAACTTAACCGCGTAGAATTTGGAGCGGTAAATTACCTCGATACGATCGGGAAGTACATGCTTCCTTTCGCGGAATATCTGCGCGTTACCGGCGATTTGGCATATTTCACTCCGGAACGTCGCCAGAATCTCAAGACCGCTGCCAGGAACATTCATGCCGCCCGCGTCTTCGACGATCCCCGGCATTATGGACTGATGAAGAAATCCCAGGACTTCGAGAACTGGGCCGACGATGGCGACTTCCTGCTCTGCGATAACTGGGGGGCCTTGCACGGTTTGCAAGCTTACAAAAACATCTGCATTGCTTTAGGCGATACCCAGGAGTCGAAGTGGGCCGAAATGGAAATGAGCGATCTAAACCAGTGCCTGAATAACGCGATCAGCCGGTTCTGCGAAGGAAACAAGAGCGATTACTATCTCGGGAGCTTCGACAAAATCAGCGCTCTCCGCTACCAGGACGTGAACTACAGTTGGGTTCCCTATTCAGGCGCGCTAAGCACATTCCCCTGGGGCGCGTATCTAAAGGGCTTCGAGCTGGGCGGGGCCTGGAAAGAGAAGTTGGACGCATCGCTTGAATATGCGCTTCGTCAGCGGGATGAGAAGAGAATTCCGGAGGGCAGTTGGGGAACCTGGTGGGGGCACCCGTCCTTTGGCAGCTGCTATAACGCTAGCGCGGGCTTGCAGTGCCTGCTCTCGGATAAGTATCGAACCGAGGCAATCAAGAATGTAGAGTTCCTTGCCGAACATCAATGCTCGCCCTTCCAATGGTCCGAGGCATTCGAATTTAAGGGCGCGGATCAATGGGTCGGCATGTATACGCCGCCAGTCGATTATGGAAACTCGGAGAGTTGGGGTTACAGCTTTATCAAGCAGGCGCTATTGCAGGCGTGCATTTCCGTGAAATCGGACGGAACCGTCATTCTGGGCCGCGGAGTGCCACGGCATTGGATTTATCCCGGCAGCGTAATCGAATGGGCCAACGTTTGTGTGAACCGCAACAAGAAGATCTGCTTCCGCATCAGCGCCGCTGAGCACTCGCTGGAGCTTGCTATCTGGGGCGACATTCCAGGTGGTGAGATAATCCTGGACCTTCCCATCCTCGTGAACAACATCCAGTCCGCATCCTCTGGCCGTATCGATGAGGCGCGCGGCTGTGTTGTACTGCCTGCCGACATACGCAAAGTAACCGTAATCCTGCGTTCGGCGGTGCAGGCCCCCGCGCCCCACTAGAAGTTTGTTGGCGCGGGGCGGCGCTATAATACGTTTTCATAACCCCTGTTTTGGAAGGAACCATCGAATGCACCCCAAGTGCTTGAGTGAGACGTTACCCATGCGGCGGAAATTGCTTAGCTCAATCGTGTCGGCCGCGGCACTGTTTGGACTGAGCCCGGCCGGAGAGGCGGCGAGCACGACCGGCAACGCTTCGTTGGCGGTCCCCCCGGCCAAGCCGGAGCCAGCCCCACTGGAAGACATCCTCGCGCTCGCCCGCCTGCGTAATTACAAGACCCGACGCTCATCAAGCTGGGACCGGACAGGCGGCAACAACGATTGGTTCACCGTTGAGCCGAGCCAGTCAGCGACGCTGCTGGAAGCCTCGGGCGCCGGGGTAGTGACCCACCTCTGGTTCACCATCGATTCATCCGACCCGATGCATTTGAAAAACCTGGTGCTGCGCGCCTGGTGGGATGGCGAGGCAACACCCTCAGTCGAAGTGCCCATCGGCGACTTTTTCGGCCTCGGGCTGGGCGAATATTTTCTCTACCAGTCGTCGCTGACGGCCGTGGCGCCCATGAAGGCTCTCAACGCCTACTTCCAAATGCCGTTTGCCAGCTCGGCGCGGCTCACCCTCACCAACGAAGGCAAAATGCGCACTGGCAGTCTGTACTTTGCCGTCGACTACGTTACGCTATCCGTGTTGCCGGGGGACGTGGGCCGTTTTCACGCGCAGTATCGCCAAGCCGCGCCTTGCAAGGGATGGACCGACAACTGGACGGACAATGGCAGTCCCGGCATCAACGAACGGAAGAATCTAAGCGGCGAGGGCAATTACGTCTTTCTGGAGGCAACGGGCAAGGGACATTTTCTGGGAGTAACCCATGCCGTCGAGCAGAACCAGGACAGTTGGTTCGGTGAGGGCGACGACATGATCTTCATCGATGGAGATACGTTCCCCACGATTAACGGCACTGGAGCCGAAGACTACTACAACGGGGCGTGGGGCTTTGGCGGCCAGCCGTTCGCCAACATGCACCATGGCGCGCCCTACATGGTGAACCCGGAGCGGATAGGGGGACGGTATTGCCTCTATCGCTGGCATACTGAAAGCCCGATCTCGTTTGAAAAGTCGATCCGCGTGACCATGGAGCACGGCCAAGCCAATCATCGCTCAGACAACTACTATTCAACGGCCTATTGGTATCAGACCGAACCACACGCCAGTTTTCCTGTCCTCCCGCCGCCGGCCGACCGCGTCCCCAGGGTGTTTCGCGAAGACGGACCGGGAGCGGCGCCCGTGCCGACAAGTTGAGTGGCAACTGTCGATCATGTTTCCGAATTGTCTTGACGGGTTGCACGTATTGCCGAGTCGCATCTGTCTTGGGACCAAGGGTTCATCTCCTCAATGATGCTTCTCTGGCATGCGGTACATGGAATCCTTCGGGGGAAATCAGAAACTCTAACTACCCCGCAGATTGAGAAACACCTGTATGGAACAGCAACCACGAGCCCAAATCGCAACCTCTGGCTTTCCGGTGACACATCCGTGACTCAAATACGCAGGCGTATCCGCGCATTCAACGCCCCGCTTCACTTGGGTGCGCCGGCGGAATTGACTGTTTTGGAATCAGGTAGAGAAACGGCTCCAGATTTTCTATACAGTCGAAATCCTTAGCACGCAGTGGGACAAGAAGGTCGGTCACTTCGAAGGGGCATGCTGAAATTCGAGTTTTCCTGCATCTGGGACTCAAGTCCTCGAGAGGACGCGCAGCCTCCTCATCACGTTTGTGCGGAAGTGAAGAATGACTAATGACCCGGTCGTTGGTGTAAGACCAGCATTCCGGAGAAGAACCGCCTTCGTATGCGCCAACCTCGCAGCTTTAGTTTAGTTAGATGGAAGGCGCATCTTCATCTTCCTGTGTACCTGAACCCTTACCTTTTGGA
>PLZC01000219.1 GCA_003151985.1 Acidobacteriaceae bacterium
TCCTCCCTCATGGACACCTGGCTCCTGCTGAAAGACATGGAGGTCGGGGGAGAGCGGAACCGCGCGCTCTACGTGCTGAAATCGAGAGGCATGGAGCATTCCAACCAGATTCGCGAATTCGTGCTCACGGACGACGGCCTCCGATTGCTGGACGTTTACCTGGGAGCCGAGGGCGTGCTGACCGGTTCCGCAAGGGTGTCGCAGGAAATGCGCGAAAAAGCGGTGGTCACGTTCCGCCGGCAAGAACTGGATACCCAACGGCGCGAACTGGAGCGCAAGCGTCGGATCTTTGAGGCCCGCATGGTCATGCTCCGGGCGGAGTTTGAAGCGGAGGAAGAAATAATTCAACAGACCATCTCCGAATCGGAATTACTTGGCGAGGAAGTGGTGCAGGATCGCGGGCAGATGGTGCTGAGCCGGCAAGCGGACTCATCCTCCTACAAGAAGGAGGGGCGCGCGAAAATCGCGCCGGTTCGCTGAATGCCGACAACCCAGACAAAAACTCGGACGCGACCTAGCAAACCGGCCCCCCGGAAACCGATGCTTTGGAATCTGAGGCTCTACGTGGCGGGCCAGACTCCNNAGACTCCCAAGTCCATTCGCGCCTTCGCCAACCTCAAGGCGATGTGTGAAGAGCACTTGAAGGGCCGCTATCAGATCGAACTGATCGACCTGAGGAAGAATCCGCAACTGGCTCGCGGCGACCAGATCGTAGCACTTCCGACCCTGGTAAGGAGGCTTCCTCTACCGCTCCGATCGATCATTGGAGACCTGTCCAACAGCATGCTGCTGTTGGTGGGCCTGGATCTGCGAAAGGTAGGTTAACCCAGTTCAGGAAGGCCTACATGAAAAAACCCCCGAAAAAGAGCAGCCCGGCACGAAAGCGGAAACCCGGATTGGCGGGAGAATTGGAGCTGCCATGTTCCAATTCTCGCCAGGCAAAGTACGTTTTGCGTTTGTACGTAAGCGGATCAACATCGAAATCGGCGCTTGCTGTAGAGAATATAAAGCGGATTTGTGAGCAGCACTTAAAGAATCGGTATGACCTGGAAGTCATCGACATTTACCAGCAGCCGAATCTGGCCAGGGACGAGCAGATTGTAGCGGTGCCCACGCTCGTTAAACGGTCCCCGCCTCCGCTGCGAAAGCTCATTGGGGATCTGTCGAACCCCAAAAGAGTGCTTTTCTGCCTGGACCTGGGAATGCGGGAGGAATAGTGGAAGAAGGCGGAAAAAGGTTGGCCGACAAGAAGAACAAACGCTCCTCGCAAAAAGTGCCGGCCCCCTCGCGCCGGGAATTGGTCGCACGCCTGAGCGAAGCCGAGGAAACCCTCCGTGCTGTTCGTTCCGGCGAAGTGGATGCCATTGTTGTTAACGGCCAGGGCGGGGAGAAAGTGTTCACGCTGCAGGGAGCCGATCATACCTACCGTGTCTTCGTGGAGAGGATGAACGAAGGCGCCGCTGTTCTCAGCAGNNACTGCAACGGCCGTTTTGCCCGGTTTCTGGGAGGTAGGCTCCAGAGCGTCATCGGTTCCTCGATGCTGGACTTGGTTTGGTCCGACGATCATCCCAAACTGAATGCCTTGCTCCGGCGTGCGGCCGAAAGGAACTGCCGGGGCGAGATCCGCTTGCAATCGCGAAAAGGCACCTGTTTGTCCGTCCATCTCTCCTTGAATCCTCTCCGCCTGAACAACACGCGGGCTGTCTGCCTGATCGCTTCGGACCTGTCCGAGATGAAGCGCGCCGAGCAGGCACTGCGTGCTTCCAGCGAGCAGTTCCGGAATCTTGCGGCGCACCTTTTGTCCGTTCGAGAGGAGGAGCGGACCAGGATCTCCCGGGAAGTCCACGATGAACTGGGCCAGTCGTTGACCGCGGTGAAAATGGATCTCGCCTGGCTGGCGGGACGGTTGCCGCAGAGAAACGGCGAGATGCTTAAAAGGATCCGCGCCACGGGGCAGTTGGCCGATAGCATCATCCAGTCCATTCGCAGAATCTCGACTGAGCTAAGGCCCCCTGTCTTGGATCTGGGTTTGGCGGCCGCCGTGGAATGGCAGGTTCAGGAATTCCAGGCCCGATCCGGCGTTCAGTGCAAAGCCCGGCTGCTCATACGGGAAGTGGTTACGTCAAACGTTTCGACCGCCATGTTCCGTATTTTCCAGGAGACTTTGACCAATGTTGGGCGTCACGCCAAGGCCACTCGGGTGGAGGTGGTCCTACAGAAGCAACAGGACCGGCTGGTTCTGCTGATACACGATAACGGCCGTGGTTTCGATTTGGTGGATACTTCCCTTTCCAAATCTCTTGGCCTGCTGGGTATGCGGGAACGTGCCGCCGTTCTGGGCGGCCAAGTGGATATCTCCAGTACTCCGGGGAAAGGGACCACTGTTGCCGCCTGGATTCCGCTCTCATCCCCGGAGGAATCCGGCGCCATCCGCGCCGCCACGCCATGATACGAGTCCTCATTGTCGATGACCACGCTATTGTCCGGCGTGGTTTGAGGGAGCTGCTTTCCGATGAGTTCAACGGGGCCGCATTTGGAGAAGCCTCCGACGCCCGGCAGGCGCTCGAACAGCTTCGAAAAAAGGAGTGGGATGTCGCGCTGCTCGACATCGCCCTGCCGGGAAAAAGCGGCTTGGATCTCCTCAAGGAATTGAAGGCAGATTGGCCTAGACTCCCGGTTCTGGTCTTGAGTGCTCACCCGGAAGACCAATTTGCAGTTCGTGCCTTGAAGGCGGGCGCGGGAGGCTACATGACGAAGGAATGCGCTCCCGAGGAGTTGGCGAATGCCATCCGCAAGATCCTGGCCGGGGGGCGATACGTAAGTCCCGCGCTGGCCGAAAAGCTGGCCTTGGGAGTAACAAAGGACCTCACGCGCATGGCGCACGAGACGCTCTCCGACCGCGAGTATGAAGTCATGTCCCGTATCGCCTGGGGAAAGACCGTTACGGAAATCGCCGAAGAATTGTCACTTAGCGCAAAAACAATCAGCACCTATCGCGCTCGGGTTCTGGTGAAGCTCGGCGTTAAAAATAGTGCGGAAATCGTCCAGTACGCGATTCGAAACGGCCTGGTGATTTAAGAGTGTCTCAAATGGAAGGCGGCCGTCCTGGCTGCAACCTCCTTCCGGCTGCAGTTTCCCTGTAAGACAAACACCGACAAATCTTTCAGCCCACGGCCTACAAGAGAATCAGCCTCGGGTGGACAGACATGATCGTCGTCGGGATCTATCGTGAAAATACAAGACGGGATCTCATAGCTATTTTGAATTGAGACAAAGAGAAAAAGGGTGAGAACAATGACTAATCGTCTGATGTTGTCGACGGCATTTCTGCTGGTAGTTTGTGGGAGCGCATTAGCAGCAGGACCAGGCCCAGCGCCGGTGAACCTCAGATCGGCTGGCGATTTTGTGATTCTTACAAAATCAGGAATTACAGATGTACCGACTTCAGCAGTCACTGGAGATGTGGGGACGAGCCCAATCACTGGGGCCGCTGACCTCTTGACTTGTACAGAAGTGAAGGGAATCATTTACTCGGCAAATGCTGCCGGCCCGAGGCCATGCAGTATTAAGGACCCTACCAGATTGACTACGGCTGTTCTGGACATGCAAACCGCATATACGGATGCCGCCGGGCGGTCGAACCCTGATGTTACCGACCTGGGCAGGGGGAATATTGGCGGGATGACAATTGCCCCCGGCCTCTACAAATGGGGAACCGGTGTGAATATACCCACGGACGTCACCCTCTCCGGTAGCTCCAACCAGGTATGGATCTTCCAGATAGCGGGAAATCTCCTCGAGGGCAATGGTGTCTCCGTTCACCTGACGGGGGGCGCGCTGGCCAAAAACGTATTCTGGCAGGTCGCCGGCCTGACAATGCTCGGAACAACCTCGCACTTTGAGGGAATCCTTTTGTCCAAGACATTGATTGCCGTACAGACTCACGCATCCGTCAACGGCAGACTGTTATCACAGACTGCAGTTACATTGCAGATGAATACGGTCAAACAGCCCGCCCAGTAAGGACGCATGCGTCATATGTGGGTTTACGGCCCACCTCACCCGTAATATCCAAAGGGTTACAGGTTTCGGCCTGTGATCCTTTTTTAGGGCTCATCGCTATCCACAATGGGCTGGACCCCGCTGCACACGGGTCGAAGCAGCCCGGAAGGAAGTTACATGTTCATCGCCGAAAAGAGCAACTCTACATTTGACGCTGCCGCTTTTCTTTCACACTCTGGCCCTGGCAGAAGAATCGTTGAAGTGAAGCCAAAGCAGGCATTCTTTACCCAAGGCGATCGGGCTGACTCCATCTTCTATCTTTGGAAGGGCCGCGCAAGACTCACAGTCGTTTCGCAGAACGGCAAAGAGGCCACAATCACGCTCCTTTCCGCCGGCGACTTCGTTGGGGAGGAGTCCCTCGCAGAGGTGCCTGGGGTGCGCTTGGCAACGGCCACTGCCAACATCCCCTGCATCGCGCTCGAAATCAAGAGGAAGGAAATGATTCGCGAGATGCATGACGAACCTGCGTTCGCCGATCTCTTCTTGAAGTTCTTGCTTGCACGCAGCATGAGAACCCAGGCCGATCTGGTCGACCAACTCTTCAATTCCTGCGAAAAACGCCTGGCGCGAATTCTCCTGTTGATGGCGGAGTTTGGCAAACCCGGGGAACGGGAGACTTTCATTCCTCGCGTCACCCAGGAAACCCTGGCGGAGATGATCGGCACCACACGGTCCCGTGTCAGCTTTTTCATGAATCGCTTTCGCAATCTCGGCTTCATCGCCTACAACGGCCGCATCCAAGTGCATAAATCGCTGCTCAATGTGCTCCTGCTCGATCAATTGCCCGAGTACAACTCCGAGCAACCACGCCTTGAGTCCGTTGCCTGAGTGAATGCGGGTGGGACAATTCTCCAACCCGTCCGCTACAGGCTAGCGAACAGATACTCAAAAGCCGGTTTGCAGAGTTCTCTCGATAGGCCGCACAGGGAACCTCCAATGAGCGGGTTCAGTGTGAGATGGATGCTGGCTCGCACAAACGAACTCATCTGAGCCCGCACGACCCGGTTCCAGGCCATTGCTGCATCATTGTCCAGAAGTTCAATCGTCGCAGTTGCGATAGCAACTGGGTCCGCAAATGGGACCAGAACACCGCGTCCGTCGTCCAGGAGTTCGACGGCGTACCATTATATGCAACGGGTAGAGGAGAGGTGCTGAGTGAGGTCTGTCGCCTCCCACGCTTGCGTAGTAAAAACGCAAGGATGGGGCACTCGGCGGGGATGAAGGCCCGGGCCTGAACGGGCAACATCGAGGCCAGGGGCCTGAAGAGGTTGCGGAAAAGGGCTTGATTCAAGGAAAAAATTCCGACAAACGTCCAATTTGGGCTCAAAAGCGGCAGAAAAGCGTGAAATTCGAAGTGCCTCAGAATCAACATCTTGGGATAAAGACGCGTTGATTACATTGGCTTTATGAGGGGGTCCGGATCGAGTATTTCCGCAACCTGTGAAGACCCCTTCACTCTCCGACAGAGGGGTTGTGGATATAGCTTCCTATTTGTTGAAGTGGGATGCGGAAAAGCAACGACAATAGCAACCGCAGGTCCTTCGACTTCGCTACGCTGCGCTCAAAGGATGACAAAGGTCTTTTGTGGGCGCCGGAACGAAAAGCCCGGCCTGCTTTCCAATAAGCAGGCCGGGCTTTCTGGTGGTGCGGTAAATTCGTTACTGGTTAACGGGCGGCGGAGCGGTTGTGGGTTCCTGGGCTGCCTTGGCGGGTTCGAGTCCTGGTACAGCGGGGGCGGCCTTGATTTCGCCACGGGCCGCGTCGCCGAGGCTGATGCCGTAGTGCTGCAGCGTTGAGGCCAGCGTCTGGTAAAGGCCAGCGCGATCCCTGGCATAGGCGGCGCGGGCTCCGATTAGACTGTTTACGGCCGTGGCCACGTTGCGTTCCTGAAGCAGGACGTTGGCCGTGGTGGAAGCGCCCAGGCGAAGTTTTTTGACTTCGGCGTCAAGGCTCTGCTGGTTGAACTGCTGCCCCGCTTCCGCTGACTGGACCAAGGCGCGGTCGTTGGTCAACGCATATTGCGAGTTGACCACCTGCATGCGGATTTGCGTGTAAAGCTGCTCGAGGCGAAGCTGCGCCTGGCGAAACTCGATTTGCGAGCGCGCTTGAACCGATTGGGCTATGCGGTTGCGAATGGGGATCTGGACGCTGAAGCCCACGCCCTTGTCGGGTGAAGAGCTATTGCCCAAGTTGCTGATCACGTCGCCATAACCGGTAGCGGGAATCGGAGCGCATGGCCCGAAAGGCGGATTACTGAAAAGAGATCTGCAATTCGGGTTAGTGGCGCCACCAACACCCTGGGCACCGTAGAAGGCATATGCGTCGAGGACGGGCAAGAGAGAATTCTTGGCGCCCTTAAGGGTCAGCTCATCATTTTTGAGGGTGAGAATCGCCTGTTCGAGCTCGGGGCGATTCTGGAAGGCCAACTGGGCCAGTTCCTCAGGGGTTTGCTTTTCTTCAGGCAGCGGATCGAGGTTCACGCGGTCAGTGGGGATGACGGGGGCGGCTACGAGGGCCGCATCGCCGAGGTTGCGGGCGATGGCCTGCTTGATGATGAGCTGCTGATAGTAGAGGGTGCTCTGGGAGTTGATGAGCGCCTGCTTGTCGGTGGCAACGGCGGAGTCGGAGCTGACTACGTCGAGGGGGGCCAGAGTGCCGATCTCCAACTGCTTGCGATTGTCGCTGGACAACTTGGTGCTTTGATCCAGCGCCCGCTGCTTGGCTTGCAGATCTTCATACGCGCTGACCAGGGCCCAGTAGATGTTCTCAACCTGGTTGACGGTATAGAGAATCTGCTGGCGGAATGCGGAATTGGCAATGCGCCGGTCGTTGATGGCCTGGTACATGAAGCGCTTGTTGACCCAGATGCCGGCGCCTTGCAGGATGTGCTGGGTGAAGGTGGCTTTGAAGTTGGAACTGAGCTCCGGGCTGTAGAGACTGAACGGGCTGGTGGAGGTGAGGCGCGTGTTGTTAAAACCGATGGTCAGCGCCGTACCAGTGACAAAGCCCTGGTTGTAGGTGAAGTTATACGAGTCGGTATTGTTAAATGACCGAGGAATGAATGCGCTGGTCTGCGGCGACTCGGCCCTCTCCAACTGGATGGCAGAGGTGAGCAAAGGGTCAAGATTCTCAGGTGTGGGGCCTGCTCCGTTGGTTGACAGGCTCAGACCGGAAGAGCCTGTGGCTCCGCCACCCGAACCGGTCGAAGTGCCGCCAGGGCCGCCGCCTGAGGTGAGTGTTTGCGAGGCGCTGCCCAGGGTTCCTGTAACCAGACCGGTAGGCACGCCGAGCAGATTGGGAGCGCCGGCACGGCTGCGCAGGACGTCGGTGTCCGCGATGTCGAGGTAATAGCGTGCGATGGCGATGTCGTAGTTGTTCTCAAGCGCGATGGCAATGGCATCGCTGAGGCTCAGGTAGATCTTGCCGCCCTTGACCAGGTCGCTGAGCCGCACCGAATTCATGAAGCTGGCTTTGGCAACTTCGGTGGGCATGTAGGCCTTCCAGGGCAGATCTTTGAGGCCGCCGTTCGGCTTGGAAAAATCGCGCGCCGTGGTCCGCAGATCTGCGGGTTCCGTGTAGTTGGGCGCGGGCGCGCCGGGCAAATCGGCCAACGTCCGGTCCTGAGTAGTGGACGGGGCCTGCTGCGCGAATCCCGATGGCACTGTCGCCGCCAATGCGAGCATGACCGCCGCCACTGCACGAAGCTGTTTGCCTGCCTGTCCGCGAACCTTCTCCGCGGTCTCATACTGCCGCTCAAACACACTTATACCGAACAAATGCATGGTTCCTCTCCACGGATTGCTGAGGCATGTGGGGTGCCATTCTTCAAGACGCCCGGAGAGCCGATCCGGACGCAAATTTGTGATTCCTCAGGGCGATTTTCGTTCCCTGCCCTGCTTGCGGTTATCCACTCATCTGGCAATACGCGCGAGGGCGGCCGTTCGTTCCCTCGGGCCTGCGAGCGCCACTATGGATAAAGGTCCACGGTGAACCTTGCGGAAAGCTGAGTATATCCCACGGGTCCATTTTTACAGACAGGCGGGGGTATCGAGGCAGGGCAATCGCATGAACGCGGTTTCGCGCCGGGACAAGGTTCATCGCGGCCCTACGGGGCGCGAAAACTTGGACCACGCTGATGTCCCAGGATTGCGCTACGCTTCATACTGGGCTATTTTCGATCCCTCCCTACCGGGAGGGGAGGAGTATTTGACCTGCACACGCGGCGAAAAGAACTAACCTGCATTTCTCACAGGCGGCGCGACGACCGACAATTGAGGGTCTG
>PLZC01000236.1 GCA_003151985.1 Acidobacteriaceae bacterium
AAAGCGCTCCCCATCAGAGCAGTTGGTCAATCTCAGGTCCCATGGCACTTTCCACGGACCGCCTGCACTTTGAAATTCTCGATTTACGCCAACAGTGCCGAGTCGCGTTTCCAGTCCCCACTCGGTCGATTCTTCGGGTTCCGAGTGGATTGTGGGCTATTCAGACAGAACCCCACCATTTGCGAGTTCTGTCCGGATTGGCGGTGATCCAGGCGCAATCGGCGAATTGTAAAAGAGGAGGACGGGAATTCCCGATCAACAAGACGCACTATCAGCCCGCTCCGCACCAGCCCTCCTGGTCGCCCGTTTATCGCTGCCGCGTCCTACCCCTCGTAACCGGGGGGCGCTACAAATCCGCCCAGTACCTGCGCCAGCAGCTTCGCAAAAATAATCGGCGTGGCGTCTTCCCAATACGGTCCCATGATTTGCAGGCCGATGGGCAAGCCGCCCTCGCCACGCCCGACCGGTGCTATCGTGGCCGGACATCCAGTCAGCGTAGCGGGCGCGATCCAACTCAACATATCGTAGTAATCACGCGGGCCGTGTACTGTCGCAATTTTGCGCTTGTCCATCGGTTCGCTGTGGTCATGCGCAAACGCCGTGGTGAAGGCGACTGGCGAGAGGAACACGTCGACCTCATCGAAATAACTCTGCCACTGCGCGCGATATCCCAGCCGCCGGAGGTTTTGCTGCTGCCAGTCGGCGAAACTCGCCAGGCCCGGCTCTTTGCCGCTCGCCCCAGCCTCTTTCCGCTCTGCCTCTTGCTGCTCTGGGGGTGCAATGGTGAACAAGAACGCGGCCAGGAGGAAAAAGTAATTCTGATCCAGCTCTTCAATCTTGACTCCTGCGGGCCAGCCTTGTTTCAGCGTGGCACCCGCTTTCTCAAGTTTCCGGATCGTTTTCTCCAGTACTGCCTTTGTTTCCGGAGTTACGGGGCAAGATGGATCGTCCAGCACGTAGCCGACCCTAAATTCCCGCAAACTTTCGTGTCGCGCTGCGGGCAGTTCCCATTTCCACGCTTTCGCGGAGTAGTCCGCCGGACCACCCAGAAGGCGCAACGCCGCGAGCAAATCCTCCGCGCTGCGCGCCAGCGGCCCGCCAACACCAAGCAGAGACGAGAAAAATGGGTCTTGGTGGTGCCCGCCAGGCGATTGGCCCTGCATGTCTATCAGGTCAAGCGTCGATTTATGTGCGTACACACCGCAGAAATGCGCTGGCACGCGGATTGAGCCCGCCGTGTCGCTGCCGACACTCAGGTATCCGAGACCTGCCGCCAGTGCCGAGGCCGACCCGCCCGACGATCCTCCCGGGGTTCGCTTCACATCCCACGGATTGTTGGTTGTGCCATAAATCTGATTGTAGCTTTGCCAATCGCCCAACGCGGTCGGAACATTCGTCGCACCAATCAGCACGGCCCCCGCATCCCGGAGCCGCGTTACCACCTCCGAGTCGCTCGGAGCCCTGGAGTCCTTAAGCGCCGGAATTCCCCAAGTGCAAGGATGCCCCGCCACCGCAAAGCTTTCCTTCACATGAACCGGCACGCCGTGAAGGACGCCGAGCGATTTCCCGCCTGCCTGCGCTTCATCCGCTTGCTTCGCTCGCGCGAGCGCGTCTTCGCGAAGCTGATATGCAAACGCATTCAGTTGCGGATTGAATTTGTCGATTCGCTCGAAGGTTTGTTGCGTCAACTCGAATGACGAAATGTGCTTTTTGCGAATCGCCTCTGCAGCATCCAACGCCGACGCAAATTCCATCCGGCCAGTAGGAATTGTCGCCCGACTGGAGGTTGGACCAGTAACATTCGCGTCGGGGCTACCCACCATGACATCGGCTAAGCCGTTTTCGGCAAAAACTGGAAGACCTGCCGCCAGACCTAGAGATACAGTGCTGACAAAATCTCGTCGATTCATCCGCGCATGGTAACACAGGCGCCCAATCGATGGGCTAAATCAAGGTCACCCAACGCTTGAGCGGAAATCATGAGCGGATGGTGGCCGATCCGGACAGAACCTGTGTTTGCNNGTCGTGTCCGGATTGGCGGTGATACACTCACGACCCGAACCGGGGTTGTTAACTGGCTACCCTCGACGGGTTGGTGATGATGCAGTCATCGAGAACCGAAATACGCGGCTCAGGTGCCTACAGTAGAGCTCATTTCATGGCTGCAGGTCCGCGCACAGAAACACCGCATTTGCATCATTATCGGCGATGAGAAGACCACCGGTCGGACCGGGTGCTAATCCTTCTATTCCCTTGAAAAGGGACGAGCGTAGTGGCGGGAGTCTATGGATGTTCGCGGTCTGGACGTTGACCGGAATCACTTGGCGGCCCGAAAAGTCGGCGACATAAATAATGCCCGTAGTCGCGTTATAACTGATGGCAGACGGGTATCCAATCGCATTCACAACAATATGGGATCTTCCTAGCCGTTGAAGTTCGATTTGAACGATCTTATGATCATTTATATCGGCAACAAAGAGATATCTCGCGTCCGGTGATACCGCCACTGCGCCCGGACGCAGGACTGACGGCAATTGGGCTATATATCTGTCGTTTTTCAGATCTAGTCCGATCTGCCGCAATTCGCTTTCTCTCGTTCGCATGTAGTAAAGCGAAGAGTTGCTCGGGCTATAGGCAATCCCTGCAGGAACGTCGTTGGTTAGTATAGTAAGAATCGTCATTGACGAACCGGATTCCGCGCAGCGAGCAATCATTCCTTTTTTAATGACGCTGGACCATGCAACCACAAACGCCAGAGGTGAACCGTTTCCATCCTGCGAACCGGTGATGTCGATGGGGTAGAAGAACGGCGGTAAAACGCACTGACGGTCGTAGCGAAGCGATCCTTTGTTGCTTTTGTACTCAAGAATCGTCCCGTCATGTGTGGCGATGAAATAAGCACCGTTTCCAGCGGCGGAGATACCAATGGGCGCCCTCACATCGAGCACCTTTTCCAGGGTGCTGCTCTGTGCGGCGAGGACGGTCGTAGCGGCAATGTAAAACGTACATACGGCTGTCCGAATAAATGGCACTAGGCACCTCTCAGGCGGTCGATTCCATTTTTGATTAGTTCTGGTACCTTTGGACCGCCTGCTACCAGAAGAGCAAGAAAGAAGGCGGGAAGAAAACGTTTCGGATCCAGTTCCGAACCAAAAACTTGGAGTTTTGACTTAAGGAGTACTGCGACGATTTCTACGACGAAAGCCGTTCCGACAGAGACAAGTAGCGCTCGGATTGGAAGGGCAAACTTGTCGGGCTCGATGAGCCTGGCGAAGCAGTAACCTAACATACTGCCAATCAGAACCGCGATCAGCAGATGTCCGATTGAAGGGACGAAATGGACGGGTGCGTCCACGGGTGCAGACTGTTCAGATCCCAACACGGTGTAGGTGACCGATAGCTCGAGGTTGTCGTCTTCGTTCGCTCGGTTGGCCGGCGCAAAATTGAGTAGGCTTTCGTAGATCGAATAGATTGTGTTGGCCTTCAACGGAATCGACAACTCTTCGCTACGGCTAGGCAATAACGACACTGGACCTGCCGGATAGCCAGCCTTCCAACAATTCGGGCATCTTGAATGCAGGATCTGAACGTGTGTGATATTCACAGGGAACGACTTGCCATTATTCTTCAGTAAAACTGTGGGTGCGTCGGTCCTTGTGAAATCGAGTTCCCCAGTGTTGGTCGGGTCGACGGAAAACGGCGTGATGCTATTGTTGTGAAATTTGATTGACACCTTCCCGGTTACTGGCGTCTGGACCCCATCAACCGTGACCGACACTATCAATTCTTTGTCGAAGAAAGCCGCAGGGATGGTGGCAGTCACGCTATATGCCAACCAGTTATTCTTGTCTGGTGTTCGCAAATAGGCCTTGAAAAACTCTTTGTTGTCGTTTGGAGGAAAAGAATAATCGGAACCGATGGCCAGCACATAAGACTTGTCAGAAAGATCCGCCATTTGGGCCGATTGCGACACGGCGGGTCCTCCCGACTCCTCCGGCGGAAGGGGGATATTAAACGTGATGTCGTCGGTGGCGGGGGTCGAGTCGCGGAAAACCAACTGTGGCTGTTTTGCATGTAGCAACTGAGTCGAAAGCAGCGACAATGCGAGCAAGAATGAGAAGCGAAGCGCAAAGCAACTAGATCGAGGCTCACCCGAGCGATGAGAACTGCGATCCGCGCAATGACGAGTTGCCCAAAGTGCATTTAGCTTCATTGCTACCCCTAGTCCACCGAGTTGAATCGGTTGAAAAGCTGACCAAGGAAATTAGATGAAGAGCCACCGCAACTCATCCGAATGGGCCCCAGTGCTAGTTAAATGGTGACCGACTGAAGTATGTCGAAAGAATGTCGTCAAGTCAAGAAGAAACACAAGCACTTGTTACTCGATATAGGAAGCTGACTCGACTGCCTGAGTTTGATCGATAAGTACCCGGCGCCTCTTGGCTCCGGTCCCGGGCACCGGAGGGGAAGCCCAGCCGAGGGTTGGGGAAGAGTAGGCGGTGATACATTCGCCACCCGCAACAAACCTTGTCA
>PLZC01000126.1 GCA_003151985.1 Acidobacteriaceae bacterium
CCCAAAGCGCATGCGAACTCGAACTGCTGCGCGCGGGCGCTCCAGATACAGCACTAAGACTTTTGAGGAGTTATCCCGGAGAAAACCTGCAGCAAGCGGAATATGTTGTAATTTTCGATTCTGGTACTGCGAATCGCGGTGGTCGGCGGGTTCTTGTGCCCTGCCCGCTGAAGGCGCCCGCCCGCTCGCACCTCTACGCGACCTGGCTGAGACCTAAACAAGCCCGTTCCGAACCGTGTGATGAGTGCGGGTCTTCTGTGCCCTTCTATTGGCCTTGTCTCTCTCAGGCATTCTGACGCAGAGAGCGCTTGGCACCGCACCAGTTAGTGGGCGCTTGGCCTCAAGTCGATCGTCACTTCCCGCGCCGATGCGTGCAGGGTCAGAACCTTCCCCTCGGGATTCCATGTAAACCTGCCGCCACGGACTCGCAGTGGGACGCCGCCGCCGAGCTTGAATCGCTCCTCCGAATCTGTGTCGAATTTTCGATACGAGATCGAGTCGGCTGCGTACTTGATCTCCTGGACGACGGAGGTAGTTCGAAGCAAGTGGTTCTGATCGTCGGGCGCCAGTGCCGGCATGGAGGCCATGGCTCGCAAGTAATGCCTCACATAGTCGCCGTAGCCGTCCGTCAGCCAGATGTCGTCATTCGGGTACCGGTTCCGGCCATCGTCGTTCACTGAGTAGGTTGCCCAGTTCAGCCGCCGCACCTGTTCTTCCCTGTCTGTGCAGTCATTCGTCACTTCGCAATACAGTAGTCGCACCCAGGCATGCCGCGAAGTGTGGCTGTTGCCGGGCTGTTCATAGCGCGTCTGTTCGTTGATTGGCGTCACACGCAGCGCGGCGAAGTTGTGGTTGCCCAGCCGGGTTTCCGTCCATTCCAGAAGCTTGAGGGCCTGTGCCTTGCTTTCCGAACCCCATTTCGGATGCTCCAGAATGTAGGCAGCCAAGGTGTCCGCATTGATCTCCGTGTCCGAGTAGTCCTCTGTAGGAACGTCCTCGAAGAAGGGTCCCGGCTTGGTTGCCGGAATTGCATATTGCTTGAGCCACTCCTCGACCAGGACCGCGGTGCGCCGATAGCTCTCCCCGTTTCCCTTGTGCAACGCCCGCAATTCATCGAAAAGGCGTAGGGTCGGCGTCCAGTTCGACGTGTACGAGGCCGTAACGCGCTTGCCGTCCCTGGTTCCCTCCGATGGCTTGCCCGTCACTGCGTTGACACGAAATCCCCACGGCGAATGGTCCGCATCGCCCGGAGTAATGGTGGAGGTCAGCGTATTTGCAATCTTGATCGCTGCAGTCAGGTAACGCTGGTTCCCGGTCAGTTTGTAGAGCAGCACAAGATTGGCGCCGAACGTTCCAGCCTTGTCCGGCTGCAGGTAGCCGGCGCCAGCCCGCATGTCGCCGTCGAACTGCCCCGAGCATCCATTGAGGTTATAAGGATAGGGCATGTTGGCGTAGAGAAGATTCGGACCGGACATGCCATGGTCTAACCAGAAGTTGGCCATCATGACCATGTTCTCGTGCAGCGCGGAATCGCCAAGATAGCCATACAGCAGGTTCCAGGAGTCGATCGCCATATTGATCTGATCTCCGCCGAGCCCGCGCGGGTCATCTTCCTTTTCTTTCCAGACTTGGTGCTGCAGGTAGTAGGGAATGCCTGGCCCGCAGGTCCTCATCTCTTGCCAGAACTTCCAAAGCAGGCGGACATCGTGATCATAAGCAACTGAGGCCTTGTCACTGTACCACGGCACAATGGCGCCACTCGCATCTGTCTTAACATCGTGATAGACGAGATGTTGGGTGTTGACCGGGAAATCAGCGCGGTCCTGAGCAAGCGCCGATATGCACCAGCCTGCAAATAATGACGAGATAACGAGAGTTAAGAAGGTTGCGTGCACCCGAATGCGTGCCCATGCAAAGCTAATTGCCGAACTTGTTGTCACTGGACTCTCCACGGCCACTCGCAGCCCTATCGATGGCCTCGCTCTCTCCATCTTCGCATTAGAGCAGGGGTCGCCTTAGGGTCAGGGAAACGGAGTAATGCCCGGATCGTGCCAGCCCTGAACTTCCCTTTTTGATAACAAGATTGAGACCAGCGCTTTCATTTTTTGGTCGATCCTGGCGGGTGGCCCACCGGTGGCCCACCCTTGACCCGCCTATCACCGAGGGTGCCCCATCCTTCGATTTTTTCGAAGGGTGGGATGCGACGAGCCCGACCCGGCCTGTTCCCGATTCCCGGTCAATCTCTTGGGTGACGGCCGAGACGCGGATTCAATCCCGAATCTTGAAGGAACCGGATATTTCATTCTTCCAATTGCAGATCTTTACGACCATTCGGCGCAGACTATTCATAGGAGAGTCCGCGATGACCACAGCATCGATGGCAGAACGCCAACTTGGTCGAAACCATCCCTTCTCGGCGCAACCATGGATGCACTCCACATCCCTTTTTAGGCGAAGGACGAGCGAAGAGCCAATGCTCCCCCACCCCCTACCCCTCCACCACACGGTCTTGCAGGCCAAGAGTTCATGTAAGCCCCACATAATGAATAGCTTGTAAAAAATACATGTTAACCAATCGGTAACAACACACCCGGATTTCAGCTCGTTTTGAAGCAAAAATCCCTCTTTTTTCTCTGGAAACCGCCGACATAGACTAGGCAGCGGCCGATGCGGCTGCGGCGTCCATTGCCGGCGGCTTGGCGCCTTTGATTACCAGCCATAGCATGAGCGCGATTTCCCCGAAGAAGGCGGGTTGGGAAATGGCAAATACCTTGTCCTGGTATTCGGGCCAAAGGGTGCCGGCAAGGCTCAGGGCAATGTAGGTGAAACCGCAGAGGGCCAGCCACACGCCCAGAAACCGCGGCAGGAAACGCGATCTGTAGACGAGCAGGGCTAACGGGAGGAGCCATACTCCCCAGAGCATCTCGGCGGCGGTGTTTTGACCGTCTCTCAGCTTGAGAAAGAGCAGGGCCAGGGCTTCCCGCTGCGGCTTGTCGAATACGGACAGGAAGTCGGCGTTGCGGACGACCATCAACACGCCGAAGTCGTCTACCACGCCGACGAAATAGATGAGGGCCGGCATGACGCCGCCGAAGATCACCACCTGGACGGCGAGATTCCGGTTCACTCCCGCGAACAACCGGTAAAAGGCGAGTGTGAGCAGAACCAGGACGACCGCGCCGACGAGGTCGGCCGCGATACCCAGGCGGAAGAGCATCTCGTGAGCGGCGATGTTGTTGACCGTTGCGCCCGCGTTCCCCGTGACGAACAGTTTGTTGGGAATGTAAATGAGGCGCAGTGGGCCAATGAGGACAAGCAGCAGGTACCAGAATCCTGCGACCCTGCCTGGGTTATCGGTTGCGCGCATGTTCCCCCTGTTTCGGCGCCTGGTCCAGGCGTCAGGCAATTGATACGGCGAGGGCTGTCAAAATGTTTCGTTATGCGGCGAAAATCGGGAATTTGCGGGGATGAACCTCTGCAACGAGGTCTGGGCGGGTTCTAAACTAAAGGGAAGATCACGCTACTTTACGGCCGCAAGCTCTGAGGCTTTGGCACGTTCGGCTTCGGAGTCGGCGGAGCGGCCCTGGCGGTCATAAGCTGCTGCAAGCTGGATATGGGCTTGGGCAAAGGTGGGGTCGGCAGCAACCGCTTCCTGGTAGCGAGCGACCGCGTCGGCGACCTGGCCGCGCAGCAGCAGTTGATTGCCGGCATTCATCGCGAATGAGGCCTTTTGGCGATTGACGGCGGCGCGGCTTAGCTCGGCCGCATGGCGGCGATACTCGGCTGTCTCAGAGCGAAGCTGCGCGGCATGCGCGCGCTCGGATTCGGCCTTTGGTTTGTCGCCGGACGCATCGGCGGCGTCTGCCTCAGCCAGAGCGGCACTGGCCTGGCTGGCCAGCACGGCGGCCAGGGTAACGGCTGGGCCGGGTTGGCCAGGCATCAGGGCGACAGCTTTATGTAAAGCCTCGGCGGCCTCGTCGAGACGCGAGGCCTGCTTGAGGACGCTGCCCAGGATGGCCCAGGCATCGCCATTTCCAGGGCGCAGAGCGACAGCCTTCTTAAGTTCGGCGGCAGCCTCATCCAATCTCCCAGTCTGCATATAAAGGATGCCTAGCGTGTAAGGCGGATCCTCGAGGGTGCGGTCCATTTGGCCGGCGCGAACAAGTTCCGCGATGGCGTCATCTGCGCGGTCTTTGAATTTATATGCCAGGCCAAGGTCATAGTGGAGTTGCGGGTCGTTGGGGTCCAAGGCCAATGCGGCCTGAAAGTCGCCGATGGCCTCGTCGAAGGCGGAAAGCTGCACGTGGGCCACACCCTCGTCTTTGTAGATGGTCGCGTCTTTTGGGGCCGCGGACTGCGCCTGCTTGAGGTAAACGAGACCCTCCTTTGCCTTGCCGCTGAGGGTGAGAGCCAGCCCCAGGTTGGTCATCGCGCCCGGATTGTTCGGGTCACGCTCGATGGCCTTTTGGAACCACGGGATGGCTTCCTGTTGACGACCTGTCCGTTGCAACGCCATGGCTAATTCGTTTTGAACACCGGGGAGATTGGGGTCGAGCTTTGCCGCTTGCTCCAGGTGCAATGTTGCCGATTCGTCTTGGCCCACGGCGGCGAGGGTGCGGCCATATTCAAAGTGGGCCAATGCATTGGCGGGCTCGAGGTTGACGGCGGCCGCAAGAGACGAAAGCGCGGCGTCATATGACTTTTGATTGCGGAGCACGATGCCGAGGTGAACGCGGGCCGGCGCATACGAGCCATCCATTGCAACAGCGTGCTCGAAGATGGGCTGCGCCTGCTTCCAATTCGCTGACTGGGCATAGAGGGAGCCGAGATCATCGAGAAGGTCTGCACGGCCTTCCGCCCGCTCCACTGACGTCTCAAGCAATGCAATCGCCTCGGCCTTCTTGCCCACGGCTGCCAGCGATCGGGCGTACGCCTGCAGGAAGGCCGGATCGACCGGATGCTGCACCGGCTTTTGTGATGCCTTGAAAACTGCTTCGAAGTGAGGGATTGCCCTGCCCGGCTCGCCGGCCTTCAGGCAGGCCAGGGCGAGGTTGGTCTCGATGGCCTGATCGGCAGGCTTGAGCTTGAGAGCGGACTCGAATTCGGGGATCGCTTCGGCCGGCTTGCCCAGTTCGCCCAGAACCGCCCCCAGAGCTTCATGGGCTTCGGGGATTCGCGGAGCCAGGCGCGCTGCCTCGGCAAATCGAGCGCGAGCCTCGGGCAGATTTCCCGCTTGTCGCGCGGCAAAGCCTGCACGAAAAGCAGCATCGGCCCGCGTGAGCGCCCCACGGTTGGGCGGGGCCGGCTTCTGCGGGGCCTGCGCCGGAAGCAGGGGAATCAGCGCAGCCAGAATGGCGATCAGAAGAGTGTAAGTATGCTTGCGGTCGACTTTCATTCGTTATTTTCCCGCCGCATGGGGAATTTGTTTATGCTGCAGGTCCACCACCAGCTTGAATTCCCGAACGGCTTCTTCTTTCTGGCCGGTCGAGCGGTAAGCCTGTCCGAGCAAGTTATGCGTAACGTAGTTAGAAGGGTCCATCTTGACGGCTCGATCAAGGTAATGGAGAGCTTGAACGGGCTGCTTGAGCTTCAGGAAGGCTTCGCCAAGCAGAATGTAAGGGCCAGTCGAGTTAGGCTCGAGCAGGACTGCGCGGTTCAAAGCCTGTAGGGCTTCGGTATTTTGGCTGTTTCGGAGATAGGCGTCTCCGAGCCGGTCGTAGAGGACTCCATTCAACGGGTTCAGCTTGCGCTCGGCCTCGAGTTCCTGAATGGCAGCAGGTATATCGCCTTTGGCCAGCGCTACCTCGCCCAAAAGTTGGTGGGCCAATGGCAGGGATGGATTGATTTCGAGCGCTTTGCTAGCTTCCGTAGCCGCCTCTTCTGTGTGCTCACGGCGCAGAAAGAGGCGCGCCGCCAGCAAATAAGCCTCGGCGGATTCGGGAGGGAAGCCATATTGTGCAGCAAAGGCATGGCGGGCGTCGCTGTAGCGTTGAACATCCGAATAGCAAAGCCCCAGAACATATTGTGGGTCGATGTTGGCTGGCTCCACGGACGCGCGTGCCTTTTCGAGGAAGGGCAAAGCCTCAGCAAATCGCCCCAGGCGGAAGAGACTCACGCCGAGCATTTCGATGGATTCCCGATCATCGGGGTTCTGGGAGGCGGCCTTGCTGAATGCCTCAATCGCCTCCCGAAACTGCTCCTTTTGATAAGAAATCATTCCGCGCAGCCGCTCGACACCGGCCGGTTCCGGGAGTTGCGCGGCCAGTTGGTCGAGTTGCGCCAGGGCCTGGTCAAGGCGGCCTTTGGCCGCAAGCTCCTGCGCGGACTCGAAAGTCGCGGGCACAGACGCCGCCGTTTCGCCGCCGGGCAAAGGTGCGTTTTGCGATGTCTGAGCACTGGCAACGAGCGTCGTTAATGCGACCAGTAACCCGGCAATCAAAGTTCGTTCCATGCTTCAAGCCTGTCTTGCAGTCTAGCTCTTGAGACTGGAGTTGAAACAAAAAGGGGAGCCGAAGCTCCCCTCGAAGTTACTTACTTCTCCTTCGCCGAATTAGAACTGTACGCGGAGTGAGAACTCAAGTTGACGCGGCACACCACCCGGCGCCTCACCGCTGATGGGGCCGTTCTTGAAGATATCCTGGTTGTTGGGATTGGCCGCGTTGATGTGGTTGAAGGCGTTGAAGGCATCCATGCGGAACTTGGTGGCGATGCTTTCGTGAATGGTGAAGGCCTTGGTAATAGCCAGGTCGGTGTTGAAGAACGAGGGGCCGGTGTATGTGTCAATGCCAGCGTTCCCAATGACGTCCAGTCCTGGGAAGGAGAAAGTCCCGTTGCTCGTTGGTTGTGGGTCCCACATGTGCCGCGTGTGGGCCACAGGGTCGAAAGCGGTCAGGCTGGTTTTCATGTGGCCGTGGGCGTTGGGACGGCACGGAGCCGAAGTTCCGCCGACATTATGGTTGCAGTCCTGCGGGTTCCAATCCGCGGGTTGTTTGCCGGGGCCGGGCCATGGATTGAATTGGCCATACCCGAGGGTGAATGGCAGGCCGCCCGACCAGTTCAGCACGGTGCTTAATTGGTAGCCGCCGACGATAAGGTCGGCCATCCGGCTGACACCGGCGCCATACTGCTTGCCTTTGCCAAAGGGGAAGTCGTAGCTGCCGTAGATGGTGAGTTGCTGGTCGCGAACGTTGCTATCGCGGCCATGGACAGCCCTCTTGTCCCAGGTGGAATAGCCACCTTGATCGTCGAATGCGGCAGCCCACTCGTAGTTGCCCGTGATGGCAAGGCCCTTGGAGAACTGCTGCGCCAGGGTTACCTGCAAAGCGTCGAACTCAGTGTTGAGATCGCCGCTGTAGTTGGTGATTCCCTGCGTCCAGCCGCACATGCCGGCTTGGAGGTTCGGATCGCCGTCCGTGGTTTGAAGGTCCCCGATTGAGATGTACGCGGGATCCTGACAAGCCTTCAATGAACTGCCGTAATAGCGCTGCAGGAAGTTTCCCTTGGACACTCCTCCGGTATACCCAGGGGCGGGGGCTGCGCTCCCGTTCGGGTCCCAGTTCAAAGATTGTCCGGTTTCGCTGAATGCGCCGGGCAGGAATAACGCTGCTTCATTGGGATTGGTATTGTTGTTATCGCCGTCACCCAGCGTATGTGTCCCTTTGTTGCCCACGTATGCGATGGTCAGCGTCAGGGTCTGGGTAATGGCGCGCTGGGCGCTCAGGTTCCAGGCGTCGATGGTGGGGAAATGAAGCGGGTTGGGGCGAGCCTTGGGGCTCACGTTATACCCAGGCGCAGGCAGAAGGCCGTTCGACGGGACGGTGGGGAAGACATAAGCGGGCGGCCCCGCCAGCGCGGCTGTTCCACCCCGCTTGGTTAGCGATGGCGATCCCGGTCCCAGAGAGAATTCGTAGTCAGTGCTGCCGCCAGGCTCGCTGAGTTGCTGGTTGGCCAGAACCGGGAGGTTCTGCGTGACCACGTGGCCGAAGATGGAACCGAAGACGCCCGTATCGAAGCTGCGTCCGTATCCGGCGCGAAGCACCGTCTTCGGACCAAGTTGGTAGGTCGCGCCAATACGAGGCGCGAACTGCTTCTTCATCTCGATGCCCCAGCCCATGTTGGTGCCGATGCCGCCAATGCCGGCCACGTGCATATAGCCGTCAGCCAGATTCATCAATGAGCCGTTGCCGGGGCCGTTTACGCTCTCCGGGAAGTAGAGTTCCCAGCGAAGGCCCAGGTTCACCGTCAGGTTATGCGTTGCGCGCCAGGTATCCTGCGCATAGAAGAAGGTGCGCTTCTGGAATTCCTTGGCGTTGGTGGATGTTGAAACGTAGCGGCCGAAGCTGGGCACGTCGCCGAGCATGAAGGTGGCCCAGCCGAGCCCGTTGGACCCAGCGTTCGACGTGGGCCCGGTTTTGAAGTTCAACTGCCCGGCCCGGTCCGTATCGGAAGGTACGCGCAGATTCCGGGCATAGCGCAGATCGGCGCCAATCTTGAGCGAGTGATTCCCCTTGATAATGGTCCAGTTGTTGACGACCTGTCCCTGGTCTTCGCGCTGTGCCAAGGGGCAGTTGCAGCGGTTGATGCCCAGGCCGGCGCCAATCAGCGCCTCGTTCCCTGTGTTGTCGCTGCCGCCGTTGAATGGGGAGTACATGATAAAGCCCGGCGAGCCGGAGGTGAAGTTGCCATTGATGTTGATCCCCGGGATATTCAACGTATCGGAGGCAAAATTCACACCCTGGTCATACTTGCTGTCGATGACGTTGTATCGATAGTAGCCCAGGCGGAAGTCGGTCAGCAGGTTGGGGCCGAGTGCAATATCCATGCCCGAGGCCAGACTGTCGTTTGCGCCAGTGGAGTTGCCTCCATACGGTGGGGAACCGAGACCGAATCCAGGTCCTCCCGCGTCCCCGAACATGACCTTGCCCGTCAGCGTGTCAGTGAACCGTGAGAAGCGCCCGAAGGCATGTGCCTTCTGGTTGAGTGTGTAGTCACCCCGAACCGTCCATTGGTCGCTGTTGAACAAACCTGTGCCCGTCCCGGCGAAGTTATTCAGGATGGATCCGACGCCGGTGCTGCCGCCTGTATTCGGCGCGTAGGGTTGCAGAAGCTTCAAAAGCGCAAGCGCTTGCGGTGACAGCAGCGAGGTTGGGATCACGTTAGCCGCAAACGCAGTGTTAGTTGCCGCGGATGTGTCGGCGGTGTTGTTGTAGATGAGTTGGCTGACCCCATACGCCTTCGCGTAGTCGCTGAAGTCGCAACCGGCAATCCCCGAAGGGCCGGTGGTGCCCAGGCAACTGCTCATCATCAGTGAGGTTGGTACTGCATCTGTATTCGATGTGCCTACCTTCTGGCGTTGCGCTTCATAGTTAAAGAAGAAGAAGGCCCTGTCTCTGATGACCGGTCCTCCGATTGATCCGCCGAAGCGATTCTTGAGTCCGGGAGGAATCGGCTGGGGACCTGGTTGCTCTGTGTAGGGGTCGCGGGCCAGGTTCGCGTTGCCGGTGCGGAAATCATAAGCGCTGCCGTGGAATTTGTTCGTGCCTGACCGCGTTTGGGCAGTAACTACCGCGGAGACGGCCTTGCCTAGCTCGGCATCGTAGTTCTGCGTGGAGATCTTGGTTTCAGTTATCGCGTCCATCGCCGGGTTGATGACGATGATGCCCAGGATTGGGTCCTGGTTATCGGTGCCGTCCAGCTCAAAGGCGGTGCCACCGAAGGCCTGGCCGTCGACCTGAATCTGCTTCGAGCCCTGGGGGTTTTCATCGGCCGCGTGGGACCAGCCCAGAAGCTGGGCGCCCGGCAGCAACAGTTGCAGGTTGGTGAAGTTCTGATCGCCCACTGGGAGGCTGGAAACCTGTTGCTGGTCGAACACGGTGGATACATCGGCGCGATCGGTTTTCAACTCCGGCTGCGACTCCGCGTTCACTTCCACGGTTTGGGTTTCGCCGCCGATTTCAAGTGCGGGATCGATGCGAGGCGCGGTATCTGCCTGCACCGAAACACCTTTGGTCTCAAAAGACTTGAAGCCCTTGGCCGTGACCTTGAGATCGTAAACATCAGGGATCAGGTGGGGAACGCTGTAATCACCCGAGGCATTGGAGGTGGCTGTAACTACGGTGCCTTTGGCCTCGTCGGTAACCGTAACCGTGGCATCTGGAATAGCAGCCCCGGTCGCATCGGTCACAGTGCCGAAGATCGATCCGTAGACCGATTGTGCACTGGCCGGTGTGATGAGAAGGGGAATCATGCAGGCAAATACCGCCAGCACGAATGCCGTACGCAGAATCTTGTTCATGCGGTCTCCTGAAAAAACACAATGCTTTTTGGTTTTGGTTTGTTTTTTGGTGCAACTGCTGGTCTGTTCGTTCGTAGCCAGCTTGCAGGGAGGCAAGGCCCGCCTGCCTTGACGGCAGGATCGCGAAAATCCGGTCTAAATGGCTCCCAGGGAAGAAGGGGAAGTGCGAGAGCCAGGAGCGTTAGCCCCGGAACACGCTAAACATACCTAAAAAAAGCAGTTGCTGTCAACGGATGTAAGGCAAAAGTTCGCAAGAAAACAGTAAATTTTGAGGGTTTTCAATACTCCCGGCACCGTGCTGTATCAAATAGCACACTTCCGGCATTTTCGTGGAAGGCGTGGATGCTTAAGCACCGGAAGGCGCTATTCCTTTCCGCAACTCCGCTTGCCGGAACGAATTTCCGCTGTCATGGCAAGTGCCTGGCTGTTATCCGGCGCAAAAACCAGCACACGATCGAGCGTGGCTAACGCCGATTTGCGTTGTCCTGCGCCGCACTGGACCACCGCCAGGTTGAGCCCCGCGCCCAATTGCACTGGATCGTGGCTGAACACCCCTTCCCACAGTTGGGTCGCTTCGGCAATGTGATGCCGCCCGGCCTCGATGAGCGCCAGGTTCCCGGCAGCGAGCGAATTGTAGTTGTCGTCGGCCAATGCCTTCCGGTATTGCTCGGCCGCCTTATCCGTGAGCCCGGCTACCTGATAGAGAAAGCCAAGTTGGGCGTGGAGCTCATGGTCACGCGGCGCGCCTTCGGCCTGCTGTTCCGCACTGCGCAGCAACTCAGCTGCGCGCGCCGCGGCATGGCTATCGCCTCGAGCGGCCATTTGCGCATAAGCAAGCCCGAGATCCCGGTCACTGGTGGAGAAACCGCCAACAACTTCAAGATCGCCGGTAGTGGCCAGCGGCAGAGCATCCTGGGTAACGCGCTTTTTGATCCGATGGTCTGTTACCTGCTCATGCGCAATGTCGTTCGACGGAGGGCGGGCCATGTGGCATGCGGTGCAGTCGGGGTTTTCAGGATGATGCTTCGCGGCAATATTGTGGCAGCGCAGACAACGGTCGCGGTAGAAGCCGACGCGCTCCGCTGCCGAGGGCGAGGTGTGCGGATCGTGGCAAGTGGTGCAGGTCAGCCGATCACCGGATTCCTGCTTGCACCGAGACTTCAGCAGTGCCTCATATTGACTCGTGGCCCGCCCGCCGGAACCACTCTCGCCGCGATGAACAAAATAAAGTGTGTAATCGAATAGATTGTCGCCAGGCACAAAGTCCTGGGCCTGCTTGCCCAGCCGCAGCACGGCGGCCTGTCCTTCAAGATGGCAGTTCAGGCACACCGAGTCTCGCAGCACCGGTTGCAGAGCGTCGATATCAAGCATCTTTGCTTTGCCGCCTGATGCAATGTGCTTCGCTCCATCGCCATGGCAGGCGGTGCAGGTGATTCCTCCGTGGGCAAACGGTGCGGCCGCATAATGGTTGCGCGCGTCGCTCAGAGCCTGGGCCACCGAGGATGCGTGGCAATGCAGACAGCCCGGGTCAACGAGGAGAGTCAGCGGCATCTCCTTGGTGGTCAGGTAGTTCGGCGTCATATCCCAGAGCTGCTTTTTGGCGTACCAGTTAATCGGCGCCTCGAACCAA
>PLZC01000241.1 GCA_003151985.1 Acidobacteriaceae bacterium
TGGCCAAGGTGAAGGCCCTGCGCGGCGTGCGGCGCAAAGTGGAGCCTGCGTCCCAGGCCGCTCCAGCGTACCAGGCTCCGGCTGCGCAAGCCCCGGCCGCACCGGTTGCTGCCGCCGTGGCTGTTCCGGCTGAATCGCCTGAACCGGCTCAGGCCAGCGTCTAAGGGTTGTCAAGAATCGCCGCCGCTGGTTGCAATTCCCGGCCGCGGCCAGATCCCGCGTTCTGCCGGCACTGTTTGGCGCCCTGCAGAACCCAAGAGAGTGAAGAGGAAACAATATGTCTGAAGAGACCCCAGGAAGGGCGCCTGACAAGGGCGCACCCGCACCATTCCAAGCAGCTTCGGGATCTGAATCCGGCCCGAGTTCCGCCCCGCCGCAACGCCAAGGCGGACGCCCTGCCGGCGGACGGCCCTCCGGTGGACNNTCTGCAAGTTTTGCACCGAGAAGATCGACGCCATCCCATACCGCGATGTGCGGCTGTTGCAGGGGTTTGTGGCCGAGCGCGGCAAGATTGTGCCGCGGCGGCTCACCGGCGTTTGCACCACGCACCAGCGCCGCCTGACCCGCGCTATCAAGCAGGCCCGGAACATCGCGTTGCTGCCATTTGCCACACGACACTAAACATCGGCTCCAGTTTGTCGTCTAACCCAGCGGTCAACTCTTTGGTAATGAAGAGGGACCTCAATCGACCGGGATTTGGCGGGCGACAATCTTCCGGCGCCGATATAGAATCTTGTGCGGCACACCCGCAACCCCGGGTCTGCATCTGTGTTAGAGGTCAGGCCGGCCAGATCGAAGACGCCGCCCGTACCAATGGAGAGTTTCACATGGAAGTTATTCTGAAGGAAGACGTAGCCAACCTGGGCCACCGCGGCGATGTTGTCAAAGTGGCCGACGGCTACGGCCGCAATTTTCTGCTGCCCCGCAAGCTGGCGCTGCAGGCTACCCTGACCAACAAGGCCGTCGTCGAGCAGATGAAGACAGCCGCAGCCCGCCGCTCCGCAAGTGAGAAAGCGCTGGCAGAGGAACTGGCCGTCAAGCTGACCCCTGTTGTGCTCAGCTTTACCCGCAAGTCAGGCGAGAACGATCGCCTGTTCGGCTCGGTTACTTCGGTCGATATCGCCGCCGCCCTCGAAACCAAGGGCTTTGAAGTGGACCGCCGCAAGATTCAATTGGACGAGCCGCTCAAGAGCCTGGGCGACTTCGACGTGGCCATCAAGCTCTATCGAGAAGTGACCGCGCATATCACGGTGAAGGTCCTGGCCGAAGCCGGCGAGGAAGTTCCCACCGATGCACCAACCGCCGAGCCGGTCGCGGCCCCTGCCGTTGCAGAAGCCGTAACCGAGTAAGGTCATTCCGTCTCACTCACGCCGCCTCTCGGCTCACCGAGGGGCGGACGTGTTTCCGGGCAAATGAATAGCCCGCGGCTCGGAGTATGTCAGCGGGCCGTGTCGATGAGCGTAACGGCCGCTGGCAAAATCGGCAAACCCTTGCCGTCAGGAAAGAATCCAGCCTGAACGGTTTTCACGTTTGATGAACGGCGCGGCTTCGGGACAATTTCTTGCAACCATCTTCGGCCCGTCCCACTCGATCTTCTTGCCCACACGCAAGGCCACGCAGCCCAGCAGCATGATTTCGGTGAGGCGCGAGGTGATCTCAAAACGCGAGTAGCAGAGTTCCGGCTTGTTTTCCTTGATGGCAGTGAGCCATTCCTGAGCATGGTTGGATTTACCGTCTAGGCCATAATGGTTGCGCGGGATGCGCTCGTCAAATTGCGCCAGCGCGGGGTGCTTGGTGTAGTGGAGAAATTTCGTGTCGTCCTTCAGCTTCACGAAGAAACTCGATCCGTAATCGTCCGGTGAAAACACCGAGCCTCCGTCGCCAATCAGCAGACAACCGCTCTGGGGAATTTCACCAAGCAGCGCGACGATGTCGGCAGTGACTTCAATCGGCGGCTTGTTGCTGGTGTCATGGCCGCCACGGGCTGTTGGGTCGGGCTGGCCGCCGTCATACCACCAGAGTGTCAGCGCATCCTGCTCGATGGCTCTGTGATGGTGGAAAAGATGCGGATGAGCTACGGAGATCGAAGTTTTGCGTTCGGGAAACTGAAAGCGAATTTTGGAGCCGATGGGAAAAGATTCCTTGTTCATCTGGCCGAATGGCGTCGCTTCGATTTCCGTCGGATAGCCGAGGTTCAAGGCGCGGAACGGCATATTGACCGTGTGGCACGCCATGTCGCCGAGCGCGCCGGTGCCGAAGTCCTGCCAGCCGCGCCAGACAAATGGGTTGTACATTCCGTTTTTATCCTTTGGATCGGGACTGCCCTTATACGGTCGCATCGGAGCCGGTCCAATCCATTTGTCCCAATCTAATGTGTCGGGAATGGGGTCTTCTCCCGACGGACGATCCATGCCCTGCGGCCAGATCGGACGGTTCGTCCAGACGTGAACCTGATGCACTTGCCCGATGAGTCCGTCTTGAATCGTCTCGACCGCGCGGCGCAAGCCGTCAGCTGCGCTGCCCTGGTTGCCCATCTGCGTGACGATTTTTTTCTCTTTGGCCATTTTTCGCAAATAGCGCGCCTCGTAAACGGTCTGCGTCAACGGTTTCTGGCAAAAAACGGCCTTGTGCATCTTCATCGCTGCCGACGCCACAATCGCGTGGAAATGATCCGGCGTCGAAATCGTCACCGCATCAATCCCGCTGCCCATTTGGTCCAGCATCTGGCGGAAGTCTTTGTAAAACTTGGCGCTCGGATATTTTTTCGTCTGAGTCTCGTAAGCCTCTGAACCCGAATCCACGTCGCACAGCGCAACAATGTTCTCACCGGCACAGGCATCGGTGTCGCTCTTGCCTTTGCCACCTATTCCGATGCAGGCAATGTTTACCTTACTGTTTAGATTTTTGCCGTGCAAAAGCGTCGGCACGCCAAACGCGAGCGCACCCGCGGCCAGAGAAGTAGTTTTTATAAAATCGCGGCGGTTGACGCAGGAGGGCGAAACGGACACCGGAGAGTTCACGGGTATTTCTTTCGATTGTTTCGGCATTTGCAACAGCATACACCGGCCAGGGGTTGGGTGCAGGTACGGTGGGCACAATGCTGTATGATGGCCCCTCCGACACCGCCCGCAGCGTGGCGGGTGGCCCACCCTTGACCCGCCTGTAACGGCGGGTGCCCCATCCTTCGATTTTTTCTATCGAAGGGTGGGATGCGACGAACCCGACCCGGCCTGTTCACGATTCCCGGTCAATCTCTTGGGTGACGGTCGAGTCGCGGATTCAATCCCGAATCTTGAAGGAACCGGATATTTCATTCTTCCAATTGCAGATCTTTACGACCATTCGGCGCAGACTATTCATAGGAGAGTCCGCGATGACCACAGCAACCATGGCAGAACGCCAACTTGGTCGAAACCATCCCCCTTCTCGGCGCATTCAAGGATGCACTCCACATCCCTTTTTAGACGAAGGAAAGGCGAAAATCCAGCGTACCCCCCACCCCCTACCCCTCCAGGGTCCGGTTTTCCAGGCCCGGAGTTCATGTAAGCCACACAGAATGAATGGCTTGTAAAAAATACATATTAACCAATCGGTAACAACACACCCGGATTTCAGCTCGTTTTGAGGCAAAAATCCCTCTTTTTTCGCTGGAAACCGCCTAAGCAGCGGCGCCCTTGGTGGTCAGGTAGTTCGGCGTCATATCCCAGAGCTGCTTTTTGGCGTGCCAGTTAATCGGCGCCTCGAACCAA
>PLZC01000459.1 GCA_003151985.1 Acidobacteriaceae bacterium
GCGAAGACTCCGCCATTCTCGACCCATCGGAGCAGCTGAACGAAGAGGCCATGTACGCCATTTATGAAAAGGATGGCGGCACGAACCTGAGTCTCTTTGAGGACGCAGACGAATTGGTCGATCTGAATGAGGCCGAGGAAATCCTTCGCCAGCTCAAGAAGGAGAATCCCGGCGAGTACGACCGCATTGCCGCGCTTCGCGATGGAATACGGACGGGCAAGCCCGCGTTGAACAGGGGGACGTTTGTGTTCTGCCAGGCTGATCGGTTCCAGCAGCTCTTTCTACTGGATGAGAAAGGGAAGGTTACTTCGCGTGATATTCCGAAGGTTCTTGGAATGATTAAATGCGCGCCTGATTTGAAGGGAAATGCAGTCCCAGAGGGCTACAACGCCGCGGTGATGCGGGTGAAGCGCCTCTTCATTGAGGAGGTCAAATCCTGGAAGTCGCAAAAGGACCACACACTCTCCTTGTCTCACGGACAGCGATATGTTCTGAAGGAACTGCGTATCTATTTCAGCGCGGTGGACGATGAAGACGAAAAAGCGAAGATCAACCTGCTGGAAGGCGTATTCCGCCAAACTGGGCTAACGCGGGCCGTGCGAGATGAATTGAACAAACTTCGCCGGAACAATGTCATCGGCCAGAACCTGTACAAGTCGCTTTCTGGCATCTACTTGAGACACAATCTTCGGGACTTGCAAGAAAGGCCGCAGAACGAAGCTGAGACTCCTATACCGAGGATCGTTTGTAGCGAGTCTTTGGGGTAGGTTCAAGGAAGTGCAGCACGCGTTGCTAATCAACAGCGAGCCGCGCCTCGGTGAGCGGATCGAAGTTCACTCAATGAACACGCTTGTCCATCAGTACCATGCACCTTGCCAAGGGCTTGGAATTCAGGGCAGTGGCGGTGATGGCTTGCGACGATGAGGTGATTCCGCTCCAAGAACGGATTGAGACGGTGGCCGACGAAGCCGATCTTGAGGACGTATATAACACCGAGCGCCACTTGCTTTACGTTGCCTGCACCCGAGCCCGCGACCATCTGCTGGTGACGAGTACTGCCCCGTCGTCAGAGTTTCTGGACGATCTGCGCATCTGAGGAATTGCTGAGGCACAAGTCATCGACGGCGCTTCTTTGGCTTCGGACTCGTAACCCGCAGTATGCAAAGATTGGTTGTCGTGGGCATGGAGGGCCACTCTTTGCATTGAGCCTCTGCCCTGAGGAGTCAGCGGATTACAGCCAAAACGATTGGGTAATGAGCCCTCTTTTGTAAACTGCTGTATACAATCTGAGCCGCCCAAGACCGCCTCGTTTACATGACCTGAAATTGGATGGCCGAGAATTTGCAAACCCGCATAGCTTGGACTGATTCGAAATGGAGCCTCAGCCATGACGATTGATACGAGCGGACTCTCAGAGGAACAAAAGGCAACCGCCGAATTCAAATCCATGTATGCCGGTATGATGCGCCAGTTGAACGCCCCCGGCTTTATCCCATTCCTTTGTGCTCACGAGGCCGCTCACGTTGTTTATTACAGGATGATGGGGGCGACTCAATTTAAGCCGCTGCCTCCAAGAATCACCTGCGAGGCGAAGACTGGGAAGCTCATCCCGCACCTTGCAGCCGTTGAGATAATTGATAAGCCCCCTTGCCACGGTGAGAGTTGGCAACACTGGCTTAGGATGGATGCACGGGCAAGCGTTGCGGGCAGTGTGGTTGCTCGTAAGCTAGGCTCTACAGATACTGGCGGAGAAGAGGGCGATAGACTCGCATTCAATGATGACTGCGCCCAACTCGTGGCTCATTTCGGAGGTATTTCAATAAACACAGACTGGCTATGGGCATGGGCACAGCGGTCAGTAGAGAAGGACTTAGAAGAATTTCCAGATCGTATGGAGTCGATTCAAACTCTGGCTCTTGAGCTTCGGCCCCAGTTCGGCCTGTAGATGTATCCATCCCGCCCTCAGTCATCTCGCCAATGGTTCAAGGGTTCACTCGATTTGGAATCGTGACCTCTTCGATTATTTCCAAAATCTTTGGGTAGTTCGGAGTGTCATTGAAGCGAACACGATACCCATGCTGGCGATGCAGCTCTGCCGCAAGAGCCGGGGATGCGAAAGCGTAGCAGCTTTGGGTATACATGCCGGTATCTTCTGAGAACACATCGAAGCGCACTTTGTTCTCAGCCTTTCCCAAAAGAGTCTTCTTGTAAGGCCGGATGACAGCCAATTGACCGTTTACAGGAAAGCGTGTTGCAGTGCCTTTGACGAGAGACTTCGCAACGATTCCCGGTCTGAAACCTCGGTCGGTGTCTTGTCCGCCACGCTTGGCAGCAACTTTCGCGGCTCGGTCAATGGTCTTCAAGATGGGCGTTTTCTTTCCTGACGTCCATTCGAAATGAACGGTGATTCCGACTCTCTGGTAGGCAGAAAGGAATTCCCTCCAAAGGTCTCTGTTCTCTATTGGCTCTCCAAATTGATTCCGCCAGTCGTTCTTCCGCCAGCTTGGCGCTCGAATAATGTTGTCTTTCACATATCGAGAATCTGTCACAATCTGCACACGCGAAACGCCCGGCCAACGCGAATCGCTGCGAATCCACTTCAGAGCCTGAATGCACGCGAGCAACTCCATCCTCTGGTTGCTGCTTTCCGAACAGCCGAAATCGACAATCTGCTCATCCTCTCGACCGAGATGCTCAGGATACTGAACAATTGCAGCGCAGCCGGAGCTTCCGCCGGGATTGCGGTAGCAGGAACCGTCCGTGTAGACGTGGACTGCGTGTGGGTCAAGCGGCATCTTATCGTTCACTATATGCCTACCCGAAGCAAGGCGGACCTCCGAAGCATCACCCAACTCGCTATCGGTGAAATGGGTGATGACGTTCACGTCTTCCGGCACAACTGCAATCACCATCAGATGTACTTGCCGGGTGAAATCCCCCTTGAACCTCCTGGAGAAATTGATTAGGCCAATGCAGTCCTGATCGAGCAGTGGCTCACCTCGCATTCAAGGCACTTCATGAAACACTGGCCGACGTGCTTGGATTCCCCGAGGTTCTTTAATCCAAGACACCCCGAGAGCCGAAGTGCCTCCGAGCGACCCGAGCTGCAATTGATTGCAATCGGCAACAAACAGCAAAGCTAGACTCGGTTCAGAAGATCGTCATAAGCGCACTTGCCGTCGCTTTTGAAGCTTGCTGGTCGCTGGTCGTTACATAGCGCATCGTACTGCCAATCGACTTGTGGCCGAGTTGTTGCTTAACCAAGGCGAGATTGACGTTGGCCGATACCATGTGACTGGCGAGGGAATGCTTCAGTGCATGGGGATGCCTGAGTGATAAAGCGTTGGAGACAACGTGTCTGTTCCACCGCAGTTGCGCATGTTCATGCGAATGACGTTGCAGCCGGCGTTCCAGGCACGGGCGGCCACACCCTTTATGTATCCGGACTCCGAGGAGCCTTCGAGGCCATGCACCGGGACCACGGTCAATCGGCGAGCCATCCCCGGGTCAGGTTGCCAATGGCAATGACACACTACCCGGCTGCCGTTGGACGGGTCCACTTCAACCGTATCTTCAGAGGCGGGAACGAGAAAGGCGGGGCGCGGGAGATAGTTCCCGACGATGGTTTGCAAATGGCCGTTGGTGAGGCCGCGGCGCAAATGCAACCAACCACAGCCGGAAGCGGGCGGTGCCCAACGATATGCCAAGAATGCCATAAATACCGGCGACCCTCGCACTCTGCTGACCCGTTCCAGGTTGTCTCAAAAGCGTTAACGGGAGTTCAGCGGCAAGAGGCGGCGGAGCACCGTTTACCAGGAGCCGATCTGTGCTTTGCTTTGCTGGTCGGGGCGACACAGCGGTTGAGGGCAGCCAACAAGACATACTGGCCGAACGAGCGCTGTGTTTAGTAGGTCGCTAGAATCAAGTACTTCTCTTTGCCCACGTTTGGAACTCGCACCCACTCTTTCGTTGGGTCAAAATCCTTCCACGGCCTTCCATTGACTGTCACGTGTTGCATCAACTTCCCTTGCGGATGGCGAATCCGCAGCAGTGCTGTTGTCCCAGGCTGACGGACTTCGAGTTGCAGAGATGCTTCGATCCTGCCGGTACTCGCAGCACTGCGAATTTCGAATGAGATGTTTCCGAACCAGGTAGGCGCGCTTTTCACCTCAATATGTTTGCCGTCTTCCAACCATGCCCGAGGGGTCGATTGCGCTAGAAACAACGTGTGGTCATCGGCTTCCCGGACGAGCATATTGCGGTACAGCTCAAACCATGCTCCATCTGTGCTAGGCGGCCCGAAATATTGCCCCCAGCGCCAACGATGTTCTACAGGCTCATACACGCTGTGACTGAAGCCGCCGGCCATCATGCTATAGAATGCGTTGATAGATGCTTTCACATCGTCGCGGAGCAGATAGGCTGTTGCCTGTTGGTTGTAGACGGGCTCATTTGCCAATCCCCACCCGTGCAGAAATAGGTTGTCCTCCTGGTCATTCAGTAGAGAGTCGGCAAGTTCGTCTTGCGCAGGCAAAGCTCCAAGGCGAAGCAGATGGGCAGCTCCGGTATCTACATCGGATGGGTACCACAGCTTGAAGTTACGCCCTGGCTCCAAAGCATTTGAGGGCATATAGGGAACCCAGGTGTGATCGCGTAACTGGACGAGGGGGGACTGAACGCTGGCCAAGCTTATGCCATGGCCAATTGCCGTACGGTATTGTTGCGCAACACGCAGGCATTCCGCGGCACGGTGATTGCCGTCTCGCTCGAGGGCCTGGCCCATCAACTCAACTCCCGCGTAGAGATAAGCCTGGTTGAACGCCCAATATCCATCGCCTGTCAAATCATTGAGCGGACCGGCGACGAGGCCTCGCGCCGGGCCAGGAGCTGAAGACGCACTTTGTATCTGTGCAATGGACCAATCGAGCGCCTTGAGCGTCTCCGGGAGCAAGGCTTCAAAGCTCTCCCGGTCGTTCGACAAGAGATAATCTTCCGCCACGGCGTATAACATTCCGGGACTGTACGTTAGCCAATGCGCCCACCCATTTACACTGCCATTAAACTCCTGGTTGTTGCGATAAATAGCATGAAGTTCTTCAGTCGCAATCTTGTTATAGCCTCGTAGTCCGTAGAGCATGTAGTCAACATATACGGCTTGATTGATTGGCCAGGGTGTTCCAGTTTGACTATAGGCAAAGTTGGAATAGGGCAGATCGATTTGGCCATCGCTATGTTTGCGCGGCAGCATCAGGGCATGCCATAGGTTAGCGCGAAAGAGGTCATTGACCGCTTGTTCAGGAACTTCGAACTGCGCGCCCTGCTCCAAATACGAAGCCCAGAATTCCAGAGTGCGCGCCTTGGTATTCTCATAGTCCAAATTGGCCAGCGTATTACGTTGATCGGCAGCGACAGTTGGGGAAGGTAACGAAACGAGAAATTCTTTGGCGCCGTTGGCGGGGAGCGAAACTGAAATCGTGACATCCACTCGCTTTGCCTTCTGACCTTCCTCCTGTACACCAGCCCACGCCACTTTGGCGCCTGCGGGGCTGATTGCAACCAAAACGTTGCGATGTGCTTGCTCCTCGATCAGAAGCTTCCCACCCACATACTCTTCTGTGATGCCTGGATCGTCCTGGGATGGCAGGTTGCGCTCATGCACGATGGTCACGGGAATGACGCGCGCTTGTCCTGACATATCTGTCATTCGCACACGCTGTAGCAACACCATGTTCACATCGCCTTGCCGCTGCCGCGGGGGACCGTCCAACGGATAGGCGAACTGCTCCACTTCGTAGCGCACATTGTCACGCTCAAAGACGGTGGTTATGACCGGCAACCCGTTATGGAGTCTTTGACTCTTCCAGTAGGGACGAATCCCTTCAGCCAGATTCGCGAACTCGAACCAAAACCGGAACTGATCCGGATTCCCATAGTCACTCCAGACTCCGGCGCCACGATCGATTCCAAACTTAGGGAGAGTCGAGTCCCAACTAAGGCAGACGATGTGGCCCGGGCCTACCTGCGCTGGATGGGCATAATCCGGATTTCCCATGTCCGCCCACTTCATCTTGAATGCGGCATAACTTGCCTCAGGTGCATGTTTGACTTGATCGAGGATGCGCAATCCAGCGTACTGCGCAAGCTGGCGCTGTGTATCGGAAAACGAGACCGGGGCATCGCCAGTACTCACGTAAAGATCGAGGGAAGGAATCCAAAAGGTCCTGGCTTGAAGCAACTGATCGAGGGTTAATGAGAATCCGCTCGTACCCTCGGGGTTCAGCTCGACCGTAATCTTGCGCTCATCTGCGCGCCATGCAGGATCTTGCGTAAGACGGTGCACCGTGTCTGCATCGCTGTGCGCAATCAGGTCGGACCAGATGACGTGCATCTGTTGGACCGGGTGGATTTCCACCTTTGGATATCTAAGCGTATATGTCTGGGTCTCGACCTGACCGGCGCCGGCTGTGCCCAGCCATTCGCCCTGCTTGTCGACCGATACGTCGTAGGATGGAATCAGCTTTACAAAGAATGGCGCGCGCTGAACCGAGGTATTGCCGAGGGAGACTTGGACTTTGAGCTCGTCGATCGATTGGCACAGCAAAACAGCCGGGGCGAGACCTAAGAGCACAAATAGCGCCAATGCGGACCGGTACATTGTTCGCATTCCGCACGGGAATAACATCTTTTCCGGTCCACGGCGTACCACTTGTGTCCATGATTCTGTTAAGAGCAATTTCACATTCGCATCCATATTTTATTGTTGAGAGAGTTATGCGGCATCGAGTCATGCAAAGACAAGTATCGCCGCTTTTAATCCTATTAGGAGGACAACATCGCCCTTTTGTTCAACTGGAGGGAATACGCTGGACGGATGCAGGTAAGGTTGGGTAGCCAAGTGCCTATAATGAAACCTCGCGTTCCCTCGGAGCGCAGTGTTTTCCGAGCGTGGTTGCTGCTGAGTCTAAATGATCTCTGAGAGGATTTCCTACCTTGGTTGAAATCGAGTCATCTGCTCTGCTCGTCTCAATCCTTCCCGAAGTCGGAGGCAAAGTGGGCCAGATCCGCGATAAGGTCTCCGGCAGTGACATCCTGATTCCGCCGCAGAGACCTTATCGCGCCATCCCGATCGATGGCGACTGGCTAAAGCACGACACGAGCGGCATGGACGATTGTTTTCCCAACGTCTCTGCTGGCGAGTATCCTGAAGCACCTTGGACGGCAACACATCTTCCCGATCTGGGCGAATGGACACATAGAGTTTGGAATGTTACGAAGGCTGGCGCCAGTGAAATTGTGATCGAGACAACAGGCAGCGCCCTGCCATATTACGCAGTCAAGGCGATACGTTTCGTGGATGAGCAAACGTTGGAGTTTTCTTATCGGGTCGAAAATCGGGGCCAGTTTTCCATCCGGTATCTATGGTCGGCGCATCCGTTAATTTCAGTGCCGGATACCTATGATCTTCAGATGCCTCCCGGAGAGTTGAGGTTTCGTCTCTTCCCTACGGATGGAACCGTGCGGAGATGGCCGATATTCAAGGGTGCATCCCTCACAAACGAGTGGATACCCCAAGGCTCGGATTTGAAAGTATTCGTGACCGGACTGGAGGAGGGATGGTGTGCATTGCGGCTGCCTGCGCACACGCTCCGCTTCATTTTTGATTTGCACACCCTACCCGCAGTGGGTATCTGGTTTAACAACTACGGGTTTCCGGCAGAAAGTGACCGGCCGTTTCGATGCATTGCAGTGGAGCCGTGCACCTCGCCATCGGATCTGCTGGATGAGCTTGATCCAGCGGCGTATCCGAGAATCGCACCCGGCGCGGTGTCGCAATGGTCGTTGCGTTTGAATATTGCGCAGCACGGCTCGCCGAGGCTGAGGAGCACGAGTGCCAGAATACATCCGCTCCTTGATGCGTAGATCCGGCGAGTCAACATGCCGTCTGCCTTCCCTATCTACTATTGCACGAGGGTAGACTTCAGCTAGAACGTCGCTGCGCGAACCATGCCAGGATCTCATTTTCGTACACGGTAACCGCGAGCGTGCTTACCAGGACGATTCCCCCACCAATCATCACGAACGGCGTGAGGATCTCTTTGAGGGCTAGCACGGCAAGCAGCCCCATAAAGAATGGCAGTGCGTAACTGCTCAGATTCGCCTGGGTAACGTCAAGCCGCTTCAGGATAGAAAAGAACAACAGCATCGACGCACCGTAGACGATAAGAGCCAGTTCTAGAATCCCCCACAGCGCACCGCTATTCATGCTCGATATCTCAGCCCAGTGGAGCGGCTCAACCCAAATAAACAACGGGATACTGAAGACGCTTCCAACCGCGGATGTATAAAGCAGGACCTCGAGTTCGGTATATTGTCTGTCAATCAGCAGCTTGCAATATGTGTTGTAGAAAGCCGATGCGGCGCAGGCAACAAGAAAGAGCAGGTCTCCGACCAGGTATCTCCTGACTCCGAAGTGCGAGCTGCGGAGATCTGGAATTGACGTCATCAGAACGCCCGCGAGCGCGAGCAGGAAGCCAACCACGCGAACCGACGTCAGCTTTTCGCCCAACATGATAGACGCGGCAATCGCAACCAATACGGGAATACTCAACGTGATAACCGCGGCGTTTGCGGCGAGGGTTCGCTGGGCACCAAGAGTATATGCGAATTGCAGAAGGAAGAAGCCAAAGAACCCAGCGATCAGGAAATGCTTGGCGTCATGCCACTGCCATTGGGGTGGTCTACCCTTTCTTTTACTTTCGTACAGCAGCACCGGAAGGAAGAGGAGAGTGCTCAGGATCATGGGCACAAATGCGATTGCCACGGGTCCCAGGTGATCGCCAATAAGTTTGATCACAATCACCTGCGTGGCCCACATAAAGTTGACCAACATCAGACAAAGCCAATCAAAATATTTGTTCGCCTTAAGCGTCAAACTTATTCCCTTCCCGGCGCAGACTCGGCTTCACTCCCAGTTATTTCCCGAGCAGCTTATGCAGCCAATCAACGGGCTCCATGGCCCAGGACTCCATCCCGAATGGCTCAAGACGAATTTCAGTTGGCGCAGAGCCGGGCAAAAGCTTCACGTCTGGCAATGGCCGAAGGCGCGCATTTTCATCCTCAGAGGGGGATTGTGCATCAAGCAGTCTACGATGCGCAACCAAGGCGTCTGCCAGGCCATGTGCATCGAGCCTGACGGTGACCGGCGTACTGGAGAAGTTCCAAAAGAGAAGATTGTAGGTTTCGTACGCCTTATCGTAGGCGAGGAAAGCATGTACTGACTCGTCGGTCGAGTCAGCCTGAAGACGGTCACCGGTCACCCTCGCTAACAGCTCGAAGGTGAAGTACGCGGGCCGCATGACGTTCTGATAGTCGAACAGCCCCGAGTATTGCGGCATCCGGTTCCACCAACTCGCCATAAACGAGGCTCCCCCAGGCGAGAAGAACGGCGCAAAACGATCACGGTCAACGTGGTAATCGCGGATATGGTAAAAGCAGGAATACGTCAGGCCGGATGCTTTCATGCGCCAAGCTGTCTCCGCAACATAAGCTGGCTGAATGCGGAGATCCGTGGGCGGCACGCTCAATGCCATATTCCACTCATCGAGTATGGTTTCAGGCTGCAACGATGGATGTTGCGCAAGCAAGGCTTTCACTCCCTCGATGGTGCCCTGGATTGCCTTTGGGTCGCTGTCGTAGATGTGCCATGACACGAAATTTAGCGGCACTTTTTCTTGGTCGCAGAACGCAATCAGTGCGGGAAGGATAGGCGACTTCCAGCCGGCCATGGCGGGACCGCCAACGTGTGCGGTCGAGTCGCCCCGAAGGACGGCGGCAACCGTATGCCGATAGTAGCGCACATAGTTTTCCGGAGTGAATCGATAAGGCGAGCCTCCCGACTCTCCGATATCTCCTTCGTTCCCGACCTCCCAATAAAATCCAGCCAAGCCCTTTTCCCTGTAATGACTCACAACATGAGCGATGAGCTGCTCCCACTTGCCGTAGTCGTTTGGATCCACTACGTCCTGGTCGGTCTTTGGAAACAACACCTTTGGCTTAATTGTCACGCACATCAGCGGCAGCGCGCCGGCCCGGACAATTTCATCGACAGATTGATCGAGCGTGTCAAAGTGATAGTGTCCATCTTCCGGGAGCAGATCGAAGTACTCCTGGACAAACAACCGGATTAGACGCGGATGGAGGGCACGAATCTCGGCAATACGGTTATCCCAAATCGGGTCCGGCGAGAGGCCACCTTGCCCAAGGGAAATGTGATCCATTTCCATGGGGCCAATATTCTTTGAAAAATTGAGCGTCAGAGTCGCGTTACGGGTTTGTGCGGCAGCCCCGGATATCATTCCGGCCGCAAGTACGAATGTCAGCAACCGTGTAACTTTCATCTACCTTCTCCATTGAAGCTAAATGAGCCGTCCAAACGCAGGCTCCCAGATACTAACCGCACTTCTCGAATGGCCTGAGAAGCAGTGCGACTAAGCACGCTTTCTTGCCGAGCTTGCGGTCCAGCCGCCATCCACCGGAAGCGTAACCCCGGTGACGTAGGAGGATTCGTCTGAAGCAAGGAACAGTGCGGCCCATGCGACTTCCTCAGGAGAGCCGACACGGCCAAGCGTGGTCTGATCGCACTGCCAATGATAATGAGGGTCGTCGGGCCCTTCCGCAATCCTTGTTTGGATCGGACCGGGGCACAGCGAGTTAATGCGGATATTATCAAGACCGTAGTCATAGCAGACGCTCATCGTATAGCCCAGGAGCGCCGCCTTCGTCGCAGTGTAAGCGACCGAAGTCATCATGCCTTCCATCGCCTGAATGGAGGCGACATTCACGATGGAGCCGGATCTTTGGGCGATCATGTAGGGCAAGACGGCCTTGGTAAAGTAGTGTGTACCCATGAGCGCGACATCAATGCACTTGCGCCACTCTTCGTCAGTCGATTCCAAGACGGCATGGAAGTCGGGAGCAAGATAAGCCGCGTCGTTACAAAGAATGTCGATGCGTCCCGTCTGAGCAGCAGCAAGCTCGACGGCGCGTTGGATGTCCTCGCGATTTGATACGTCGCCCCTGCAAAATGCGGCCTTTCCACCCTTCTCACCAATGCTGGCCGCGACGCTCTGGCCCGTTTCTTCTTCTATGTCGACCACCAGAACCCAAGCTCCTTCATCGGCAAATCGTTCACAGATCGCTCTCCCGATTCCGTTGGCCCCGCCCGTAACAATTGCAACCTTGTCTTTTAGCCGGTTCATGGTCTCTCCACTCGGTACTTCTCGATTGTTGCCTCATCCACCTCAACGCCCAGCCCTGGCCCCTGTGGAACCCGCAGAAAGCCATCTTCAAGCCGGATCGCACTATGGCATAAGTCGCGACTCAAGGGGCCGCTCGTAACGTTGAATTCCTGAAAAACGGATCTGCGCATGAAGGCGTTCAGATGCAGCGAGGCCGCGGTAAGCAAATCTGAAGTCCACGCATGCGGAATGCAGAGCCGGTTATGAAGCTCCGCCAGGTGCACAATCTTGCGCGCCGCCGTGAAGCCCCCACAACGAGATAGATCCGGCTGGATTACATCGACTTGACCCTGTTCAATCAGGGTGCGAAAGCCCCACTCCGTGGCCTCCTGCTCACCGCAGGCAATGAGCGTGTCAACGGCGCCTGAAAGCTGCGCGTATCCGTCATAATCTTCAGGCGACAACGGCTCCTCAATCAGAAAAGGCCGAAAAGGCTCAAGCCGCCGCACCATCTGAATCGCTTCCTTGGCCGTGCGATGGATGTACCATCCGGTATCGATCAGCAATTCTACGCGGTTTCCCAAGGCCTTCCGCGCCGACGCCACCAGCGCGACATCCTGCTCACGATCTTCGCCGAAAACTCCCCACCCAAATTTAACGGCTGTGAAGCCTTGCTCGACATACCCGCGACTCGCCTCAGCCATCCCCTCTGGAGTGGAGCGAAACAATGTGCTTGCATAAGCAAGCACCTTATCGCGATAGCCTGCGCCAAGCAATTTGTAGATTGGCTGCCTGACACTCTTCCCAACGATGTCCCAGAGCGCTATATCAATCCCAGAGATAACCTGCATGGCTGCCCCCCGTCTGCCGTAGTAGACAGAGGCCATGTACATCTTGTGCCAGAGGCGCTCAACCTCGAATGGATCTTCTCCGATAAGAACCGATCTGAGGCCCAGGAATCCTTGAGCCGAACCTTCAGACGGAGCGTCGACAATCGCTTGCGCTACATGCGGCTGGGTTTCGAGATCGGCATACCCTGTAATTCCAGCATCGGTTTCGACTTTGACAACGCCCAGATATTTAATTCCGGAAGCCTCTTCACCGCCGGCTGTCGACTGATATGCCCCTGGCGATTCAAGTACGATTACGTTGACGCCGGTAATCTTCACGCATTCTCCAATCCGAGACAGGTCAGCGTGGGGCTGTAAATGAGCCGCTCAATCTCTTCGCCGTCGAGCCGGGGAAGATTGTTGCCCTCAGCAAAATGATTGATATTGCGCAACCCATCAATCTGCGCTTCAGGGGTGGTGAAGGGATAGTCGGAACCGAACAAAAGCTTGTCGAGCACGCCGTACTCTTTGGCCATAATCAACGCATTGTAGAACTGCCAAGGACGATAGTGCAGCGCCGAGATATCCGAGTAGAGGTGGGGATGCTTACGAATGAGAACGAGAGTGTCGGCGATCCACGGATGTCCGAGATGGGCGATGATCATCTTCAACTCGGGAAACTCAACCACTACGTCTTCCAGCAGAATCGGCAGCGCATACTTCAACGGGCCTGTTCTGACGAATGTAGTTCCCTGATGAATCATGATGGGAAGCCGATGTGCCTGACAGAACTGGTAGACCGTCATCATCCTGGGATCGGTCGGATGAATATTCTGATAGATCGGGCCGAGCTTGACACCGCGGAGTTTGAGCCGCACGATTTCATCAAGCGTTTCGTCAATTGGATCGACCGCGGGGTCAATTGCGCCGAAGCCAATGACCTTTTCCGGATGGCTTGCGGCATACGTAGCAATGTACTCGTTCGGAACTCGCAGTCCCGAATGATGGGCTCGCAGCCCGAATACGATCACCTTATCGACACCTGACATAGCTTGCAGGTGTTTTTCCGGCGGAATGTCAAGGTCCAGTTTATGCCCACGACTTCTCGCGTTAGCCTCGTTTACAAATTCGTCGGAGAGATGGCCGGGATAGGCCCACACATGAGAGTGGCAATCAACCAGCATGATCCAACCCCTCTATCAATTCAGGTTAGCGTTAATCTAACACCCGCACCACGGAAGAACAACGAAGAGGCTGTCTACAAGTGATGAAGCATCCTGCTAATCGGATGCATGAGAATGGGACCTGCACCGGCTGCCGGATGTCGCTTCCCCCTATGTCGTCAGCGGAGAGATTGCCGGAACTTCGATACGGGAGAAGAATTCCGGAACACCGGGAATCTGCGCTTTAATCCGGAAAAGAGCCCCCGCCACAGGGTCGCACTCCACCGAGGTATTTCCGCCTGCGGTAGTGATATAGATGTCAGCATAATCGTCTCCGCCGAAGGTCAAGCTCGACACTTGAGAGGTTGGAAGACTGATCCGCTCGGCAATCTCGCCACCGGAACTTAGGCGAACAATACTAGCCCCGTCCCATAAAGCGCACCACAACCTGCCTTGAGAGTCGAGAGTCGCCCCATCCGGGAGACCATCTGCCTCATCGAAACGAGCAAAGACTCGGCGATCGCTGATGGAGCCGTCTTCGAGATTGTAGTTGAACAGATAGATCTCCCTGGCAAGCGAGTCGGTATAGTAGAAACTCTTGCGATCAAGGGCAAACGCCATGCCATTCGAGCAGCCAATGCCGTCTAAAAGCAAATGAAGAGAAGCGTCTTGATCGAGTCGGTAAAGCCTTCCTTTACCTTCTCCGTTGGGCACGGTGCCGCAGAAGACGCGGCCGTAAGGGTCGGCAATGGCATCATTGAAGCAGCATTGACGTTCAGAGGGAATTTCCGTCACGATTTCAGTCGCAACTCCGTCGCGCCAAAGAGCGATTGTGCCGCGATCCATAAACAGAAGTAGCGCCCCGTTCGCCTGTATGGTAAAGCCGCCTACTGGCCTGCCCTGATAACACTGCTCATGCGCGCCTGTCGACGGAGTGTAGCGGAATAGGCGTCCGGCCGGAATATCGCTCCAATAAAGTCGTCGTTCCTTGGGATGCCAGAGTGGGCTTTCTCCGGTTTCGCAAGCATAATTCGCAATCATATCCGGCTTCGCTTGCTCGGCATCTGCCAGGGATTCATGCGACACGGTTTAGCCGGTCCTTTGAGGCGATCGACACCTCCGCACTATAACACCCCGTACTTTGCATAAACGTCCCTCAAATAGTCTCCTCGCAACAGGTCGGCGCGGCTTCCGTCTTCCTTCTTGGCTTTTTCATCGGCAAGCTTGATGACGTCGGGAAGAACCTCGGCTGGTACAGCTACCACACCATCGTAGTCGGCAAACACCAAGTCCCCCGGCGAAACAAGCACCCCAGCACATTCAACCGGGACGTTGTAGTCGATGATGGTTCCGCGGCCTTTTGAATCCACAGGCTTTATACCGCGAGCAAAAACCGGAAATCCGAGTTGATGTATCTTTCGTACATCACGAACAAGTCCGTCGATCACAGCCCCTCTCGCTCCTCGCGCACGTGCCGCCGTCGACAGCAATTCACCCCACGGCGCGGTCTGCAAGGAGCCCGCAGTAGACGCGACGACGACCTCGCCTGTAAGGATAGAGTCCAAGGCTTCGATTTCCATGGCATAGGGGTCGGGAGGGATATGGTAAATGTCTGCATAGGCGAATGTTCGCGCCCAGCCGGCGAATCGATCGTTGGGAGAGAGGGGCCGAATGAATTCCCGGAATGCTTGGTTACGGTATCCGAGCTCATCAAGGGAATCGGATATTACCGCTGTATAAAGATGCGATTCGATATGTGCGAACAACTCAAGATCTACTGTTGTTGCTGGGCTTCTTAAGATACGTTCCGATTGGTTGGCCATGCCCTCAAGACTAACTGCAAAACGATGAAAGTTAAAGACGCAAATTACCGGCTTTCCACGAACTGTCCGATACTGAGGACACTGCCAGAACACCGTGTGCCCGATAAATGTCACGAAAGCGACCTACACCCAAACGTTCATTGGTAGCGCCCCGCGTGAGAAGCGCCACCACAAACGAGCCGGCAATCCAACTTAAGAGCTTAGAAGGTGAATTTGAGGGCTCCCTGCATCACGCGAGGCGGTGTAACACCAGTCGACGTAATCTGCCCAGTGTTGCCACTCGATGGATCGTTGCTCGGAATACCAAAGCTGGGATGATTGAGAGCATTAAACATCTCCCAGCGGAACTGGATGGCATACTTTTCGTGGAACTGCCAATTCTTGTCGATGCCAATATCAGCGGTATCGGTCCCGGGCGCCTGAAAGATATTTCTTCCGGAGTTGCCAAACGTTCCAGGCGCATTTACCGCGAAAGCACCAGGATTGAAATACTGATTCAGCCAATGAGATTTCCCTCCCTGATGAACCTGATATGACTTTCCTGTTACATCGGCACGATCCCCGTACTGAAGTGCCCCTGAGTTGTTATTTCCATCACCACCGACAATGCCGAATGGTTGGCCCGATTGCAGGGTCCATATCCCACTCACCTGCCATAGTCCGAGAATGTTCCTCATGAGATAGCCTGAATTCTTCAGGGAAGGAGTCTCATAGATGAAACTTGTAATCGAAATGAAAGGGAAATTCAAACTGGAGATCCCACGATTCCATTTCAAATCAAAGGGGTCGCCTATTTGGCCACCCTGGGCTAAGCTCCCGATGCTGTTTATGTCGATGGCCTTTGACCACGTAAAGCTCGACTGAAACTGAATACCGTGCGAGAGATGCTTATTCAGAGCGGCCTGCAGTGAATGATAAGATGCCGTTCCTGCGGTCATCGACTCATTAATGGGGCCCATCAACGGATAAGTGCTTCGATTGCTCTGATTTGCATATATCCCGGGATTCAGGTCAATTGGAGTAGCCTGATGGTACGATTGACTTCCTACATATGCTATATGCAGGGCCATCTGCCATGGGAGCTCCTGCTCTGCGGAAGCATTCCAACTCTGCGTCACACCTAGTTTGAAATTCCTTGCAAACGTCCCCTGGAGAGTTACGGGCGTAACAAATTGAACATTTGCCGGCGGATTATAGGTAGCGGAGGCAAAAGGAGGAAACGGACTCTTTCCACCGGTGTATGCAAACCCAATCCATGGATTATCGAAAGAGACCGGTGAGCTAGCCGTTGCATTCAAAGTATAGGCCGGGTCGAAGGGCGGGACGTCTCCGAAAGGGCTGTACTGCGAATACTGCATTGGCGCTACGAACATCCCAAATCCCGCCCGGAATGCCGTCTTCGGCATGTTGCGAGGTTGAAATGCGAGACCAATTCGGGGCTCAACAATTGAGTAATCGTTTGGCGCGAGGCCCTGTTGCACTCCTTTATCACCAATGAACACCAAGCCTTCCGGCGCATTTGGAAAGCGTTGGCTCTGCTGTCCCGGTAGAAAGGCAGAACCATGTCCACCCGCAATTACCGCCGGAACGTACGGCTCCCATCGGAGACCGGCAGTCACCGTCAGCGACCGAGATGCCCGGTATTGGTCCTGGCCGTACACACCGAGGACCCAACCCTGCTCGACATTCACCTCACCTCCGCCTTGCAGGAAGGAACCGATATCACCAAGTAGGAAATCTGCAAGTCCAAAACCCGTAGCGTATCCGGAAAAGTAAAGTTGTGGATATGCAGGCCAAGTACTGACCTCATGCGCTAACTGACGGTAGGCGTCCACCCCGGCAGTGAGTAGGTGATTTGAAACTGTTTTGGTTATTGAATCTGTTGCGCCCCATGAAATCCTGTGGTATGTGTAGGGCATCGCTGGTGGAACGGAAAATCCATTGGATGCCCCCACAAAGTTCATATAACATCCGGGTGGTTCTGCAATATCGATAAATTGACTCAAGCAGGCGGGAGAACCATCCGCGCGTTCTTCATGTCCTCCAAAACCGGCATCCAATCGTGTCCACGATCCTTCAAAGACATTTACCAGGCTTGGACCGATCGTCCATGTATGGCCAAGAACTTCATTGAACGATCTGCCGCTTTCACCAGACTGATTGATCGCGATTGCCAAAAGATTCCCTGGAGTCGCCACTGACGGACTATCGTAGTTGATTATGAAGCTTCTCAAGATCATGTGCTGTTTGTCGGAGAGTGCGTAATCGACGCGGCCAGTGCCTTCATCGTAGGAAATCTTGTACGCGGGCCCCAAGTAATTCACTTCACCGGTACTTAAGTTTTGCCCTAATGGTATGAGCTTGGCGAGTGCAAGCGCCCCTTTACTGAAGAGCGATGGATTGACCTGATTCGGCACCCCATTCACTGTTTGAAATGGTCCGCTCAGAACCTGCGGTACGGCACTAAAATCGCCATTGAGCATGGCTTGGGTTGGATCGAATGTGGTGTTGGTCGATGATGCTTCGCTGGCCCTGGTCGCTTGATAGTTAAGGAAGAAGAAGAGCTTTTGCTTGAGCACGGGTCCGCCGATAGCCCCGCCAAACTGATTCCTTTTCAGTGGATCGACCAGGCTGGAGAAATAGTTTCCCGCGTTAAGATCGTTGTTCCTCAGGAATTCGAACAGCGCTCCGTGAAATGTATCCGTGCCCGATTTCGTTTGGATGCTGACCACGGCGCTCGGCGCAAATCCGTATTGAGCACCGTAATTATTCGATATTACCCTGAATTCCTGGGTCGCATCCGCATTTGGAAACGGCGCTGCGGTAAGCAGATAAGTGTCCATGTTGGGAACGCCGTCGAGGAGGTAGTAGGTGCTTCCTTGTCGTCCACCTCCCGCAGATGCGGCGGTTTCAGTGGGGATCGCTGCCTGAACCCATCCAGCACTTGTGGCCAGGACGTTCGACACGCCTGTCGTCAGGAGGACCAGGCTTGATGGATCCCTGCCGTTGAGCGGCAGATCCTTTACCTCATCTTCATTGATGACCGCACTAATGTCCGCCGATGTGGAATTGATCAGTGCGCCCGTAGACGTTACTGTGACCGTTTGCGTTGTCTCGCCGACCGTCAGTGAGAAGTTGAGAGTTTTCCTGTCGCCAACGTTCAGCGTGACACGGTCGACTACCGTCTTCCTGAAACTAGCGGCTTCTACAGTAACACGATAATTGCCCGGCTCCAGCGCGGGAACGACGAAGGCTCCGGACTGATTCGTCTCGGTGCTCCGGCGTGCGCCAGTCCCTTGATTCACGATCAGCACGTTTGCACTCGGCAAAATCGCACCGGAACTGTCAGTGACCACTCCTCCGATTTCGGCGGAAGACACTTGCGCATGGGCTGCGGGAAAGAACCAGAGAAGAGCCAACGCACAGCAGACTATGAAGAATTCAGAATTCGCCTTGAAACATTTCATTTGCAGCCTCTCCTTCGAGTGATGCGTGCGTTAAGGACTCATTAGCTCGTACTTAGATCTGTCTCCTTGGATCCATGCGGTGGATACGGTTCTTATCCCCCCATACCGATTCGCTGTTTTCCAATATTTCCCCCGGGGTAAGCCAGAAGGGCTTGATGCGGTGTTCGCTATGCAGCTTTGCCAAGTCGTTGTAGTGGGGGGACGATGGATGCTCCGACTCGCCGTATGGCAACAGGCTCCAGACCTGCTTGGGCTTACCGCTTGCCGGATCCTCCTCCATAACAACCATGAAGTGTCCCCAACCGTCATTGCAGAAGATCCGTCCGTCATCCTGTTCCGGCCCTTCGTCGGGATGGAGCACTCCAAACAGCTCAACGCTGGCTCCATCCATCGGAAATACGCCGCCGCGCACCAAGACGTTAATCTGTCCCCAGGGGATTTCCACCTTGCCAAACTTTTTGCGCAGACGCTCGATTGCCTCTACAAACGCGCGCCATGCCATGTCCTGCTCCTCCGCGGAGTGGATGTCGATTGTGCCGCGATCGTAGGCCATAAAACGGGCATACTTCGCTTCCGAAAAAATCTCCTGGTAGGTTTTGGCCCAATAGAAGAGATAGGTCATGGCTAGCGAATCGATTGCCGAACGGTGGTCCCAGGCCTTCAACTTCTCGAGCGGCGACCGCAACCGGGCGTCCTTTAGCCAAGTCTTAGCGGCCTCCACGAGCAGCGGCACGATCACATCGGCGGGCAGGATATATGTGTCGTAACCGAGATCGGTCATCTCGTCCAACGTGAACTTCCGGACCTGACCCAGGACCTGAAACAGCCGCTCGCCGCGCGTGTTTAACGCCGCCATGTACGTACCCTGCTTGACCGGATTCGACAGCAGATAGTAGGGCCCGAGCATCAGTGGATCCAAGCCTGAGTTAGGAGTAGAGACCCAGAAGGGGTTGTTGCAGTTCTGGAGAAACCCGGAAGCAGGGTTTGTGAGCTGGGGATATTTCCCGAACGGGATGAACGGCCCCCATTCGGTCTCTCTTGTCCATCCCGGAACCGGCTTCAGCCAGTTATATTTTTCATTCCTGCGGGGAACAGTGCCGTTGTGTACCCAATAGATGTTTTTCGAGTCGGAATACAGAAAGTTCCAGCGCGGAATGAGCTGGCGCGCCAGTGCCTCTTTAAACTCATCGAGATTGAGTGCCTTCATCAATCCATATAAGCCAAGCGAGTAATTCACGCCGTCGAAGTTGGGCAGTTTAACCGCCCAGGCGCGGTGCTGCTCCTTATCGAACTTTACGACCGGACCGTGGTGTGTGTAATACAGAGGGAGCGAGACTGACTCCGTGTCCTTGGGTCCCTTCACACGGAAATTTGCGGTTTCAACGCGAATGTCCCGCCACGCGTCTTCGTACAGGTATTGCAGATTGTTTGCGGGGTTGATCTTTTCTTCGTATACGTCGGACATGTTGGGCTGGTTCCAGGTTGCCGACCAAGTGATCTTGTCGTTAAACCCCATCAGGAAAAACGGACTCCCGAACCAGCTCATTCCGCCTGCGTTCAGCTTGCCCGGAACCATCAGGTGCGCCTCGTAATTCTGAAAGTGGTTTGCCCATGGCATGTGCGTGTGTTCAACGTGAATGATGCGCCCATTGGCCGACTTGGCTGGAGAGATTGCCCATTGATTGGAACCGAAATTCGGGAAGTTCCAGGTCTCGTCTGACAGCTTCATGAGCGCCTCGTGAATGGTGTAGAAGCGAAAATAATTACTACGTTCGAATGCTTCGATATCTTCTGCCGTGATGCTGTCAATCCATGTAGGGATTTCTTGCCGATGCTTGGCAATGTAATAGTTGACGCCGCGCGCGAAGGCATCGAGAATCTTGAAAACAGCGGGATCGATTTTGGATTTGTTTTCCAGCACACCTTGCTTGGTGCGGAGAAGCCGCTGCAGGTAATCGCCGTCCCAGCGGTATTCATAAGGGATGAAGTGCAGATAGCCGTCGCCCAAGGCTTCGAATCCAAGGACCTCCGCGCGACGACCCTGCGCATCCCGGTATTGCAGCATCATCCGCTCGAGATGATCTTCCGCCTGGGCATAGCCATACCCAAAGAACGCGGCTTCCTCTGTCTCACCCACGATATGCGGAACGCCGTATGTATCACGGTAGATCGTCACTTCGTTTACGAGCGGCTCATTCCGGTTGGACACGGCGGGGGCCGGGGAGTCGAACAGCTTGGGTTCGCTCAGGACTTGACTCTCGATCAATGTAGACACGCCGAGTAAAATCACTTCTCGGCGATTAATCTTCATCGAAAACTCCTGTTGCAATCAGAATGATGAGAACAACCAACCGGCCACCTCGTTCTGGGAAAACCAGTGGTTGCAATGAGGTGATCCAACCGAGAGTCACTCCTGTGGATCTCGTACGACGCTCTGATCTTGTGCACAATAATCCGGTATCCGGTATGGTTTTTATAGTGGGCGCGAAGCCATTTCAGCAATTTGCATCCGACCGGCTGGACGTGATGACGGCTTGGAATACAGGAGTTGAGGCGCAACGGAACCTAAACCGCCTGGAGTTGAGCGGAAAGCCTTGGCAGGACATCACCGTCAACAGAGAGAGGCCGAGTGGAACTGACGTAGAGGCAAGCTCATGCAAAACAACTGCTCATACTCTCCAAAATGGAGTACGCCCGTTGCCCATTCCCCCAACACGGAAGCACTGGCCCGATTCCAGACCATCAACCAGGCCTCAAACCGGAAAACGCTCAAGCGATCTTAAATTGGGATTCTTCCGCCTGGGCCGACACACAGGACTTATTGCAGACTGAACCGATATGCTTCGACAACGAAGCGGCAGCATGCATCACGAGGGCCGCCTTGCCGGGGATGTCTTCAAGCTCCGCTCTTGTGCCCGAGATACTGATTGCAGCTGCAACCTCACCGTCGACGCTGTATACAGGCGCGCCGACACATCGCGTACCAATCTCCTCTTCCTCATCGTCTAAGGCATAACCCAACTGCCGAACCTGTTCGCAGGCTGAGTGAAGCTTTCGCATGGAAATAATAGTATTCTCGTTGTAGCGACAAAGCCCATGTTTGGCGATAAGGTTTTCCAGTTCCGCAGCGGGTAAATGAGCGATCAAAGCTTTCCCTAGAGCGGTACAGTGTAATCCCATTCTCTTGCCCACCCAACTGGCCAGCCGGGGCGCTTCAGGTGGTTGGATTCTATCGATCAGGATGGCTTCACCTTCAACCATGACGGCGAGATGCACTGTCAGCCTCGTCTCTAACATCAATCGGTTGAGGATAGAAGAGAGTTGTTCATGCAGGAAGTTTCTGCACAGCGCCATGTTGGCAAGTGTGTACAGGCGCCAACCCAGACAATAGCGGCCTGTTTCTCTTTCCCGTTGTAAATACCCACAGCGTTGGTACGTGAGTAGAAGCGCGTGCACTGTACTCCGAGACAGCTGAAGTTTGCGTGTCAACTGCGACAAGGTGACACCACGCCGCGACTGGGCGAGCTGCTCAAGAATTAGAAGCCCCCTCTCCAACGCAGGCACGGATTGCGTTTTTAGTCCATCAAATGTACCCATGTGGCGTACTTTAACACGAAATTCGACTGGCGTGTGTAATATGTCCGACTAATTGAAATGTCCGACTAATTGAACGGTTTTACAGGCTGCCGAAAAAGGCAAGAGTTTCGGACAAAGACTCCCAAAATGTCCCTCAGGGGCTTAGAGCCCGCCCGATTTTAAGCCATTCATGCACGGGCTGAAGCCCGCACCCTTCAATGGATTAAGTTCTTCTGCCAGAGACTGTTTAGCCGGTTCATCTGCACGGTCTGTGCGGGGGCGTACCTGGGGCCAAATATCAGCACGTTGCTGCCGTAGGCAGAATTCACCTGCGCCAGATCGTGAATGCTTCCGCTGAGAGCCTGATCCCCTTTTGAGCGGGAGTCGTTGGGCCTCGCGGAGTCACGCAGATAGCTGCGAGGTTCGATTTCCATCCGGCGGGCCGGACAATCTACTCCTTCGAGGTCTTATCTCCATTGCTTAATAATCCGTCGAATTGAAGAATGAGTCCACTAAAGTCGTTTGCGATTATGGCTCGTCGCTCGAACACCGCAAACGACTAGGAGAGGATCTCCATGAACAAATTAATTGTTTTGATTGCAACGCTATTTGCCGTGACTAGCATCCCGCAAGCCCAGATTGCAAATGAAGGTATCGTTCTTGGCGTCGTCGCGGATCAGAGCGGAGCTGTGATCCCAGGAGCGAAGGTGACGGCAAAGAACCTGGATACCGGGTTCACCAAAGAGGTATTGACCAATGCGTCCGGCGATTTCGAGATATTGTCGCTGCCCATTGGCCAATATTCTGTGACGGTTTCGATGAATGGCTTCAAGGGCTGGAAGCTGGAAAAGATGGTGCTGGAGATCGGCCAGCGAAGCAGGCTGTCTCCCGTGCTCCAATTAGGAAGCGTAAGCGAACAGGTTACGGTGGCAGGACTAGCACAACAAATCCAGACTGAAAGTGCCGCCGCAGAGACTGTGATTCAACAGAAGCAGGTTGTTGACCTGCCCCTGGATGGCCGTAATGTCATCCAACTCGTAGGCCTCGCGCCCGGCATGCAATATACCGGTCAGGCGGGCGGCCAATTCGGCGCGGAACGTGGGTCAACTGTTCAGGGCTCCGGTGTCGCAAGTGGCCAGACGCAGTTCCAGTTGGACGGATCCAACGCCAATGGTTCGATGGATGAGGGCGCGATCGCGATTCCGAGTGTGGACACCATTGCGGAGTTTAATGTTCAAACCTCAAACTTCAGCGCTGAAAATGGACGCTTTCCGCTGCAGGTTCTCGTTGCCACCAAAGCAGGCGCCAATCAGTACCACGGCTCCGCTTGGGAATTCGCGCGAAATAGTGCTTTCTCGGCGAAAAACTACTTTACCCCACCTAACTCAAGTAACCCAAGGCTTATCCAAAATCAATTCGGCGTAGCTGGGGGTGGCCGAATCATTCGCGACAAGACCTTCTTCTTCGGTAGCTGGGAGCTTCTTCGTGTCCGGCAGGAACAGTTCTTCGACAACCGAGTTCCCACGCCCGCGATGCTTACGGGAGACTTTTCAGGTAGAAATGCAATCTACGACCCCACGACGAGCCAGCAGTTCAGTTACAACGGGCAGTCCAACGTGATTCCTCCCGATCGCATTGACTCCGCCGCGAAGTTTTTCTTTCCTTATTGGTTAGCCTCCTCCACCGGACGCTATCAGGCTATTGCGCCAGTCATCGACGACACCAGCTCAGGCACCGCGCGCATCGATGACGAACTCAGAACCAACCAGCACCTCTACGGACGCTGGGTTCGCTACGGCAGTCCCACCACGTTCTATAACGATACACCCGCTGAATCTGAACTCAACAACACGATCCAGCAGAGCTATACCCTGAACTACGCCTACACAATCAGTCCGACAATACTTTTCAGCATCAATGGCGGCTTTCAGGAATCGCACAATTCATTCGTCAGTCCTGGGGTTGGAGTAACCAATCTTGACACTGCGGCCGGCATCGCAGGATTCACGAATCCAGCCCAGCAAGCCTTCGCAGGAATTCCCGGCGTGTCGGCTACCGGGTTGACCGGTTTCGGCCTGCCCTGGGGTGTGAATGGACGGCTCTGGTCTCACAGTTGGAATGGCACGACCAGCCTGAATCTAGTGCGGGGAAAGCATCTCATTGACTTTGGTCTGCAGGGCGACGTTCGTGCTGTTTATGGAAACCACGCTTCATTCGCCTCTAGAGGTAATTTCGGCTTCAATGGCCAATACACGGCACTGGGGGTGGGTACAGGAGACGGCTTTGCCGACTATCTGCTCGGTCTGGTCTCGTCCGCGTCCCGCAACTTTCCTCTCGCGCCCTTTGGCGTGCAGCGCGCACCTTATGGTGCCGCGTTCGTGGAGGATACCTACAAGGTAACTCGGCATCTAACGTTGAATTTGGGCCTGCGGTACGACTATTGGTACGAGAAGCAGCTCCTGTATGGAAACGGGGCTACGTTTGACCCGCAGATCGGCAAAGTTGTGGCGGGTGTTGACGCAAGCGGAGATGTCAATCTGGTTGCTCAGGCGGCTGCGCCGTACTTTGCGGCAGCGACAGCCGGTGAATGGATTCCCGCCAACCAGGTCGGTGTTCCAGCGGGCCTGTTCAAGGCGAATGGATATTTTTCTCCACGAGTCGGCATTTCATGGAATCCTTTCAAGGACACCGTCATTCGGGGCGCGTACGGCATTTTCACGAGTAGCTTCCAAGGCAACATCTCTGCCTCTTCCATCGTCGGCCCCCCGTACTGGAGCTACGAGACGCCGAACTTCTCATATGGAACCATGCAAAAATGGGAAACAGCGTTCCCTGCCGGCCTAAACGATTTCGGTCCTTCCAGCGTGGCATCGCCCGCGTGGGATGTAAGATCGCAGAAGCTGCACGAGTGGAATATGTCCGTTCAACAATCGCTTCCCTTCCACTCTGCGTTGACGCTTTCCTATGTTGGCAACCGTCTCTTCGATGGAATCTCCGGGGACCAGGACTACGATGCTGTTCCGGCTGGGAACTATCCGAATCTGCAAGCAGCGCTGCCGTATCCCGACCTTACCAATATCACTCTGTTTCAGAATTTGGGACAATCCTGGTACAACGGACTCCAGGCTAAGTGGGAGCGGCGGATGACCGATGGGTTGACGTTCACCGGCTCCTATGCGTTCAGCAAACTCATGCTGAATAACATGGCAGCGGGCGGTCCGTACAACAGCGTTCAGCCGTTAACTCCTGCAGGATATACCCGCGGACGCTCGCCCAGTGACGTGAGAAATCTCCTCACTGTGAACAGCGTCTACGAGCTTCCGACTGGACGAGGCAGAAAATACCTTTCAACAATAAACCAGGCTGCCGACCTGATCCTCGGGGGTTGGGAAATCAGCGGAATTTTCTCATTCGCATCAGGCACACCGCTATCCTTCGATGTACCTGGCGCTACGCTAGGCAACGGGTATGACACACGGCCCAACCTCATAAGTGGCGTAAGCCTGCAGGTGCCACATCCGAACGCGACTCTTTGGTTCAATCCTGGTGCCTTGGCTGCGCCTCTCCCCTATACATATGGCAGTTCGGGGATGGGTATTTTCGAGGGGCCGGCTAACTACAACCTGGACACCGCGCTGCTCAAAAACTTTCGCTTCCGCGAGGGGACTTACCTGCAGTTCCGTTTTGAGGCGTTCAACATGCCGAATTTTGTCAACCTGGGGAGCCCAGACACCACCATCAACGACGGGACGACCGGCGAGATCTTCAGCGCAGGTGCTCCGCGCGAACTGCAATTCGGGTTGAAGTTGATCTTCTAAGAGGTAAGACAGGAAGCGGCATATAGACCGTTCTTCCCCTGAACGACGACGTCTGTAATCGTGAGCGTGGAGGAGCCCTTCTCCCAGTTAAAGCGCACGAGGTCAGTTGGTGCGCCAACGCGGAGTACACCGCGGGCGCCGACGAAGCGGCTGGGGTTGGCGGTTGCCATCAGAATGGCATCGCCAATGCTGATGCCGGTTTTGGCAGCGACGAATGCGATGCAGACGTTGAGCGTGGCTGTTGCGCCGGCGAGGTAGACGCTTTCAGCGACGTTGAGCATGCGGGATTCAGCCACACTAACAGTAAAATCGTTGAGCGAAGGTTTTTCCAGATTCGACATGTCGATCCTTAATTAGGTAGGTTCCTGTGAAGTTTCATTGCGATTCTGAATGCTGTGGGCGAGATTTTCGTCCGGGGTGGAATCCAGATTGATGCTATGCAACAAAGCGTTGGCGGTTGGCCTGGTTCTGCGCGTGAAGAGCCCGACCACAACGTAGAGAACAAATGTAGTGACGACGGGGCCACCGACACCGACGGCAGTGGCCATGTCGCCGGCAAAGTCAATTATCTGCCCAGGGAAGACGAATTTGATAGCAATAAAGGTAAGTACGCCACCGCCCCATACGGTGAGCTCGGCAGCAGGACCGCAGCGGCGAAACGGAAGCAGCATACCGAGCAGCATCGGAATTGCGGTAGGCCCGGAAAGCGCCGCAAACCAGAGAATGATCAGGCCGAGTACGCCGGCGAAGCGATCGGCATAGTAGGCGATGATCATGCTGAGAACAAGGAGCACAAACGTGCAAATGCGACCGGCGAGCAGTTGTGCGATGCCGCTCATGCGGAGGCGGTCGCGGCGCAGCGCGGGGAGAATGTCACGCACAACCACTGCGGAGATGGCGTTTGCATCGGAGGAAGTCATGGCCATGGTGGAAGCGAAGAGCCCGCCCAGCACTAGGCCGAGCACGCCGCGCGGCAGCATCATCTGGACCATCAGCGCATAGCTTTTGGATGGGTCGACAAGATTCGGCAAAAGCAGCGGCGCAGCCCACACCGGAAAAAACAGCACCAGCGGCCATACGAGATAGAGTGAGGCCGAGAGCAGAGCGGCTTTCTTCGCATCGTTTCCGTTGGGCGCGGCGATGAAGCGTTGCGCGAGACCCCATGAACCACCGTTGTAAGAGAGTGTGTTAAGGACCAGGAAAACCGCGGCAAATAATGGCGTGTAGGGCGCTACAAAGAGATGCGAGTGCGATGGCGGGAGACGGCGCCAAATTATCCATAGGGCCGAGATGCCGCCAAGATGCGAGAGCACCGCGAAGAGCATGATGAAGCCGGCGGTGACCTGAATTACGAATTGGCTGAAGTTTGTTAGTGCATTTGCCCATAGGCCGCCGGCGACAGCATAAATGAGAGAAACGCTGCCGGTGAGCAACACGCCATAGGCAAGGGGCACATTGGCGAGGACGTTGAGCAGAATCGCGGTGGCAGTCCACTTGGCGCCGATATCGAATATCTTGAACAGAGCGCCGCTCCAGGCCACACTAGAGGTAATATCCGCTTTGACAGCGGAAGCACGAAACCCGCCCGCGAAGGCAACTCCAACCCCAACTGAAAGCACACAAGCAATACAAGCGGGATTCTCTTTTGCATGAATTCCCTCACGGGCTGTTCGTGGAAATCTTCCCGCCCGTCAATGAGCAATCGAATGGGCATTCTCCTTTTCTCCAGTTGCAACGATTGCAGTTTCGGGCCAAAAAGATGCATCTACCGTTCCCCTCCGCTCGGTTGAGTATTGTCCTTTCTATCGCCATTCCTCGAATTGGATTTGTTCCGATCGCCACGGATTTCACGATATACAATTCGAGGAAGGTCCGCGGGATCGACGATTGGAATAACGACAAACCCGGCTTGTCGCGCACTCGCGATACCGGCATCCGAGTCTTCGAAGACGAGGCCCGTCTTGACATCGAGCCGACTGCCGAGCAGGAGATATGGGTCAGGCGCTGGTTTATGGCGCTCCACATCATCTCCGAACACCACAGCCTCGAAGCACTTGAAAACTCCGGCAGCGCGAAGAACCGGTTCCACATCGAACCTTGCGGAGCTAGTCACGAGCCCGAGCCGGTAGCCCTTGAGAGAATGCAACAGCTCAATTGTTGCTTCATGGATGGGAGGTACGCTGATGCACATATCTCGCATGATTTCGTTGCGAAGTGCGACCTGTTTTTCCACTCCCAAAAGCAGAAGAGGGTCTTCGACAAGCTGGCCCAGTGTGGCGATCATTTGCGCCTCTTGGATGCCACGGCCAATTTCGCAGTACCGATCCCAGGTAAACGGAATGCCCCGCGGCTCCAATATCTCTGCCCATGCTCTCCAGTGGAGTCGTTCCGTATCCGCAATTACGCCATCGTAATCGAATATGAGTGTGCCGATGCCGCTCTGATGGGTCAATTGGATGTCCCTTCAATTCCCGAAGAACGGAAGACGAAAGGCGCTTGTTCTTTCGGGATTTATTCCGGAACTCTCGCGTAACATGCCTGTCCTCATCTGTCTTCAAGCAAGATCGACAGGAACGCAAGAAGTGCTGACGGGTGGCTCTCCTACCTCAAAGCGAATATTCCGAATATAAACCAGACTGCCAAAGGATCCGTAGTAATGTGCAAAACTACACAGACAAATCAAAAGAGCTATGGCATTCTGCATGCCATTGCGGCGAAGATTCATTGTTTGCTACGTTGAGGAGTGCTTACAGGGATACTGCACCTCCACATTGGGAATGCAGAGAACGCCGGCAAGTCTGTTGGGCCCTTCAAACAGCGTCGCCGTAGGCCGATATCCGGTAGGAGGTTATGTAATGAAGCGATTAGTGCTCCTGTTGTGCGGGTTCCTCCTGTCGGCCACAGGCGCATTTTGTGGCGTAACAGGCAGCGTCGTAGGGACGGTGACCGATACCACAGGCGGTGTCATTGGGAGGGATTCTTATTCTCGCGGCGCTGGGGAGTGGTATCACCGGAGGCCTCGGAGCAGCACGGCTGTTATTTGGAATGGGGCGCGATGGTGTACTCCCGCGCAGTTTCTTCGCACATCTGAGCCCTAAGTCGAACACACCCACTTACAACATTCTTTTGATAGGCGCCGTAGCTTACTTTGGGGCGATCGGTCTCAACTACATTGGCAGTGCCTATGAACACGCCGGCGAACTTCTTAACTTCGGTGCATTCCTCGCCTTCATGGGTGTGAATCTTTCGGTCTTTTGGCACTTTACAATCCTGAACCGCAAGGAGAGACGGCCAAGGATATTCATTGACGCAGTTCTGCCCCTGTTGGGCTTTGCGTTCTGTGGATTGATTTGGTTGAATCTCAACATAATCGCCAAGATTGCAGGTGGAATCTGGTTCGCCATAGGGCTGAGTTATCTGTGTATAACTACACGCGGCTTCACACGTGGCCCCAAAACGATCGACTTTACCGAATCCTGACGGTTGCGTCCAGCAGTTGCAAGCGAGTGAGCTGCTCTCCGGCAATCCGACAGCAGCAAAAAAAAGGAGGAGCTTGGAAGCTATGGTAGATGGCGGATATATGGGTCTTGGGTGCCTTGAAAGAGGCGCAATGCTCAAATTGATCTTTAACAGCCACGCAAGCACGGTGCGCCGCCTCCGAACTGTATCCAGCATTTCTTTGCTGATCATTGTCCTTCCGTGTTGGTTCAGTGGTGTCGCGCAATCCAATAGCTCTAGTCCACCCTACCTCGATGCGACGCAACCGATTGAAGTGCGGGTCAACGACTTGATGAGCCGCATGACTCTCAAGGAGAAAATTGGACAGCTCAACCTTCCGTGTGCCTATGTTGATGAACTCGGGAAGACAAGGACAGAGAAGATGGCCGCGAGCAGAAAATTCGCCGCGGGTACTTACACAGACGAGATTGGCCCTGGCTCCGGGTTCTTTACCTTGGGAGACGAGCTGAGGTTGCAAGACCTCTCTCAGCAGGTTGAATTCTTCAACGAACTCCAGAAGATTGCAGTGACCCAGACGCGGCTCAAGATCCCTCTTCTTGAGGATGAAGAGGGAACGCATGGCGCAATGTTTCCCAATGCTACCGTGTTTCCTGAGGGATTGTCGATTGGGAGCACATTCGACTTAGCTCTGGTGAAGGAGATTTACGCTGCGGCTGCACAGGAGGCCAGAGCCTCCGGAATTCATATTCTTTCGACCTTGGTGTTGGAGGTTGATCGCGACCCGCGCATGGGGCGGAACATGGAGGCCTACACGGAGGATCCCTATCTGTATTCGCGGATAGCGGAAAACATTGTGTGGGGAGCCCAAGGCTCGAACGTTAACGCTCCCGACAAGGTTGCCGCCTTGATGACAGACTTCCCAACCCAGAGCGAGCCGGCCAGCGGCATGGAACGAGGCGCAATTGAAATATCGGAGCGCGGCATACGCGAGAACTTCCTGCCTCCCTGGAAGGCGGCTTTCGATGCCGGCGCCTTGGGGGTTATGGCCGGGTATCCAGAAATTGACGACGTACCGGAGCATTCATCGGAAAAGTGGAATACAGAAGTCCTTCGCCAGGAACTGGGTTTCAAGGGAATTGTGCAGAGTGAAGGCGGAGGCTTCGGGACCTTGATCTATGAAGATATTGTGCCCACCCAAAAAGAGGCCGGAGCACTTGCCTTGCGGGCTGGCGTTGACATGAATATCACTTATGAATCAGCTTACATGGGTCCCCTGGTTGAGAACGTTTTAGAAGGAAAAGTGCCCGAAGCACTTGTCGATCGCGCTCTGCGCCGGGTACTCGATCTGAAATTCCGCCTGGGACTGTTTGAGCACCCCTATGTCGAGGTGAAGCAGGCCGAGCAGGTTGTGCATTCGAGGGAACATCAGCAACTTGCCCTGCAGACAGCGCGTGAAAGCATTGTTCTGTTGAAGAACCAGGGCAACATATTGCCGCTGAAGAAGGATCTCAAGTCCATTGCGGTAATTGGTCCGAATGCAGATGATGGCTGGCGCCAATTGGGTGACTATTCGCCGAAGCTTGTGCCACAAAAGGTGATTACCGTTCTCGACGGTATCAAGCAAAAGGTATCACCGGGGACACGGGTTGAATATGTTCGCGGATGCGAAGTTATCGGCGGAAAAGAGGATATTGCGAAGGCAGTTGAAGCTGCACGGAATGCAGATGTGGCAGTCTTGGTCGTGGGCGAAAATCCAGGCAATGCGGGCAGTGGAAGTATTCCGGAGACCGATGGCGAAGGCCATGATGTGGCCACACTTGATCTGACAGGTGTGCAGGAAGAACTTGTCAAAGCCGTTCAAGCAACAAGAACTCCGGTTGTGCTGATATTAATCAATGGCAGGCCGCTCTCGGTCAGTTGGGAAGCAACTCACCTCCCGGCGATTATCGAAGCATGGGAGCCGGGCGAAAATGGCGGAGAGGCAGTTGCCGATGTGCTCTTTGGCGACTTTAATCCAACCGGGCGCTTGGCCATAACCATTCCACGCAGCGTCGGGCAGCTACCTTCCTACTACAACTACAAACCTTCGAAGGAGTACTGGATCAACGACGGAAATCACCACGGAGGATATGCCGACATGCCGGGCACGCCTCTTTATCCATTCGGGTATGGTTTGAGCTACACGGACTTCAAGTACGGCAATCTGCGGATCACTCCGCCACAGATCTACCAGGGCGGAAATGCGGTGGTAAGCATCGACGTGACAAATGTGGGGAATCGAACCGGCGTGGAGGTTCCACAATTGTACGTGCATGAGCGCTATGCCCCTGTGTCGCTTCCGATCAAGCAGCTTAGGGGCTTTGACAGAGTTTCACTCACTCCCGGTGAAACAAAGACAGTCACAATGAAACTCACGCCGGAAGCCCTGATGCTCCTCGATCGCGACATGCATTGGACAGTTGTGCCGGGAAGCTTCGACTTGATGATTGGCAAATCTTCAGGAGATATAGTGTTGAGAGGCTTCCTCGAAGTGAAATCGGCAGACGCACTCACTGGTGAAGGTTTTGGCAGGTAAAGAAGGAGTGGCGACTTTGCTTCGCAGTGCGCCAGCGACAGGCAAGGAGAAGCATCAGAGAGTCAGCGAAACCGCCGGCAGCAAGTACACAATCGAGGCCTGCATTGGGATGCGTTGGATGAGGACATTTCGATTGACGGTCTACTTGCGGGCGTGACCGATCAGAGCACAACCCGCACACCAAGCTGGCCACCACG
>PLZC01000172.1 GCA_003151985.1 Acidobacteriaceae bacterium
TTGTCGTGATGCACGCCCATGCTGAAGAAGTACTTGGCGCCCGCTTTCTTATAAAGTCCCACCAGGAAGTTGGGATCGAAGTTCTCGCCCTTGAAGGTGGGAATAATATCCTTGAAGCCGAATTTCGACGGGTGCCCGTAGGTTTCAAGATGAGATTTATATTGCGGGCTTCCTTCCATATACATATTGCGCGCGTACCAGTCGCCTTTTTCCGGAGCCGATTGCGGTCCCCAATGCGACCAGATGCCGAACTTGGCATCGCGGTACCACAGCGGCGCTGTGTAGTTCTCGAGTGAGTTCCCTTGCGCTTTAAATGGCCCGCTTGCAATCTCAACGTCCACTTCACTTTTGGCCTGGCCGTGAAGGAGAGGTAAGGCGCTGGCTGCGCCCAGCAGTCCCAACGCAGATCTTCTGGAGATAATCATATTGATTCCTTCCTTCAATGCGACCCTTTGATTCCCATGCCCACTGGCGCGCGACTGACGCGCCAGGAACACACACGTGTGGGTTTGTAGCCTACGAGGGAGCCTATCAAAGCGTTGGGCACGCCAGCAATATCCGATTCGACTGAGTTCTTGTCCTTTTTAGAACACCGTTTCACCTTGAATAAGTATCGATGGAGCTGCGCCTACTCGTCCCGTCGGATGATTCACCAGCCTGAAAAGCAACTGCGAGCGCTTCACTCGGTCAGGCGCGTTTCGTCAAGTTGCAGCCCTCTTGACTCGCGTCGAAAACGCGCAGGCGTCCTTCCCGTCACGCTCTTGAACACGCGGCTCAGGTATGCCGGGTTTGGAAAACCGGTTCGCTCCGCGATATCGCTCATGTCCAATGTTGTGGTCGTCAGCAAGTGAGCCGCTTCTCGAACCCGCACCTGCGCAATGAACTGCGCCGGGGCCACATTGCGGAATTGCTGGAATTTCCGCCGGAAAACGCTCTCGCTCAAATGCGCGAACCGGGCCAGGTCCTTTGTATACAACGGCGAAGCGTAGTGCTTCTCGACGTAGCGAACCGCCTCGAGCAGGTTTGCCGGCGCCTCGCTCTGCCACACGATCTCCGGCCGGCTCAGCACAAGGTGCAGCAGCGCAATGCTCAAATGAAATATGCGGTACCGGTTCGGCGGCTCTTTCGAGGCGCGAAAGACCCGGACGAGGTCCTGCAGCAGGCTCCGCTCTGTGGCCGTCGGCTCCAGGACAATCGGAATCGGCTGCGTGGACATCAACTGGAGCTCGCGGCTAAAGTGCATCCAAAGCTTCGGTTTGGCCTCGGTTCCAAGGGAGTGAAAGAGCTGATGATCGGGGATGAGGACAAGCCGGTCAGGCCCGAGCGTGACTTCCTTACCGGGAAAGATCACTCGATGACCCGGCTCCAGGTCGTAATAGAGCCGCCAGAACGGGCTGAAGACGTTTTGATAGTTCCAATGGGGCCGCCGCTGCAGGAAACCGGTCTCGTGCAGCGCCAAATCGGTGACCATGGGCTGCCCGCTCACCGGCTCGAATTCCAATCCCTGATTCGAGAACGGGCTCGCGTACGCCCCTAAGGCAGCCCATTGTTCGGGCGAGAGTTTAGACCGCTGGGGCGCCGAAATGGACACGCTCCGCAGTATATTGACCCCCACAACGTAGAGTCAAAGCCCGGCGAGCGAAAAAGACAAGGTACCGAATGAAACAGATATTGAGTATGTTCGCGTTTCCCTGCCGATGTGAACCCAAGATGGCTACCGCCACCGCAAACCGCGATTACAGTCTTGTTGGCCCTATAGCCGACTGGCCGAAGAGAACAAGGCGGCGGGCTTTAAAGCAGGCTCCTTTCAATCCCGAGATTTGTTCACCGTACCCCCTAAGAACTGAACATTCAAAAAAGACAAGAAACAAATTGAAATGGATATTGAGTTCCGGGCACGCGCTTGATAACTTCAACTTTAACCTCGACTGTGAATAGAAGATGAGAACGATGGGCACTTGTAAACTGCTCCTGCGAATCCACTCACGCCTAAGATGCATCGCCGGTTGGAGCCCCCGCGCATGATCACCGCAAGTCTTCCACTTGGCATCGAATTCCATGGCGTGGGCGCGATGTTATCGGCCAACTGCTACGCGCCGCAAAAGTACATCAAAAGATGGTCGTGGGAGATCTTCTGGCTTGCGCAGGCATCATGGTGTTGGCTGATTCTGCCAATCGCGGGCGCTATCATTACCATCCCCCACTTGTGGCTCGTAATCACCAGTTCCCCTTCCACCCTGATGCTTTACGCGTTCCTCATGGGAATCGGTTACGGCATCGGCGGCACGGCCTTCAATATCTCCATCCGCTACATCGGGTTCTCGCTGACTTACTCGATTGCGGTTGGACTCTCCAGCATACTCGGCACGATTGTGCCTCCCCTGGTTCGCGGACAAGCCGCCATGATCATTGCCCGGCCCGGCTCAATTTGGGTGATCTTCGGGATATTGGCCGGCGCGGCCGGGATCGCGATCTGCGGCGTGGCCGGGCGCATGAAGGAACGTAACCTTGAAGCCGCCTCGGGAAAGCGCGGCGAATTCTCGCTATTCAAGGGGCTGGCGTTGTCGCTCGTGGCCGGTGTTTTCTCAGCCGTGTACGGCCTTGCGCTGGAAGTAGCCGCTCCCGTCGCCGATATGGCGGAGCACTATGGAGCCGGCGTGTGGAAGGGCAATGTCTCCTACATCTTCGTCAACTCAGGCGCCTTTGTCACTGCCGCACTCTACAGCCTCTATCTTGCCAGGCGAAATCGCACTCTGAGTCAACTGGTGACCCTGCCTTCCGAGACCGGCTCACGGGGTGTTGGGCGGAACCACCTGCTGGCCATGCTGACCGGCACACTTTGGTATGGGCAATTCTTCTTCTATAACCTTGGACACGTTTACCTGGGCACGCAATACGCCTTCTGCAGTTGGGCCATTCACATGATCATGCTGGTGCTTTTCAGCAACCTGCTGGCTATCGTATTCAAGGAATGGAAGGGAAGTGCGGGCCGCACGCGCATGACCATCGGCGTTGGGATCGTAGCCCTTGCCGCAGCAATCATCATGCTTACCTGGGGCAATCATCTTGGGGGAGTTATCTAACTCCATGGAGCACTCTTATATGCAGCGAACACCGAATTGCTTGTCGAAGTTGAACCGCATGAAGGCGGCATTGAGTCATCGTGAAGCCGACAGAGTTCCAATCAGCGACTTCTTCTGGGGAAGTTTTCTCAAGCGCTGGCGCGAGGAAATGGGGCTAGCGCACGACGCGGATATTTATCGCTATTACGACCTCGACTGGATGCAGTTCAATCCCAACGTCGATCCTCACATCAAGCCGTTCGAGATGATCAAGGAGACGCCCGAAGAGGTGGTGGTTCGCACCGGATTCGAAGCCGTTCTCTTCAAGAAGTTCGACCAGGCCATGCCCGCGTTCCTCAGCTTCGACACCGATACAATCGACAAGATGAATGCGTTCAAGTTCGACGATCCGTGGGACTCGCGCCGTTATTACTCCCGGGGAGACGACCAGATCAACGGCGTCGGAGATTCATTCACCCGCAACCTGCCTTCTTTCGTTGATCGCGTCAATGCGGTTTGGGCTGATTTCCCGGTATTCGGCGGCATTTGCGAGGCGCACGAGATGCTGTGGCGCATCGTCGGGTCAGAGAACTCGCTGTGCTGGATGGGCATGTATCCAGACGAGATTGCCCGCTTTGCGCACCGGCTCAACGAGTACGCTCTGGAAATTCTCAAGGGACAGATCAAGGCCGCGGATGGGCATCTCGATGGCGTTGTCATCTGGGGCGACGTCGCTTACAAGAAAGGCATGATGTTCTCTCCCGCTTTTTGGAGGGCCCACTTCAAGCCCGGCGTCAAGGCACTTATCGACGAATGCCACGCTCATGGGTTGGCGGTGATTTATCACGGCTGCGGCAACGTGAACAAGATCTTTGAGGATTACATCGAGGTCGGCGTGGACGCTTACAACCCCCTTGAATTCAAAGCTGGGATGGATGCGATTGAATTGCGCCGAAAGTTCGGCCATCGCATCGGTTTTTGCGGCAACATGGATGTGCAGTTATGGGCTGCCGGCAACCGCGAACAGTTGAAGGCTGCTGTACTTACCAAACTCAATGTGGCCAAGGGAGGCGGATTCATCTTTCAATCCGATCACTCGGTGCCGGGCGATGTGCCTCCGGCCAGCTACGACTATGTCGTCAGGTTAGTTCGGGAATATGGTCGTTACCCTCTTGAACTTGGCGAATTCGATCTGCCCGAGTTCGACTTGGAGGCTATCGGCTAAACTTGCGAAGGACGGAGAAGCCAATGCGCTTGCTGTTGATTGGATGTTCGGTGCTTCTGCGAGAGTTGAGCGATGCGATCGTGCATTCGCCGCACCTGATCGACGCACAGTTTCTGCCTGCCGGCCTGCATGATACTGGCTCGAAGACCATGCGGCAGCGTATTCAGGAGGCCATCGAAGGGGCAGAGGGCAAGAAGTACGACGCGATCGCGCTGGGCTATGCCTTGTGCGGCACTGGACTGGTGGAGGTTGCCGCGCGGAGCGTGCCGCTGGTGCTGCCGCGCGCCCATGATTGCATCACGCTGTTAATGGGCAGCCGCGACAAATACAAGGAGTACTTCAACGCGAATCCGGGAGTCTATTTCCGTTCGGTTGGCTGGGTGGAGCGGGACGATGAACTTGTGGAGCAGGCAGCGGGAATTGGGCTGAGTTGCAATCTCCAGGCCCTTATCGATAAGTATGGCGAAGATAGCGGGCGCTTTCTTTACGAGGAAATGATGGGTTACAGGCGCTCCTACTCGCAACTTACTTTCATCAGGACCGGGCTTGAGGTGGATGAGAGTTTCAGACAGCGCGCGCAAGCCGAGGCGGCGGAGAAAGGCTGGAAATTCGAAGAGTATTCGGGATCGGTTTTGCTCTTCCACCGGCTCCTTTCAGGAGACTGGAATGACGACTTCCTGATTGTGCCTCCTGGCCACCAGATTGTGGCTACAAATGACGATGAAATTGTGGCCGCTGCCATTCCGCAGCCCCAGGGATGAATTCGATCTTCGAACTTGGCTTTAGACGGGGCACGGTCGAAGTGAAGTTTAAATCGATTTAGCTTACCCTGATTCCGACGGTCAAAAGGCAGCATGGGATTTCGCCAGACGATACGATGGCGGATTTAGTTTCCAATTCGGTTGGACCGGGCAAACCGAGCAAGACCAATGCAATGTGAAGACTTGTCGCACACTCCGATCAAAAGAAAGTTTCATCCTGCGATATGGCATTCAGCCCGAAATTTTACGTTGCACGAGGTCAATTTACCGAATATATCTTCAGGGGACCGCAATGAACGGGATTTCAGTACAATGAAAGGTCATTGGCATTGGACATGGTTTGCACCGCTTGGAATCACATCTTGCCGACATTCGGTTATGTATTCCTTGACAATGCTGACGCGAAGACCGGTTCTGGGAGGAACTGACAACATGACAGAATTGAAAAAACTTTATGACGCAATCGTTGCGGGAGACGCGAAAACCTCTTTGGCGATAACAAAGGAAGCGCTCGCGGAGAATGTGACGCCTGGGGAACTTGTTGCCAATTACATGATTCCGGCGATGGATGAAGTGGGCAAGAGGTTCGAATGCGAAGATTACTTCGTCCCTGAACTCCTTTTGTCGGGACGCGCGATGAAGGCGGCGCTCGGGATTCTTCGGCCGCTGCTGGCCGCATCCGGCGCGCAACCTGCCGGCCGGGTCATAATCGGCACAGTCAAAGGCGACCTGCACGATATCGGCAAGAATCTGGTTGCGGCCATGCTTGAAGGAGCGGGATTCGAAGTAACCGACCTTGGCACCGATGTCTCTCCCGAGAAGTTCGTCGAAGCCGTTTCTGAGAGGAAAGCCAACATTGTCTGTTTGTCGGCCTTGCTCACCGTCACCATGCCGGCCATGCGTACCACGCTTGATGCGCTCAGATCCGCCGGTGTCCGGAGCGATGTGAAGGTGATGATCGGCGGCGCTCCGGTAACAGAGCAATATGCACGCGAGATTGGGGCCGACAGTTACAGCGAGAACGCGAGCGCGGCTGTTGCCACAGCACGGCGCCTGGTAGGTGAAGCAGCCCATGCTTGAAACCCCTAGCCTTTTCCGTTACGACTCACTGGCAATTCCGGATGTGAACGAGCTCGTATTCGGGAAAGCGCCACGTCCCGTGAAGTGTGGCTTCGGGCTGGAGATCGGTGCCGGTATGGTTTTCCCGGAGGTCAACTTCACGTTGCCTCCAATCGGGATCTCCGAGGAAACCTGGCCGGAAATCCTTCACGAATATGAGGAGATGGCGACCAACATCGTTCGCCGTGCCGTGGCGATGAAGGTCCCGGGCGTGGTGCTGGAGTTCGAGCTCCTGCCCGCGATGACCGAGAAGCCGGAGTGGGGCGCGGAGGTGACGACGCTTCTTCGTCGTCACTTGGCTGCGGCGTACGATCAGCACAAAATGCTTTCGGCGCTCCGCGTCACTCCAACCGACATACGCGATCAAGGCAAGCCGCCGCTCCTGCGCGAGGGAGAGCCTTGCGATCGCTTGCTTCGCTCTTTTGAACTTACTATCGCCGCAGGCGCGGACATTATCTCTGTCGAATCGATCGGCGGCAAGGAAGTTCATGACCGCGCTCTGATGATGGGAGACATGGACGCCATCGTCTTTGCGCTCGGTGTGCTTTGCCCGGCAGACATGCGGTGGTTGTGGAAGCGCATTGTGAGAATGTGCGCTCAGAGTGGTCATGCCGTTCCAGGTGGCGACAGCGCTTGCGGCTTTGCCAACACTGCCATGCAGCTTGCCCATCAGAAGATGTTGCCCGAGGTTTTGGCAGCGGTGGTGCGGGCAATGTCTGCGGTGCGCAGCCTGGCAGCGTTTGAAGAAGGCGCTGTAGGACCGTCGAAGGATTGTGCCTACGAAGGCCCTGTGATCAAGGCCATTACAGGCACGCCCATTTCCATGGAGGGCAAGTCTGCCGCGTGCGCGCACTTCAGTCCGATCGGCAATATTGCCGAAGCCATGTGCGACTTGTGGAGCAACGAATCGGTGCAGAACGTGCGCCTGCTTTCGGGCAGCGCGCCGGAAGCCTTTACCGAAATGCTTGCCTACGATTGCCGGTTGATGAATGTAGCGTCCGAACGCGGACAGGCTCTTGCTTTGCGCGATTGCCTCACGGCATCGGATGAGTGGCTCAGCCCGCAGGCCGCGGTTCTTTCACCAGCCGCAACGATTGCGATTTCCCGCGCCATCGTCGCCGAGAAGGACGACTACAGGCGTACGGTTGCGGCCGGTCACACGGCGGTTGCGATCATCCGCGATGGAGTTGCCGGCAACGGGCTGGCACTCTCGAAGAAAGAACTGCAATGGCTGAACCGTATCGAGGCAGCCTTGGATGCGCTCCCTGCAACGGGGGATGAACTCGAGGCCGCGCTCGGCGAGGAATATCACGGGTTGTTTCGGCCCGCGTCCTACGGACGGTAAAGCAAAGACGGATTGCATAAGTTAGTGGCGAAAAACGTGCGAATCCCGCGCGTTTTTCGCTTTATGTGTGTGTGGTCTCTGTCTGGGGTCGCTCATCGGGTCAGTGGTGGGCTTTGGGAACGCTGTGGTAATCGAACTTGGCGGAATCTTCCATTGGAATTCATCCGCAGTTGTTCTTATGCTCTGGCCTACCTCCAACCTCGGCGCAGGCTTCAACGACGCGAAGTTAATGCAATCGGCATTCATTCTGGTGATTGAGGTCGGAGCCAATGTGCTGGCGTATGCCCTGATGTTTGCAGCTCCGGTTGGGCTGATCGTGGTGATTCGACGCGCTTTCGGAGGCCGGAGAGGCGGAGATGGGCAATAAATAGCCGGGAGATCTTGACCGCAAGTTGCCGCGAGTTGCTATTCCTCGTTGCCCGCCCACCCTTCCGGGATAAAGCGATATCCCACCCAGGGTTCTGTCTGAATGTATTGGCGGCCCGTTTCATTTTCGAGCTTCTTGCGCAATTGGCCCACGAAAACGCGTAAGTATTCCGGCTGATGGGCCGACTGTCCGCCCCACACTGCCGTCAGCAGTGCCCGATGCGTCATTACTTTGCCGGCATGGCGCGCGAGGTGCGATAGGAGGTCGAACTCCTTGGGCGTCAAGTGAATCAGTTTGCCTTGCACCGTGATGGTGTGGGCGGCTGCATCTACTACAAAGTCGCCGGTCTCAATGGGTGCCGCGGAGCGCTCCGGGGCGCGGCGCAGGTGAGCACGGACGCGGGCCAGCAGTTCCTGGATTCCGAACGGCTTGGTGACGTAATCGTCAGCCCCAGCGTCCAGCGCCTCCACCTTCGATCGCTCGTGATCGCGGACCGAAAGAACCAGCACCGGCGTACGCGCCTGTGCACGGATGGCGCGACAAACTTCGACCCCGCTCATGCCGGGCATCATCAGGTCGGTGATCACCAGGTCCGGCGTCCACTCGCGGAAAACCAGCAGTCCTTCCTCGGGATCATTCGCCGTGCGCACGTCAAATCCCTGGGCCGTCAGCGCGGCGCGCAAAACTCTTGTTATCTGAGGTTCATCGTCGATCACCAGAATTCTGCCCGGCATCTTGCCCTTCTTCCATGGGAAGATTACACCATCGGCGACGCAGGGTATCATGCTCGGTAAGCGAGGCAAGGGAAAAGCCGTGACGGGAAAGACGAGCAGGCGCATAAACTGGCGGCGGGTTTTGCACTGGTTTGCGGCCACGATGGGCGTCGCCTTGACCACTGTGGCACTTACGCTGGTTGGCATCAAGGAGACCGCGGCAGGCCTGGTTTTTCTCACCATCGTGGTATGGTTTGCCGCCCGCTCCGGCTTCCGCCTGTCGCTCTTCGTGGCCTTTCTCTGCGCGCTCTCATTCGATTATTTTTTCTTGCCTCCGCTGCACACGCTCCGTCTGGCGGGCATTCAGGAATGGATCGAGGTGTTGTCGTTCGCCCTCAGCTCCGTCGTGGTTGGCCGCCTGGCCGAGCGCGCACGCAGCCAAACCCGTAACGCTGAGCAGCGCCGTGAAGACGTGGAGCGTCTTTACACGCTCAGCCAGGAGATGATGCTTTACGAGGATGCAGTGCACCTTGTGCATGAATTGCCCCAACTCATTGAGCGAAGCTTCGAACTGAGCACAGTGGTGCTGTATGTCCGCGATCAGGACCAGTTCCATTCATCGATCACCGTCGTACCTCAGAGCATTTGTTCCAGTCTGCGGGCCTTAACGCAGGGCAGCAACAACCCCACTCCTTTGGAGCCGGAAGGGTTTGCCTCTTTGGCTCTTATGCTTGGCTTGAAGCCGATCGGTGCATTGGCGTGGACGCCCCACGATAGGCTTTCCCGTGAGGCGGCGACCGCAATCAGCGCTCAGGTGGCCATCGCTCTTACCCGCGCCCAGGCCATTGAGACGTATACGCGCCTGGAGGCTTCCCGTGAGGGGGAGCGCCTACACACCGCCCTCATTGACTCCCTTACCCACGAATTGCGTACTCCGCTGACTTCCATCCGCGCCGCAGCTACAACCCTGATCCAGGGCGAAGGGCTGGACGACGCCAGCCGGCTCGACCTGGCTTCCATTGTTGACGAAGAGGCCTCGCGGCTCGATGCCCTTATCGGCGAAGCCGTGGAGATGGCTGAGATCAACGCCAACATGGTCAAAGTCCACGCCGTGCCTCAAAAAACTCGCACGCTCCTCGAGCATGCGGTTGAGAAGTCGAAGGCTGCCCTGCGACCTCACCACGTGGTGATTGAGGTCGACGAGCCAGACAAAACAGCCTGGTTCGATTCTCATCTGTTGGAGCGGGTGTTTCAGCATTTGCTGGAGAACGCTGCCCGGTACTCCCCGCCCGGTAGCCGCATCGTTCTACGCAGCAAGCGCACCGCCGAGCGATTGGAATTCAGTGTGGAGGACAACGGCTCTGGTATTGATGCTGTCGATCTGCCGCTCATATTCGAGAAGTTTTATCGCGGCAAGAGAGGCACAGCCATCGGCAAAGGCACCGGAATGGGTCTCGCCATTGTCCGGGCCATTCTCATCGCGCATGGCGGGTCAATCGAAGTTTCAAGCCTCCCCGGACTTGGGACCACCTTCCGGTTCTGGTTGCCTTTAGTGAATCGGGAAACCGAGCACAGTTAGTCAAGACCTCAACCGCGTGACGCCCGATACCATCACCCATGTTCAGCATCGGAATTGAGGGCGATGGGTTTACCTGTATCGTGCCGTAGACCGGGATGGCAACACCGTCGACTTCCGACTCAGCCCGACCAGAGACGTCGCGGCAGCCAAAGCGTTTTTCCGCAAGGCGCTTCGTACCCAACAACGCGCGCCGGTCAGTATTACGTTGGATGGCTACGCTGCATCGCAGCGAGCAGTGCGCGAGATGCCAGGG
>PLZC01000454.1 GCA_003151985.1 Acidobacteriaceae bacterium
AACGTTCCATTCATGATCAGCTTCAAGTGGCTCAGTTGCGGCAGCAGGCTTGGAGAAAACGCAAAGTAAACATGAATCTTGGCCGTGCGGACCACATGCGTTTGCGGCAGCGTGAAATAGATATTGTGGCTGCTGTCGATTCCATGCAGTTCGATTTGCGGCGATCCCGCATCGTTCAACGTGAACGTATCGCGGAACTGGCCGGCAGGAACGGGGACCTCCTTGACTGGCGCACCCTTATCGAGAGCTCCGGCAAAGCCCGAGACCTGCCCCATGCAGTTGTGCGCCGCCCCCGTCAGGATTGCGGCCAATCCAAAGACGATGGCTGAAGTCACCGCAGGAAGTGCCCTGCTCTTGCGCGCTCTCTTGTCCTTGCTCGTGAATAGACTTTGGAATGTCGACACAAGCCCCTGCATGGATATCTGGAAGATGCGGCCCATGCTGCGCAAAATGTTGTCGCTCTCACGGGACTCGCCCCAGCCCAGCCATGAGTCCGCTCGGGAATATAGCACCATGGTCAGTACTTCCTGTTCGGCAATCGTCATCTCTTCAAAGTGCACCCGCATCATTGAACCTTCGGCCGACACCACGGTCGCGGGCAGATCGGTGTTCACGGAAGGAAGTGGAAAGACCAGCCGCACCGGCATTAGCGCCCCGGCCTCAACGGATTCGTTGAACTTGATGCACGTGCCGCCCGAAGACATGTCGGTCGTCTCTCCCGCGATCAGCCGCCCATCGGGAAGCTTCACCATAACCGGCGTCATAATGCTGATGCGAACAGTCGTCCGTAACTGCTTCATCTCGCGCGCAACTGCCGTGCAAACACCAAGAATCACAATATTGAAAACGCACCAGATCACGTTCATGATCACCGTGCCGGGCCGGTCGCGATCCCACCACAGGAAGCGGGGAATGGCGATAAGCAAACCTGCGATATTGAAGACCAGCAGGATAAGGAACGGCTGCGCGATCTTCGTATCGAAGAACGTTCTCTTCACCACGCCGCCCTTGGCTGTTACGTTGAACTTGCCCAGCTTGGGGTTGATCAGCGCCATCATCGTGGGCAGCAGAATGTAGGGTGAGAGCACGGTCTCGTACACTTCATTCCAGAATGAATGCCGGTGTTCGCCTTGAATTCGAGAGTTGGTTACGTTCGAGAGCACGAGGTGAGGCATGGCGTAAGCCAGGATAGCTGCCCAGTAGCCCGGTACATTGGTGTGCGAAAGAATCAGGTAGATCAGCGGGGCCGAGAGGAAGATGAGGCGCGGAACAGCATACATGAAGTGGCACATCGCGTTGAAGTAACACAATCTCTGCGGAAACTTGAGTCCCGGAGCAAACAACGGATTATCAGTCCGCAGAATCTGGATCATCCCCCGCGCCCAGCGAATGCGCTGGCCAACGTGGGCGGATAGCCGCTCGGTAGCCAGGCCCGCTGCCTGGGGAATGTTGATGTAAGCCGTGCCCCAGCCCTTCATCTGCATGCGCAGCGATGTGTGCGCATCCTCGGTCACAGTCTCTACGGCGATGCCGCCTATTTCATCCAGCGCCGTTCGGCGAAGCACAGCACAGGATCCGCAGAAGAACGACGCGTTCCAAAAGTCGTTGCCGTCCTGCACAATCCCATAAAACAACTCGCCTTCGTTGGGAATAATCCGAAACTGCCCCAGGTTGCGCTCAAACGGATCGGGCGAATAGAAGTGGTGGGGCGTCTGCAGCATGGCCAGCTTTTGATCGCGCAGGAACCACCCCATGGTCATCTGCAGAAAGCTGCGCGTGGGTACGTGGTCGCAATCGAAGATTGCCACATAAGGCGCAGTCATGCTCTTCAGCGCGGTGTTGATGTTGCCGGCCTTCGCATGCTTGTTGTCGGAACGGATCTTGTAGCCGAGCCCGGCCTCGAAAGCGAACTGTTCAAACTCCTTGCGCCGGCCGTCATCCAGAATATAGACGTGCATCTTGTCTGCCGGCCAGTCCATATTCAAGGCGCCCAGCGCTGTGTAGCGAACTACATCAAGCGGTTCGTTATAGGTCGGAATCAGAACGTCGACGTGCGGCCACTCGTCGGGGTTGTCCGGCAGCGCCACTGGCGCCCGGCGCAACGGCCAGATGGTTTGGAAATATCCCAGAAAGAGAATGACGAACGCGTACGACTCGGCCAGCACCAGAGTCAAGACGAAGAATGCGTCCAACGCGCCGCCGTGGGTGGCCGGGTCCTGAAAATATCGCACGGTCATGGTGATGCGCCAATACCCGTAACGAAAGGTACAGAACATCGACATCATGATCAGCGTGAGCGTAATCAGATAGGAATCGGAGGTGCGCGCCAGGGCCATGCTCAGCAAAAGAGTCAGCAGCCCGCAAACCGCCTGCTGCGGCCATGTCAGCGGAAGTACCGCCAGGAAGTAGAAAACCACCACCGCCGCAAGCAGGAAAACGAGCCGGAGGAACTTCGTGAAGATGTTCTCCCCGGCCCCGATATCCTGCCAAAGGCCCGTTGCGGTCATCGTTCGCTCCAGCGCACTCCGCGATAACCGCTGCTGGCGGGTGCTGCAAGGCTCTTCACCCATGCAGCGAGGCTGCCAAAGTCCTCGGCTACGGTAGAGTTGGGAGCATAATCCATTACCGTCATCCCCTCGGCCAGCGCTTCACTTACTGAAGGAGTGCGGCGAAGCATGAACGGCAGCAGCCGGTCGCCCAACTGCTCACGAAGCACCTCGCGAACATCCAGATGCAGCGGCAGCGAGGGATCGAACTGGTTCAATACATAGAAAGGCAGCGTCTGCTTCCCGCCCTGCGCCAAATTACGCTGGAAGAAGGAATCAATGGAACTGACGCTGACCACCGAGCTCATGTCCGGAATCACCGGTACGAGTATCGTCGGGGACATGCGCAACACTCTGCGGGTAGTTCCGCCGGATGCTGTCGCCAAATCGACAAGAACGCGGCTCACTCCGCGCGAGGCCTTCTGAATCTCCTGGGTCAGGGTTTCCTGGGCGGCATTCTCCGGGCCCAGCGTATCGGGATCGATAGTCACCAACTGGATGGGCGCGTCCCCGCTGATTCCCGGAGGGCTGAAAGTCCTCAACAAGCCGGGACGCTGATCGCGAGCGCCAAAAAAGAAGGGGAGCAATCCGTAAGCCGCTGTATCCACCAGCAGCACTCGTTCGCCGCGGGATGAAAGGGCGCGACCCAAAGTAGCCACAAGGCTGGTTTTGCCCACCCCCCCGGCCAATGAAAAAACAGCAACCACCGGCGCACGCGCAGCTACCGGAACTGGAACTACTTCCGCCGGCACGCTTGCGCTCTCAAATACTCCCTTCAGTGCGAACCAGCGCGAAGTCAGACGGTCGCGCGATCCCTGCAGCGTGTCTTCCGGAGCCTGCGGAATGGGTTGGCTCGCCCTGTCCGAACGGTCTGAAGCCAGCCAGGCAGGACGGCCCGTATTCTCTCTTGGCTCCGCCTGAGCCCATTGATTGCGCTGTTGAAGGAAACGATCTTCGTGAGGCTCAACATACTGAGGTTGGCTGGGAACCGGCGCGTGAGTCTGTCGCCCACCATAGTCGGCGAAATCGGCCTCTTGCGTCGGGGTCGGTTGCGGCGGATAGTATGGTGCGGCCGAGGGCATGGAAACCGGAGCCGGAGGAGCATATCTCGGCGAGGAAGGCGCAAGCGCCGGAACCGGAGGAGCAACGCTCGGAGCGGGAGGCCCATAGCTCGGAGCCGGCGCCGCATATACCGGCGCCGCAACACCGTAACCTGACAATGCTGGACCATAGTTCGGAGCCTGCGGAGCGTAGCCTTGAGGAGCAAAGCTTGGCGCTGCAGGTGCCGGGGGAGGCGTAGCAATCCGCTCCACCTTCTGTTGTTGCTGTTGCCATGCGCGCTGTTGCGCCGCCTGCTGAGCTTCTAGTTGCGCGGCCTGCTGGTCTGCCACTTGCGCGGCCAGCTTGGCACGCTGTTCCTCAAGCAATTCAGCCTGGCGCTCTTCTTCCTCGATCCGCGCGGCCTCAACGGCACGCTTGGCTTCGGCAATTCTCTGCGCCTCAGCCTCTTCGCGAACGCGGCGGCGTTCCTCTTCAATGGCCTCCTGCACCCGCAGACGGGCCTTTTCACGCGTTTGTGCGCGTGACGCGGAGAAGTCACGGTACTTGGCGCCGTGCAAATTTGCCCAGGAATAGAGGGTCGCTACGTCTTCCGGGGTCTCGGTCGGATCATGCAGCGCTTTGCGATCTGTCATCTTCCACCCTTACGCCCTTCCCGCTTTGATCCGATTCCCAGTTTTCCGCCGCCGTCTTTCGTCTTGTGCTGCGCGGCGAACCAGGCTTCGTATACCCACATGGAGGGATTCCTTGCAAGAATCCTAGCCGCAACGCTGTTGACCTATCAATAACACTTGCACGGTTACGCCCCTACCACTTTCCTGCCATATAGATGGTGCAATTCGACCCTGATACCGCTCAACCTGAGGCGATTCCGCCCGCCAATTTTTTCTGCGGAGTTTAATTGCAATTCTACGCCGATTGCCGACTTCCAAGCAGGAAAACGGCATTCAACGCCCCTCGGGGAGCTTTCTTGTAAAGACCCCGGGGGACGGGCAGCCGACCCAAGGCAGCGGCTGCACTGTCCCTGTGGTAGTTTGGAATCAGTGGCCTTGCTGTGTTTCCAGAAGCGCTAACCTGGCTAGGTTAACCAGGGTCGCCACTCACTGAGGCTCGCATTCTCGTAAGCGAGTGGGCTTCACGGCGCATCATTTCTGGAAAAGATGTAAACGAGCTCGTAGCTCAGTAGGTAGAGCAACGCCCTTTTAATCCGAATTCGACCAAAAACTCGATAATATTAGAAACAACTACTTCGCTCGCTATCCAATGAAAATAAAATAGTTACGCAATGAATCGGCGATGCACGTGGCTGCACATTAGCGCACAGAATACGGTACACAGTGGCTACAAATTGGCTACCAGAATCCGTGTGCAAAGCTATGCGACAAATATAGACTAGGGCAGGATAAGGCTGAACGCTCGGAGTCGCCTAGTCTAGTGTCCACGAATTAGCT
>PLZC01000206.1 GCA_003151985.1 Acidobacteriaceae bacterium
TGGAACTTCCCCATGGCCATTCCCAGTTGGAAACTCTTTCCCGCTTTGGTCTCCGGCAACACCTGCGTCATCAAGCCCGCTACCGATACGCCCCTTTCCACCTACAACCTGGTGCAGGCGCTGGTGGATGCCGGCCTTCCACCCGGCGTGGTCAATATTGTCAGCGGCAGCGGTTCGGAAGCAGGCTCGGCGCTTGTCGAACATCCGCAAGTCCGCGCCATCAGCTTCACCGGGTCCAGCGCCGTTGGCTCGCACGTGGCCCAGCGCGCCGCGGCAACATTCAAGCCCGTATCGCTCGAAATGGGCGGCAAAAACGCGCAAATTGTCCTCGATGACGCCAATCTTGAGCTGGCTTTGGACGGCGCGCTCTGGGGTTCTTTCGGCACCACGGGCCAGCGCTGCACAGCGACCAGCCGCATCCTATTACAAAGAGGAATCGCCGCCAAATTCACCGCCGAGTTCACCGCGCGGGCAAGAAAACTAACTGTCGGCAATGGTCTCGATGAGTCGATTGAAGTAGGTCCGCAGGTGAACGCCAGCCAGGTTGAAACCTCGGAGAAATATGTCGCCATCGCCCTGGCCGAAGGCGCAAAGCTGCTAACTGGCGGTCATCGCCTCACAAAAGACACTTACTCCACCGGCACCTTCTTTGAGCCCACAGTTATGGGTGGAGTTACTCCTGCCATGCGCATCGCGCGGGAAGAAGTCTTCGGGCCTGTAGTTAGTTTGATCGAGTTCGACACCTTCGAGCAAGCTATCGAGATAGCCAACTCCATTGACTACGGCCTTTCGACCTCGCTCTATACAAAGGACGTAAACCGCGCCTTCGCCGCCATTCGCGATCTCGAATCAGGCATAACTTACATCAACGCCCCCACCATCGGCGCAGAAGTCCACTTACCCTTCGGCGGCGTAAAACACACCGGCAACGGCCACCGCGAAGGCAACGGCGCTATTGACTTCTTCACCACCTGGAAAGCCGTCTACATCGACTACTCCGACAAACTCCAACGCGCCCAAATCGATAACGCGGAGTAACAGAAAGGAGACTTTGTGGCCAATCGAAAGGTCGTTTTCTCAATCGTTGGTTGGATGCGAGACTACAAAGGCCCCACCTCGGATGATCCACCGCCCGAAGGTGGCGGGAAGTTTGTCCGAGACAACGTGGGATACGAGGCGTGGAATTTTCAGAGCGTGAAAGGGAATCGCTACGCATATGTCACCACTCTATCCAAGAACCACGGAGTTAAAATTCAGAGAATTCAACCGAATTCTTCCGGTGACCGCGCCGATGAAGTCCTCCTAGTCTTTCTCTCGAAAGTTCCAAGCCAAAGCAAGCACGAATCTCGAAAAGCGCTGCCGCAAGCAATTGGTGAAGGGGTCAGGGTCGTCGGATGGTACCGTCGAGGAACTTTGTTCTCCCACGGTCAGGATATTTCTCGGACGGGGGAGCAGAGACGTTATAGGTACAAATACAACGCGATGTGCACGGATGCGGACGCATTTTGCGTTCCAGAGCTAGAGCGAAAGGACATTGGACTAGATGGACTAAACATCCATGGCCCGGGCGGCTTCAAAATGGCGCACGTTAGATATCCATTTAAGGAGAATGGTGAGAGAGATAGCTACTTTTCCGACCGCTCCTCGTGGGTGGCTAGAGTGCTTAGTTACATTGACTCCTACAAGACCACTCCCCATGTAACAGTAGAGTTGCTCTATCCAGACGAGTTGACTGAGCCGGAGAAATACCCCGAGGGTGCAAGGAAACTGGTAACAGTGAACGCATATGAGCGAGACAATCGCGCAAGGAACAAATGCATTGAAAAATACGGGTATAGATGCGCAGTTTGTTGCTTCGATTTTTACGACACATACGGCAAGATCGGTATGGGTTTTGTTCATGTCCATCATTTGATTCCGCTTTATAAGGTCGGCAAACAGTATAGGGTTGACCCAGTCAAAGACCTTCGCCCTGTGTGCCCGAACTGCCATGCAATGCTCCATCGCAGCGGGGGCGTTATGACGATCGATTCACTGCGAAAGGTATTGAATCCGAAATTCACTCTGCGCAAATAGAGTAGTAAGATCTGGCCGGGTGTCCCAGGTTTCGCCTTTGAGTCTTGGGAATGTGGTTCTACAGGAAATTTCGCGCTACAATCTCCCCATGAGCCGTACCGCCGCAGAGATCCTTGAGGAAACGCGCCAACTTCCGCCGAACGAGCGGGAATGGGTTGCCTACGGCTTGTTAATAGATAGTGCCGAAGAGATCGAGCCCAAGTGGGCTGGCGAAGTGGAGCGGCGGGTCGCCCAAGCAGATGCGGGGAACGCAGCAACTTGTTCCTGGCAAGAGCTTGAATCGCGCTTGCGCTCGCGTCTGGCTCAATGATCCAGCACATCCCGCAACGCGAAGCTGGTCTCCAGTCGGATAACTCCCGGCAGGCGCGATAACTCGTTCTGGTGCAGTCTTCCGTAGTCCTCGATGTCGGCTACCCGCACCACCAGCATGTAGTCGTATTGCCCGGCCATCAAGTGGCAGCTAGTAATGCCCTTCGAGCGGCGAATTGCGGTCTCGAAGGCGCTCAACACGGCCGCCGATTGCCGCTCCAAAGTCACGCGGATGTAAACCGTGGTCCGCTTGCCCAGCAGCCTGTCATCAATCTGCGCGCGGTAGCCCCGAATCGCCCCCGCAGCCTCCAGCGCCTGGATTCGCCGCGAAGCCGCCGAAGCCGAAAGACCCACCGCCTCGCCAACCTCGTAGTTGGTAGCCCGGCCATGCCGCTCCAGGTGGCGAAGGATGGCAGCATCCAATTCGTCCAGCCCGGCGGCTCCGCCCTCTCCAAGTAATTCGGCGCCTGAATCCTGCGTCAGCCCGTCATTTTCCTCACGTTTCGTTCCCATTTGCCCCTCGCATCACAATCTTTGCACAAAATGGAAGCCCAAAGCGCAGTAGCATTCTTGTGGTTGAAAAGGACCTACTCGTCCGGTGCCGGAAAAGCCTTCATGAGGGGCCAATCTGGCGCCGGCATCTTTTTTCAGCCCTTTCGCACCCGCAAAGGAGACAGCGATGATCATCGGAATTCCCAGAGAAATCAAAGACAACGAAGCCCGGGTGGGCATTACTCCAGCGGGCGTCAAAGCCCTTACCGAGTCCGGCCACAAAGTACTGGTAGAAAGCCAGGCCGGCGCGCAGTCCGGATTTCCCGACGCCGAGTACCAGAATGCCGGTGGTGAAATCGTCGGCGAGGCCTGCAACGTCTGGGCCAACTCAGAGACCGTGGTCAAGGTCAAGGAGCCGATCGAAAAGGAATATGCCTTCTTCCGCGAGGGCCTGGTGCTGTTCACTTACCTGCACCTCGCGCCGCTCCCTGGGCTCACCGGCAAGCTATTGGAGTCGAAAGTGATCGGCATCGCCTATGAAACGGTGCGCGATCGCCAGGGCACCCTGCCGCTGCTTACGCCGATGAGCGAAGTCGCCGGCCGCATGAGCGTCCAGGTTGGCGCCACTTATCTTGAAAAGGAGCGCGGCGGCCGCGGCATCTTGCTGGGCGGCGTGCCCGGCGTGCCTCCCGCGCACGTCACCATCATCGGCGGCGGAGTTGTGGGAACAAACGCAGCCAAAATCGCGCTCGGCTTTGGCGCCAAAGTAACCCTGGTGGACGTGAATCTGAACCGCTTGCGCGAATTGGACGACATCTTCGGCGGGCGACTTTACACACTGGCCTCAAACAGCTACAACGTTGCCCATGCTACCCGGGAAGCGGACCTGGTGATTGGCGGCGTGCTCATTCCGGGCGCAACCGCTCCCAAACTCGTTACCCGCGCCATGGTCTCTCAAATGAAGAAGGGCGCCGTGATTGTCGATGTAGCAATCGACCAGGGCGGCTGCGTGGAAACCGCTCGGCCCACTTCGCACTCCAACCCTAGTTTTGTGGTCGATGGCGTGGTCCATTACTGCGTCACGAACATGCCAGGTGCGGTTCCGCACACCTCGACGCTCGCGCTCACCAACTCTACGTTTCCTTATTTGTTGCGCATGGCGAATCAGGGCGTGCGCGAGGCTTTGCGTCAGGACCAAGGATTGGCCGAAGGCCTCAACACCTGGCTGGGCACGATCGCCCACCGCGGCGTCGCCGAAAGCCAGAATCGGCCCTGGACCCCAGCCGCGAGCTTGATTGGCTAAACCTATTTGCCCGCGTACGTCACATGCCAGATGGATTTGGAGCCGTCGTCGGACACGTACAGTGAGCCGTCGGCGGCCTCAGCCACGCCTACTGGTCGTCCCCACACCGTACCGTCCGGCAGTGCAAAGCCAGTGAGAAAATCTTCGTACTCTCCGGTAGCGTGGCCGCCGCGCATCGGCAGCCGAATCACTTCGTAGCCCGAGCGTTCCGCGCGATTCCATGATCCATGCTCGGCGGCGAAACCGTTGCCCTTGTACTCCGCCGGAAACTGAGAGCCCTCGTAAAACATCATCTCCAGCGAAGCAAAGTGCGGGTTCACCAGGATATCGGGAGTGATGACCTTGGCTTGCAGTTCGGGGTGCTTGCCGGGATGCCGCGGGTCCTGCTTGCCGCCGCCCGGGCCGCCGAAGTAGTACCAGGGCCAGCCGTAAAATCCGCCTTCCTGAACGTGGGTCACGTAGTCGGGAACCAGGTTGTTCCCCAGCCCATCCCTTTCGTTGGTCGAGCACCACAGCTCCCCGGTAATCGGGTTGATGGCTTCTCCCACGCAATTGCGCAGACCCCACGCGTAGATCTTCACAAACTTGCCCTGCGGCGTGAACTCCAGCACATCGGCGCGGTGAAACTCCTCGGAGTGAGTGTCCGAGTCGTCCACATTCGAGTGAGATCCTACCGAAGCAAAAAGCTTCGAGCCGTCTTTGGAGAAGGTAAGGTCGCGCGTCCAGTGGCCACCACCGCGCAGTCGTCCGCCGCCAGGCAACTCGGCCAGATTCACACTTGGACCGCTCGCTTTCAAATCCCCGATTTTATAGGGGAATCGGACGATGCCATCGGTGTTTCCAATGTAGATCCATGACGGGTTGGGGCCGGATGGGTAGAACGCGATGCCGAACGGCTGGTGCAGCCCGGTGGCAAAAATCGAAACCTGCTCGGCCTTGCCGGCCTGGGTTACGCCGCGGAAGACCTTGATCTTGCCGGTCTCGCTTTCGGCTAAAAACAGATCACCGTTGGGTGCTGTGCGCAGCAGTCGCGGATTGTCGAGCCCTGTAGCGTAAAGCGTAACTTTGAAGCCTTTCGGGGCAACAGGCCAGGCTTTTGCGGGCCGCGGAACGACCGTGGGACCGTTGTCTACTGATTGCTCAGGCGCCGGGCCCGGCAGGTCAGCCGCAGTCAGGCGCCGCCGAATGCCTGGTGATTCATGGAGTGCGTCTGTAAATGCGGCCTGGCCGGTGAGCACGGTGTGCTCCGACGCGCTCTTCTTGGCGTTGGCGGTATCGGTCGAATGTGCAACCAGCGATGAGAGCAGGACCGTAGTGGAAACAAACCCTGAAACCCTGAGAAAACGCCTCATGCGGACTCCGTCGAAAGATATCGTTTGAATTGGATGACAGCCAGCGAGGAAGGATGCTGATTTGCGGATGGAGTTACCAGGCAAAATTTTAGCCAGCCCACCGGAGCCGCCCGCCTGCTTCAAGCAGATCTCGGGTGATCCCCGGAGGGATCGGAGCGGTTCCAGCGGCTGGCCGACGCAGTCTGTGAAAAGGACTTCGCTGGGGGAAGCGCGCTAGTTGATTAGGCTAGTTGATTAGTACGATGGAGGGATGCTGTTTTTGGTTGTCTCTAGGGCAAAGAATTTTTTCCCAGGGCCAAACTGCTCAGTAATGAGGGCGAAAGAGTGGCCGTGGTCACCACCCGATTGTGCTTTCGGGTCACCTCGGCAGTCTTCAACAACTCCTTCAGGCCATTGTTGGCGGCGTTGTCACCCAGAGGAGTGGCGAAAACCCGGGCAATATTCACCAGCGCGCCGAGTGCGGCTGCCTGGGTAGCGGCCGCTTCCTCGCTTGGAGCAATCTCCTCCACCTTCAGCCGCAGCGTGCCGGTGAGCCCCAGTTCCGGCGTCACACTAGCCACAATCGTCGAGTCCGGTTCCAGTGGCAGGGAAAGGCCGAAGACTTTAATGGCGCCGCTCTCTGAAAAAGGCAGCCCGATTTGGCCCACGCCCCAGGCTTGCGAGAGCAAGGGCACCTCGGGATAGTGCTGGTCCAGCATCGCGGAGCCGGCAAAAGGCCAGGCGGCGGTGCTGTGCCGTTCGAGCATGGAGTGGATCTGTTCTGGGGTTGGAGTATTGGAAACGGCCACCATGTCATAGCCGATTTGCGCCACGCGCACCATGCGGCCTTCTGAAGGGATGCTGTAAATGGTGTGCCCCAGGTAGGACTCTCGCGCATTGGCATGGGCATCGAGCCAACCGTTCAGCTTTTTGCCGGTCAGCTTGCCCACCAATACCATGGAATACGCAACTGCCCCATTTGGCCCGTTCGGGTCCGCCATCCGATGCAGGCCAATGGCCACCTCGTCCAGGTCGCGCTCCCAATCGAAGCCTATTGCATCTACGAACTGCTGATATTCCTGGACACGGTTGGGCGGCTTCAGGTCCTTGCGCAGAAAGGTGTGAAAGTGCTTGAGGTTGATGTAAAGAATGCCGTCGGACTCGGGCAAGAGGCGGGCTGCCTCGGGTGGCGCCTTCGAGCGCAGGAAGATCGCCACGGCCAGCGAAAGCAGGACCGCAGCCACTACCCAGAGCGTTCTGCGCGCGCGCTTGTTCATTTCCTCCGGTTATCCAGGAACCGTGCCAAGCTCAACCCTAACATCACTGCTCTGGTGCGGCCGAAGCCCGCGAACTTGCCAAGTCGCCTAACCCGCGAAGCGGGTGTTGACTCGGTGGGTTTATTCCAAAGCCCGGATGTTAACTCACCCTGCAATCAAGCCGGAACGCCCGCCGCATGGCTCCTTAAACACGCGCACATGGCCCGAATATTCTCCGCCGGCGTAGCGGCCGGAAGCGCGCAGCCGCTATTCAGGATAAAGCGCGGCGTGTCGGCAAACACATTCAACAGTTCTTCGGTCTTGGCCTTCACCACTGCCGGTGTGCCCCGAGCCAGCACTTCGCTGGGGTCCAGGTTGCCGACGAACGTGATCTTGTCCTTGAAGGCATCGTGCGCCGCCTGAACGTTGGTCTTGTAGTCGATCTCCAGAGCCTCCGCTCCGATCTCCGTCATCGGCTGCAAGATCCGGTCCGTCTTGCCGCAAATGTGCAAAAGATACGGCAGCCCCAATTCATGGGAGCAATCGGCAAGCCGCTTTTCCGACGGCAATGCGTATTTGCCATAAAGGCGCGGAGACAAGACGTCGGGCCCGGCCGGGCTATCGCCGTTCGACAACATATGGCAGCCCGTCTTGGCCATCAGTTTCAGGAACTGGCAGCAGACGTCCGTGCAGTAGTCCAGCAGCGCGAATACCAGCTCGTCGTCCACCTGCGCCGCTACTTCCATCAGCCAGTGGTCCATGCCGCGCATCGACGAAGCCAGCGAAAACGGCGATTGATCGCAATTTCCGCGGATGAAGATCTCGTTTCCGTAATCCTTCACCAGCAGCGCAACCGCCTCGGTCCAAACCTGTACCCGCGGGTTGTTGGCCAGATCTACCGGCTTCAGGTCCCGAACTTCCTCAAGAGATTTCATGAATCCGCCGTGCGAGCGCCCAGGGTTGTCCTCGGGAAGATCCACATCGACGCCCACGGCCCCAGACAGGGTCACGGTATCCACGTCCACCATGATGCCGTCCAGACCGTAGCGCTCGGCCGCCTCGCCGAAAACGCGGGCCATCGTCACCGGGTCCTCGCGAAACTGCCGCATGTTCACCCCGGCCTCGCGCGCCGCCATCATGAAGTTGTGCAGCATCAGCGGAGTCCGGTCAGGCCACTCGCCCCTGAGCGCCGCGTCGATTCTTTGCCGTCCGTTCAATTCTCTGCCGTCCTTTCTGGCCGCATTTATGCCATGCGGCCAGCACCAAGGGATTATAAATGTGCGGATGGGCTGACGATTGTTTATGCCAAACCGCCTTGCTTGGTGGAGAATAAGTGCCGCCCGAAGCCGCCAGAAACTGATCGCTTAGTTCTTTACCGTCATAGCATCAGAGTTCACGGCCTTTTTGCCGGTAACACCCTCTAGTCCGGCCAACAGACCACGGTAGTCGTTCTTGTCGGCCTGGAACGCGAACCCGCCCTTTTTGCCTCCGTCATCCCACGTAAGCCCGATGAAATGCTTCTTAGACTTGGACAACGCAAGCAAGGCTCCGAGGCCAAGAGAAAAGACTGCAAGTCCGATAGCTGCTCCAACGCGCCGGTGCACATCTTGTCCATAGCTGACTTCCGTCACAGCAGCGGCTGGAATAGTGGCAACTTCCGTGTCGCCCTTCTTGATGATGATCTTGCCAGCATCCATGTACAGCTTCATATCGGTACCAGCTTTGGCACCGAGAATCGAACCTCCGTCGTAAACGACCCTGTAACTGTTATCGCCTGCAAAAGCGCTAATCGGAAACAAGATACAAAGCATAAATGCCAAGATTCTTTTCATTACTCTGCCTTTCAGCAAATGATTGATCGGTTGTCGAGTGACCGTGAACTGTGCGAGATCCAACGCAGACGCACGCAGCTTCTCCTTAATTTTCAGAAACCATCGAGGGCCCATTGGGGAGGTGGGAGAATCATCTACCTGAGCCTTCGGTTTTGCAAGTGATGCAAGACACGAACGCACAAGTCCTCCCGGAAGGGAGCCAACGAAAATAGCCCTGGGGTGAAGCGCAGCGGAACCCCGGGTCTGGATCGCCGTCACGGACCACCGCCCCGGAGGGCCGGTGCGAACGCAGACCAACCCGGGCCCTCAGAACCCCGGCACCACCGATGGATTACGATACGGTTTCATATGGCCCACACGTATTGTTCCGCCCTTTTTCATTGCGTTTTCTCCACCAAGGAGCGTCGCCGGATCATCGCCCCGGAAATACAGGATCGCCTTTGGGCCTATATCGGCGGGATTGCGCGAGAACACGGAATGAAGGCTCTAGCGGTGGGCGGCACGGACGACCACGCCCATATTCTGCTCTCTCTGCCGTCATCCCTGGCCCTTGCAACGGCGATGCGGGATATCAAAAGCGGTTCTTCGCGCTGGATGCACGAGACCTGTGCGTTGCCGGGCTTTCAATGGCAGGAGGCCTATGGAGCGTTTTCGATCGGATGGTCCCAGGTGGATGCCACGGTGGCCTACATAAACGCTCAGGAAGAGCATCACCGAAGGCGCGATTTTCAGGCGGAGTTTGTTTCCATCCTGAAGAAGCATCACATTGAATACGATCCACGATACGTATTGGGTTGAGATTCGTCCCGGCCCTACGGGGCGGGAGGGACCGTGGAATTTCGACCCCGGGGTTGCGCTGCGCTACACCCCGGGCTATTTTCGATTCCTCCCTTCCGGGAGGAGGAGCAAGTAGCCTTCCGGGGGTTGCATGACGTCAAAAGCGCTCGATTTCAAACCATGAAAGAAGCCCGCGGCGCCCAACTTCTGCGCCGCGGGCCTTTTGGCATCGTCGATGCTCGTTACTGGGCGATGTTCTTTACCCTGTCGCCTGTCTGGAATCCGGAGCCGGAGACGGCAGAGCAGACCGCTGAGCCTTCGTCCACGTCGGTTGCCTGGATGACGCCGACCGAGGTAGTCAGGCGGCGAATCACCTTGCCAGTGGACGGGTCCTTGATCTCCTTGCTCACGCGGACCACCTCGAGCTTGTCGCCCACCTTGACGCCTGCCTTGCTGCCCACGTTGAGCACGATCTGCCCTCCGTCAACCGCGGCAATCAGACCGTCGATCGTTACCGTGACGGTATGCACGCTCACCCTTGAAGCATTCGGCACCAGGTCGGCCGTGAGCTTGTCCACGGCTGTCTTGGTCGCTTCGCCGATGATGGTGCTCTGGAAGTCGCTGCTGCCGAAGTCAGCGTTGCCGCCGCCGAAGCCGTGCCAGTTGCCGCCTCCGCCGAGCAGGGATGTGCTTGAGCGGCTGGACTGGCCCTTGCCTTCAGCCACCGCCATGATTTCGGCCGTATCCACGTTGATGAGGCGGGCGGTGATTCCGACGTTGGCCTTGGAATTGGAATGGCCGACGCCGCCCAGGCCGAACCCGCCCCAGTTGCCGCCTCCGCCGCCAAGATTGGTCTTCTTGGTTTCGTTTCCAAATTGGGTAATGCTGCCCACGAGGATCGCGTCCACGCCCAGCAATTTACCTATCCGGGCGGCGCTGGCAGGATCGGCGCGTTCGGAGTTCGAAAAGTTCTGCTCCGCCATGATCTTGTCCAGAGTTGCCCGCTCAATGATCGAGAAGGTTCCGTCCTTCACAAGGTCGGTGATCAGCAGGTCGGAGATGCCTTTGCCTATGTCCACAGTGGTGCCGAACATGGCGTCGGAGTAGCTTCGAACGGATGCGTAGTCGAATGACATGACGGCGATGCGCGGTTTGCGCGGCGCGGCGTTCTGCGCGCTTGAAGGCAACGCTGCTATTCCGACTGCGAAGGCAAGCAAAACCGGCATGGCCGAAAGGAGCTTCTTGGAGATCATAGGTTGTCCTTGTTGGCGGAAATATGGTTGCAAACAGTTTGAACGTTAAATCAGTTCTGTCAAGGCAAATCGGCGGCGCCACCCGCCTGCCGCTGGCTTTCGTGAACTATCCAAAGATATCGTTCCGTAAAATCCCGGCGAATTGCCGCGTGGTTTGCTCCCCCGCCACGTGTGTGCTAACCTTGTTTTCTATGCCGTTGNNATTTGTAATCAGAGGGTCGGGGGTTCAAATCCCTTCGCCAGCTCCACAAAAGGAAACACAAACGGAGCTTGAAAGCGGCAAAAGGTTTTCACCGGCGTACTTGGTTTTTACGCCGGACCTGTCCTCCGCGGTGATCCCACAGAGGTGCATGCTCCGAACTACCGGAGATTCTCCGGGCGGGGCTTAATGCGCTGAAGCGCCGAGATTGGCGTTAGAAGTGGTTTGACCGGGGGTGCGGGCAAGGATGGCACGGTCCCCTGCGACATTCGGGGTCCCCGGCAAGCGATTTTTGCTTGCTGGGGTGAACGAAGGGTCTTCGTAGCTGGGGTCCTTGGGCACAGGTGGCCGAGCGGTTAATGGCAGCAGACTGTAAATCTGCCNNAATCCTCCCCTGTGCACCACGAATTGAGGCGTTTGGGAATGGCCTGGCCGCAAAATCTTGAATCGGTGGCCGCCAAGCGCAGGGAAGAGCGGCTTGGTTCTACCGGCCGGGATTTGGAGCGGAAATACTGGGTGGCTTTACTGTTGTATTTGGCTCTGGCTGTTTTAGTCTGGTTCACAATGGACACGGGCAAAGTCTTCGTTTGGGGTAAGCCGGTAGAGTTGAGGTTGGTTCCACTAATTGTGATCGGCGGAATGGCTTTGCGCACGGTGTTGGCCCGCCACGCAGATCGAATCCGTCGCGCCAGGAGCGGAGATGAGGGTGGCAGTTCGGCGCCCAGAGGTTAGTAAAGAAGGGCTGATGTAGCTCAG
>PLZC01000438.1 GCA_003151985.1 Acidobacteriaceae bacterium
GAGCTGATAGGATCGAGGCCTGCCGTTGGCTCGTCGAGAAGCAGAATCTCGGGTTCCAGCGCGAGCGCGCGCGCCAGGCCCACGCGCTTCTGCATCCCGCCAGAGATATCAGATGGCATCTTTGCTAGGTTGCCCTCCATGCCCACCTCGGCCAGTAACTGTTTCACCCGTTCGCCGCGCTCGGACCCGGACATGTCTTTCCGGTGGTGTACGAGGGGAAACGCCACATTCTCAGCAACAGTGAGCGAATCGTAAAGCGCCGCATGCTGGAACAGGAAGCCCATCTTCTTTCTGATTTCGCCCATTCGATCAAGCGCCAGACCAACGATGTTCTGGCCATGGATGCGAATCGAACCTGAGTCCGGTGTTTCGAGGCCGATGATGAGTCTTAGTAAAACACTCTTGCCTGTACCGCTGCGTCCGAGCACAGCAAGAGTTTCGCCACGATTTACGCTTAGATTAATCCCGTTGAGAACATTGTGACTTCCAAAGGTCTTTCGCAAATCCTCGGCTACAACAACGGGCGCGCTGCCGTCCAGCTCAGGTTCTGCTTCCTTCATCGCAATGTCATAGGCAATGGCCATAGATGATCCTCGGGTCTCCGATCAGAGTTAAGGGAAGACAACCAGTATTAATTTCACCAGGACAACATCGGCCAGAATAAGGAAGAGCGAGCCGAGCACAACCGAGTTCGTAGCCGCGCGGCCTACGCCTTCAGCGCCACCCTGCGTGCGCATTCCCTGAAAGCAGGCGATCAGTCCGATGATCAGACCATACACCGCTGTTTTGAAGGTTTGCGGCAAAAAGGCGTTGAAGGTGGCGCCTTTGAAGCCGCTTGCAATGAACTGGTGGAACGAAAGCGGCTCTACCAGAGACTGCGCAAACCAGCCAGTCAACAAACCCGATGCATCAGCGGCAAGAGTCAACAGCGGCAGCATCAGAATGCAAGCCAGGATTCTGGTTGCAGCCAGAAGCCTGTAAGGGTTGATCGCCGATGCCTCGATGGCGTCAATCTGTTCGGAAACTTTCATAGACGCCAACTCCGCGCCCATGCCGGCGCCAACGCGGCCGCATACGATCAAGCCGGTGATAATCGGCCCCATTACCTGGATCACGGAGTAAACAAGAGTAGCTGGAAACATCGATTTAGCGCCAAATCGAGTTAGACTGTAGCGGGCTTCCAGCGAGATGATCACACCGATTGCGGCGCCCGCCAAGGCTACCAGCGGAAATGACTTGGATCCAACTTCGTCGAGCTGACGAATCAACTCGCGCCACTCATACGGCGGCGTAACCGCGGCCTTGAATACTTGCCAGGAAAAGATGCCAAGGCTGCCAAACCACTCGAAGAAGCCATTGACCAGTCCTGTAACGGAACCTGCAACAGAAGGCATGGGTTCGGATCGCCGCTCCGGAATTGGCGGGTTGAAGCCTTCAACTGCAATGACTCCGCGATCGCTCATTAGTTTGGTCCTTTATCAGGTGAGCCGTGCGCATTGTTCAGATGCATGCGATGAAGCAGGGAGTGGGGTCCGCTAAAGAAAAATTCCAAGGAAATGTTTTCGCCCACATAGGCCAGCATGCTGTAGTTGCCTATGCGGAATGCGTCCTTCGCGCCGTAGCGATTCGGGTATGCCAGGTCCAGTTGCGGAGCGGTCGTGCTTGTTCCAGTACCTGAAGAGTTTTCCGAATTGATCGGCGATTGCGGTCTTGCCGTCACTGACAAACCTGCCAGGACTATGGCGACCAGCAGCAGAAGCATCACCCTGCGGACCTTTGTGTCAATAGGTTCTTTGATCGATCGGAATCCGAGTCTGCCCGCCAGATCTCCGCAACTGACAAGCAAAGACTGCGAATTCCGTCTTTCCATGCTTTCCATGAATGGCGTCAAGGTCTCTCCTCCGGTCCGCATCGCGTTTCGTCGATACGCAGCGCTGTCAATGACACGTGTTGGCGTTCAGGTCAGCCTGTGCAGATCATGTCAGAGTTGTACCCTTCTAGGCTGGTCAAATTAGCTCGGAATCATCACCTTCCTATTCGTTCCGGGCTTTTGACATTCGTTTCGAAACTGAGCAAAACGGTACACACTCGAGTCGCCGTGAACGAGGAGAACAATGGATAGGATGGTGGATCGGTTAACCAGTCCCTATAGTCTATGAGCATGAACAACAAATCGTTCCGGAGCCGCGCCGATATAGTAGAAGGGGTAGCAGGTCACGAGGGTTAGAGCGGATTCGCTCGTGGGGGCTACGATGTCGCCGTCGCGAGGAGCCGTGATCTGGATCCAATCGACCTCGTACCGGGCGATACCAGATGCGGTCTGAAGGCGGATCTCGTCATTCCTGCGAACGTCTTTCAAAACTCTAAAGTAGGTGTCCCGGTGCCCGGCGATACCTATATTTCCCGACTCCCCAGGCAGCGCGGTCCCTTCGATATGCCCGACTCCGAGCAGCAGAGTTTTCGAGGTTGTTCCTTGCAATACCACTACGGACAAGCCAAGCCTCGGTATTTCAATCTTTCCCAGAACATCCCCTTCTTTCACGGCCGGCCTTGACGGGCTTGCCGTATGCTGTTCTTCGGCGTGAATCTGCTGTTCCAGCGTGTGGCTTGCGGCGATCTGAAAAAGCCTCGCATTGAATAATGTGAGCGCGACATAGGCGAGCGCAAGAACACCTGTGAGCATGAGAATTCGTCGCGTCCAGCACATAAATCGCTGGCTGCGCGTGGCGAACATCTCGTTCTCAGCGATGGAGATCATGGCCAACCGTCCCTGATGCCGGTGTTAGGGGTGCCGATGGCACGGAGTACCCAGTTCGAGTGCGGACCGATAAGCGCCCATGTCCCAGTGCGCTGACCTTCACATCGATGACTCGATATCCGCCATCCTGCTTCAGGATCGAAGGAGCATAGGCCAGCGTGTACTGATTGCGTATATCTCGGGCAATTCCTCCGCAGATGGATGCGATCTCATTCGATGATTCCGGAAAGAATGCCTCGCCACCGGTTTCTTTCGCAAATCGCTTGAGCACGCCTGGATTCTGATCGCCGTCCCGCTCATCGAAGATGCCGATCGTATAGATGATTGCATCGGACGCTTTAGCCATTTCAATAAGCCGGGCAAGACTGAGCTTGCTGGCATTGTCGCCGCCATCGCTGATCACGATAAGAACCTTCTTGTCGCTTCTGCCTTTCTTGAGGTGATCGAGGGCTGTGGCAATCGCATCGTAAAGCGCAGTCTCGCCAATCGTGTGGATCGAAGCAAGGGCGCGCTGCAACTGATCTTGCCGATCAGTGAAAGGAATATCCGCTGGCAAACCAAA